>VMGA01000046.1 GCA_007376345.1 Microgenomates group bacterium Gr01-1014_16 | reverse complement strand
TGGAGCGATATCATTACCACCGACCCCACATGGGACTTGGAATGAAACCGCCGTTAACCAAATAATCCGACTGTCGGATATTTAAGTAGAATTAACCGAAGATTTGACTTCTTCCGCTTTCACACCCACCTCTCCCACATCCCCGATCAATCCACATTCTTTACAATTAACATTCAATCTCCCATATTTCCCTACACGTAGTCTGGCAACCAAACAGTTTTCTCTCTCGCAATTAAATCCCTGTAACATTTTTGCAATTTTACCACCAAAAAACCCGCTGATGAGGCGGGTTTTCAATTGTATGACAATCCATGACAATGGTATGACCATCGTATGACTATCTTATTAGGCTCCAAGAAGTGGTAGGAAAATCAGCGTTTCTCCACTCTGACGTTCGTGGACAAACCTGCAAATGCCGGTTAGTTTTTTAGTGACTCACCGAAAAATAACACTGGGGTCAAATCTCCTAGAAAGGAGGTGATCCATCCCCAGCTTCGGCTAGGGATACCTTGTTACAACTTAGCCCTCATCGCCGAGTTTACCCTCTTCCGCCAAAATGGCGAACGTCAGGCACCCCCGACTTTGCTGGCTTGATGGGCGGTGTGTACAAAAGGCGAGAACGTATTCACCGCGGCCTGCTGATCCGCGATTACTACCAAGTCCATCTTCATGGGGGCGAGTTGCAGCCCCCAATCTGAACTGAGGGGTGTTTTGCTGGGATTAGCTCCGCCTTGCGGCTTGGCAACCCATTGTTCCACCCCATTGTAGGATGTGTGTGGCCCCAGATATAAGGATCATGCTGACTTGACGTCATCCCCTCCTTCCTCCCCGCCAAACGGCGGGGCAGTCTCCCGTGAAGTATTTAACACGGGACAGGGGTTGCGCTCGTTTCGGCACTTAAGCCGACACCCCACGGCACGAGCTGAAGACAGCCATGCAACACCTGTGCTACCATCCTTCTTACGTTGGATTTTCCGATGTTTCCATCAGAATAAACGGTAGCATGTCAATTCTGGGTAAGGTCCTTCGCTTCGTCTCGAATTAAACCACATGCTCCCCTGGTTGTGCGCCTTCCCGTCAATTCCTTTAAGTTTCAACCTTGCGGCCGTACTCCCCAGGCGGTACGCTTCATGCGTTAGCTCCGACCCCCTCTTCCCGACAAAAGCCGGGAAGAAATCCGAGGATCAAGCGTACATCGTTTACGGCTAGGACTACAGGGGTCTCTAATCCCTTTCGCTCCCCTAGCTTTCGTTCCTCAGCGTCAGTTGGGTCCCAGGTACCTGCCTTCGCCCTTGGTGTTCCTGTCGATATCAACGCATTTCACTGCTACACCGACAGTTCCAGTACCCCCTAACCCACTCAAACCATATGAGTCTTCTGCCCGGTCCCAAGGTTAGGCCTTGGTATTTCAAACAGAACTTCACATGGCGCCTACGAACTCTTTACGCCCAGTAAATCCGGATAACGCTCGCACCCTACGTATTACCGCGACTGCTGGCACGTAGTTAGTAGGTGCTTATTCTTCCCGACATGTGTCGGGACAAAAGGAGTTTACGATCCGAAAACCGTCATCCTCCACGCGGCGTCGCTGCGTCAGGCTTTCGCCCATTGCGCAAAATTCCCAGTTGCTGCCATCCGTAGATGTATGGTCCGTATCTCAGTACCATTGTGGCTGACCGACCTCTCAGTCCAGCTACCCGTCATAGCCTTGGTAGGCTTTTACCCCACCAACTAGCTGATAGGACATAGGCTCCTCCTTCGACGACCGGTTAAGGCCTTTCTACTTCGATTGCTCTCAGTACTTATGCGGTATTAGCCCGGCTTTCGCCAAGTTATTCCCCATCAAAGGGTAGATTCCTACGCATTACTCACCCGTCTGCGACTACTTCCCAACAGTCTTGCGACCATCAGAAAATCGTTCCACTTGCATACCTAAGGCACGCCGCCAGCGTTCATCCTGAGCCAGGATCAAACTCTCAAAAAAAATTTTCCATACCACTTCTTGAAGTCCAAGAAGTGTCCTTCTCAAAAATATTGCTGACTAAATAATTATCTATGTCAAAGAGCCAGATCCCCGAAGCGAAGCTAATATTACATTACTTCCAACAATTTGTAAACCACCACCGCAACTACCACCTGCACGTTCAGATCTTCGTCTATTAATACTGAACCTCACAAAACACACCCCTCACCCAAAATCGGTCTTCAAGATTTTCCGCAGGTTTGACTCCCTTGAAATCGTCACACACCACTGGACCCAGTCGCAAACCCCCATCATCAAAATTAGGTTTGCCTAGTAAATCGTCAAGTTTTTTAGAACCCCGCGATCCCAATCCCACAGCAAAACCAACAGCTGGAGGCTGTTCACCTGCCTGATAAACATTTCTATAGCCATCCATCTGTAACGAAAGTCCATTTACTTCAAACCCCACATGCGCGCCTACCCCTAAGGCTATCCCTATTAACCCTGAAACAAACACTCCTTGTCGCTTCATAACCCATAATATATAGTATGATCACTAATTTGTCAAACACCCATCTTGACAACCCACAAAAAGTAGTATATCATTTAAAAAGTAGGAAACATTATGATACTTCCAACCACAATCGATATTTCCAACAAAGGTCAACTGCTTATCCCTTCAGCTCTCAGAAAAGCTTTCGGTTTTCAACCTCAAGGCAAAGTTATGGTTTTTCCCAATCTCCACGATCAGACTCTTACCCTCAAACCAGTCACGTCCATTGATATCGTTACCGCCGGCCACGGCCTGCTCTCTTCTTCGGACGGCAAAACCTGGTCCAAAGATCTGCTCGCCGACCGCAAATCAGACCAGCTTCACGAATGACCAAATCAATTGTTCTTGATAGCTTTGCTCTCATTGCTTATTTTAGGGCTGAACCTGCCAGCTCCAAAGTCACTACCCTCCTCCAGGACGCCAAATCCGGCAAAATCCATCTTTTTCTTTCATACATCAATCTGGCCGAGGTTTATTACAAAACTATCCGTGAATCGGGTCTTGATAAGGGACACGAAGTCTTAGCCATTCTCAAAGCCTTGCCTATAAAAATTATTTCTCTCTCAGACGAAATCGTTCTCGCTGCCGCCGAAATCAAAGCCGTCCACCCCATGTCATTTGCCGATTGTTTTGCCACAGCTCTCGCCCTGGAAAACCACGCCGCAGTTTTAACCGGCGACCCGGAATTCAAATCGGTAGAAAAACTTGTCAAAATAATTTGGCTGTGATTCCCCCATCGTATGCCTACTGTATGTCAATTGAATGACTACTGTATGACAACATTTTATACACAACTACCGCCAGGCTCACGTGCACATTCAGGCTTTTATTGATCCCGAACATCGGTATTTCTATTATAGTATCTGCCATATCCAAGACTTCTTTTGATATTCCTTCCGTCTCATGACCGACAACAATAGCGTAAGCCTTCTGCTTTCCATCCCTCTCCACAACTGTGGAGAGGGGGAACCCGGCAGGGTGGGTGAGGTGAAACAGCAATATCGCTCTAGGATCCTGCTCCACCGCAACAACTTTGAGATTTGGGATTTGGGATTTGAGGCTTGCCAATGCGGAAGCCGCATCTGGTTCGTACCTCCACGGTACCCATTCTTCCATCCCCACCGCCGCCTTATGGATTCTGCTGCTGGGCGGCCTCTCCGTCCCTCCGCACAAAATCACCTCCTTGGCCGCAATAGCATCCGCCAACCGGAAAATCGATCCAATATTATAGGTATCCAGTACGTTATCCAGCACAAAATAAATCGGTTTTCTTTTTATTTTTGCCAGCTCCTCCTCACTTGGCCTCGTCACCCGTAACTGCTTCGCGTTCAACTTCACGTCTGTGGCACATTAGCCCAGTTGTTTTGATCCTCAAACAGCTTGTCGTGGAACTCCCAGAACTTCCCCTGATCCCGAGCACACTCCGCCGCCTCAGCTGCTTTTTGCGCGTTAGGATGGATTTGCGACAGCGGAAAATGCTTGTAAGCAAACAGCACTTTCCCGTCATATTCTTTCATGATCTGTTGTACCGTCGGCAGCGCCCGACTGCAAAACGGACACTGAAAGTCCGAATATTCAACTAACGTCACCTTCCCGCTCCCCCTCGTCGACGCACTCCCCAGACTCACCTGCGCCCTCGTCCCCGTCGGTTTAGGGTTACCGGACAGCTCTTCGTCAATTATTTTCTTAAACTCCTCAAACGGATACGCCCCAGCCAAAAGTCTCCCGTTTATAAAAAACGCCGGAGTCCCCTGCACACCAAAGCCCGATCCTTCGGTCAAATCCGCCTGCACCACCGAACTCTTGTCACCGCTATTCATACAACTCACCAATTTATTTCCGTCTATTTTTATCTGCTTGGCATAATCCTTAAACGCCTCCGCCAAATTCTTATATTTGGACGGCACCGCGTTTCCTTCAGCTACTGGAGCAACCGCTGTGCCAGTTCCCACGTATTTTGTCTTAGTCCACAACGACCCGATCGCAAACGCCGCCACTATCAATAGCACCACCAACACCGGTCCCAACTTATCCCACATGCTCTTCTTAGGCAACTCTGCCACCATCGGCATCTCTTCCACGTGCGTTGTTCTTCTTACTGCCATGTCCATTCTTATACCATAAACAATCTATGACAATCAATGACTATTGTATGACCACTGTATGACCGTTTTCAGTCAACCACCTATCTGCATCTATTGCCGCCTCACATCCATATCCTGCTGCGGTAATTGCTTGTCTGTATACATGGTCATGTACGTCTCCCGCCACAAACACCCCCTCCACATTACTCATTGTCTTAAATTTCCTAGTCGCGTATTTCTTCTCGTCCAAATCTATTTTCCCCTCAAATATTTTCGTTGCAGGTGAATGCCCTATCGCCACAAATAAACCATCGCAATATAATGTCTCGCCATTTTTAAATTTGACTCCCTCAACTTTGTTCTCACCCAATACCTCAACTACCTCCACATTAAACTCAACTTTTATCTTGGGATGGCTCATTATCCGATCCTGCATAATTTTACTGGCTCTAAATTCTCCTCTCCTGTGCACAATTGTCACTTCAGAAGCAAATTTTGTTAATACCAATGCCTCTTCCATTGCCGCATCTCCTCCTCCCACCACCACCACTTTTTTATCTTTAAAAAACGCCGCGTCACACGTCGCACATGAAGAAACTCCCCTACCAATTAGTTTCTGCTCACTCGGCAATCCCAACCACTTAAATTCCGCGCCTGTTGCTATTATTATCGCCTTCCCCATATATGTCCCATTAGTCGTATTCGTCCTATATGGCTTATTTATAAACTCCACTCCCGTCACATTCTCATCCATTATTTGCACCCCAAACTTCTCCGCCTGTTTCCTCATATTAGTCATCAGATCCGGTCCCTGTATCCCCTCCGGAAATCCGGGATAATTTTCAACCAGAGTCGTCAGTTGGAGTTGCCCTCCCCACTTCTCTCCAGCCAAAAGCAAAGTTTTCAGGTTCGCCCTGGATGTATAAATCCCCGTCGTCAGCCCTGCCGGCCCACTCCCGATTATGATTACGTCATAGGTTGTCATACGATAGTCACCCAAATCTTGCTGCCAAATCAGTCTCTTTATCCACGTCAACTTTAAAAATCACAGCTTTGCCGGCATATTCTTCACTCAATTGATCCAGTACCGGCGCAGACATCTTGCACGGACCACAGTTGTGCACCACAAATCCGTTGGCAATAAAATTATGGTTGGCCGCTACGGAAATCCTGGCCACTTTAGGCAAAAATACCTCCCCCACTCCATCAACTATGTCCCACATTAGGCCGTCCTTCAGGCCGATTTCAACCCCCACTACCCAATCTCTAAACTTCTCTTTATAATAATTTGTCGTCGCCTTCTTGCCCTCTTTCACCCATCCCCAAACCGTTCCGGCATTCACTCCCAATTTATCCGCTATTCCTTTTACCCCCACTCCCGCCTTCGCCCACTGGACAGCCATAGCATAGTTCACTTGCCACTTCTCCCTTCTCCGGCGAATTCTAGCCAAAAACTCGCCCGCCGCCTCGGCCACCGCCTGTTTTTGTCGGCAATACACATATCCGATCCGGCAATACACATATCCGATCCGCCGCGTCAGGGAAAAAGCCGTTTCTACGTCGTGTTTAAAGCGAACATGCAAAATTACCGACCGCCGGCCGTTTTTCCACACTACTCCCTCATCCTCACTAAACACTTTAGCCACCCTTACTCCGAAACTCTCCAATAATCGGGCCAAACTTGTTGCCAACTCCATTCCGCTTTTTGCCAATCTCTCATTTTTATGAAACTCCAAGTCATTAATATTTACGCTGTTGTATGGCAATTTTTTCTCCCTTTCCACTTGCCTTATGTCCACTTTCGGCCCGTCGCCACCCAGATAAGCCGCCAGAAACTCCCTCTGCACCAGTTCACTCGCCCCACCCAGCCACCCCGGCAAACCATATTCCGCATCTGTCTTCCTTCCGGCCGGTGCTCCCAATACCACCAACAACCGCCACAAAGCTGTAGATAATACCTTTACTTTGAAAGTGTGGGCTACAAATGTATCTCATTCTTTGTTAACCTTTCTTTTACATGCACTTTTTCTACCCCCAACTTCCGCAGATCCGCCGTCAACTCCTCCACGTCACTCTGGCTTCCCAATGCAAAACTTATTTCTCTATAATTATTCTTTTTCCCCTCATACAAATTCCCGTCGGAAAACACCGCCCCCAGAATTCGCGCCATTATCGGCAATTTATCCGAAGTTAGTCTCAAAGGAAAAAGGCCTATTTTCTCCAACTCCCGCACATATTCTTCCCCTATCTCACCCACCACCTCCTGTCCCACCAGTTCCATATCTTCTCCCACCCGGCAATCCACTTCCTCCAACGTCGGCAATACGGCCACCCTGTCTCCCCTCACTAGTTGTTCCGACTTCTTCCATCCTTCGTTGGTATAAAATAAATGGTCATCGGTCGTTTCTAACACTCTTCCGGCCTCCGTCCTCACCTGTTTACAATGGCCCCCGTCAGCCGTCACCCCCGCCCTCTCCACTCGATCCCCCACTACCCCGCTTTCTCCCATTGCCAAAATGTTTCCCCCCACTGGGAGCCCCTCCGCCGCCAAACTTTCTCTCCGAGACACCGCCACTCTGCTCTCCGGAGCCACACACCACTCCGCCCAGAAATCCACCAGTATCACCCCTGACTTCGTCTTCTCGTCAAACTCGTTTTTTGTTAAATCTGCTACGGCCATGCCACCCATCCTATCTTATTAGGCCTATGATTTGCAATCCCCACAAAACTCCCCAAACTCCCAAAACCCCCCTATGTTCCTGCTTGCTAAACTCCCGGGCAAACATCCAATACCATTTTTGGAAATTCTTTTCTGTCAGCGCCCCGATCCATAATCTCGTAGTGAGTCCCAGCACCGCTCCGGATTACAAATATACGCGTAAAACAAATCGTCAATCTCTGTCAGCAAATACCCAATCACCCACCCAAGCACTAGCCACACATTACTCATTATTTGTCCTATCTGTCCAATTTGTCCTATTCGTCCTATCGTCCGTACTCCCACCACTCCCACAACCACCAAACTCCTCACTAAAAACTTCCTCATCCCCCTGCTCATTCCATCTAGTATTTCACAAATTGCTCCTCTTGACAATCCCATCTACACAATGTATACTAGCAATGTATGTTAATGAAGCGGACGCAACTCTATATTGATCCTCAATCCTACAACCTCGCTCTTCAGGCCGCTTCCTTTGAAAACACCACCATTTCCGATATCTTTAGGAAAGCCGTCAGGCACTACTCCAAATCCCAGCCCAAACCAAAAAACTCTCTCATAGAAATCGCCAAATTAGCCAAAACTTTCAAGTGGCCCAAAAATACTCCCAAAGATTTATCCTACAATCTTGATCATTATCTTTATGGTACCCCCAAAAAACCGCTTCCCAAAAAATGGACACACTCATAATCGATACTAGTTTTTGGATCTCTCTTTTCTGGCCTGAGGATACAAATCATTCTCCCGCCCAAAAAAAAGCCCAACAGATCTCCGGAAAATACAATTTATACGTCACCGACGATATTCTCAAAGAAACAGTCATCGATTGTGAAATAGCCAACACTGCTAAAGAAAAAGGCATTAATTTTATTCTTTCTTTCGACCCCCATTTCAAATCTCTCGCCCTCACCCCCCTACCCTAAATAGCCTTATTTACTGAAATTCAACCCGTCTCCCAATTCTCTTCTCAATCGCATCAGCAAATTCTCTTTTTGCCACAACACCGTCTAACATATCTCCCAACTGTTTGAAATTTTCTTCAGCCTGCAATTGTGTAATTTGCTCGCCGGTGAGACCCTCAAAACGAGCTTTCCAATCAGCCATAGTTTCCTCAATAAATATTCTCTCTTCCTCGCTTACAAACCCTCCACTAATCGAGCGTAAACCAGAGCTTGGGTCATGAAACTTAATCATAAATGCGATTATACAACTTAGCTTTCCACCTGGAAGGTGGTCTAGGCAGGCACCTTCCTCCACAACTCAAAAACTATTGTTTTCCCCATCCAAAAGGTTCGCGTTCGTTACCAGTCTGGCGATATCTTCTTCCGAAAAACCATTCAACACCTCACCCGCTTCGGCATCACGCATTCCCCAAAATGGCCAACCAAACCCCACTTTCTTGATTTCTCCCCCTACCCCTTATACTGCAGGTTTTGCTCCATAATTATATTCCTCTCCCACATTCATCTTCCTCAACTCTCTTCAAATCTCCTTCCTCCACCAACAAACCACCACTTCCCTTTTTTAATAACAAAGCCTCACCTCCAGGCCTGTTTATTAATTCGCCGCCAAAATCACTCACTCCAAACAGTTTATATTTCACTTGTTCAAAAATACTCATCGTCCAACAATAGATCACCAATCCGCTTCCTTCTTGACCCCCACCAGACTTCCGCCTGACCCATCCTGACCCCACTTGACTAACTTACCAAATTTAGGCTACAATCCGGCTTTCCTATGTCAAACTTCATCTGTCCCCTCCCCCCGGACACACGGCATGCCCGTTATGATCCGGTTTTTGCCGCATTAAAAAAAGGCATGTGTTGCACTCTTATATGCCTTACCCTCTCCGCCCGCTCCGGTTATCTCACATTGATCCTGGAAGACGATTACA
>VMGA01000006.1 GCA_007376345.1 Microgenomates group bacterium Gr01-1014_16 | reverse complement strand
TTTATACTATTGGCACTCTTACTTGTCAAGTGCTAATTTTTTGTGAACCTTGACTTGAGCCGGGCGGATAATAAATTTGTCGATTTTGTAACCGGGGGTAACTAATTCAGCTATAGTATTATCTAATTCTCCCGGCAAAGTTTCAAGACACTCGTGGAGTTCATGGTCAAATTTATCACCGGGTGCGGGAATAATTTCCTGAACGTTTTCGCTTTGTAAAACTTCACGAAACTGAGCGACGGCCATTTTGATGCCGGGGTCGGAAGAGTGTTTGGCGGCCAGATCTAAAATATCCAGCACGGGAATGAGTTTGGCCAGAAGATTCATATTGGCGAAACGGACAAAATCTTTTTTATCAGCTTCAACGCGCTTGACCAGATTTTGATAATCAGCCAGGGCGCGTTTCCAGCTTTCTTCGAGAGTCTTTATTTTGTTTTTCATGTCACCAATTGGCTGTTAATTCATTAACCAAACCGGAGAAGTAGCGCAGGGTGGGGATAACGTAAGGGAAGTTGAGGCGGCAGGGACCAACGACGGCCAAAATGCCTTTGGCGTGAGAACCGGAATTGAAGTAGGTAAAGGCCATACCCACGGGGTCAAAATACGGCCAGCCCAGTTCCTGGCCGAAAATAATGTGGATGGGGTCCGGGCCGTAGGTGCGATTAAAAAACAGCTGGTGGAGACGTTGCTGTTCGTCCATTAAGGATAGAAGAGTCCGGGTAACATCGATGTCAAAAAATTCGGGCAGATCTAAAATGTTGGAAGCGCCGGCGTAATAAACGTCGCCGGAGTCAGTGGCGACGATAGACATAACTTTGGTACGGGCGGCCAGGGCCAGGGCGGTTTGGCGAAGCAGTTTGTCAAAGTCCAGACGGGAATCCCAGACTTGCTCCTTGGCGGCGACCTCGTCGGCTAAAGACATCTGCTTTTCCTGCATCAAATGGTCGATATAAAAACGCAGAGCCATGGGGGTGGGGACGCGGCCGGCGGAGGTGTGCGGTTGCTTAAGCAGACCCATATCGGTGAGGGTGGCCATTTCGTTTCTAATAGTTGCCGGGGAGACGCCCAAATTGTATTTGCGTTCCAACTGTTCGGAGGCCACCGGTTCGGCTGTAGTTATGTATTCTTCGACGAGGGCTTTGAGAATTTGGTTTTGACGGGTCGTCAGATCCATTTAGCAGAATATTATATGGAGTGCTAATGATTGTCAAGAGAGCCGCCAAGAAGTAAAATCTGGGAATGGGGAAAAAAGAGGATAACTGGTGGAGTATGGCTGGCGTGGTGGCATTGGCACTGGTTTTGCCGGTACTGCTGCGAGGAGTAAATTATTTGCAAAGATGGATGGCGGGGGCGGAGGGCCGACTGGCGGCAATTAACGTGGACGTGGAGCGGCCAATCGGTCCCCTGCCCCAACCCTGGCGGGCGCTGGCCCAAGGGGGAGAAAATCTGAAAACTTTTTTGGACGGCCGCGAGGAGGCGGTAAAACAATTGGGGCCGCAGTACATCAGAATTGACCACATTTATGACGGATTTAATGTTGTGGGTATGGAAAATAACAGTTTGAAATTTAACTGGTCGGAACTTGATACCCTAGTGGATAAGATACTGGCCACAGGGGCGATGCCCTTTTTTTCGCTGTCTTATATGCCCGCCGCAATTGCCAGCGGAGATGAAGTGTCTGAACCCCGGGACTGGAACTTGTGGGCGGATGTGGTGCGAAAAACGATAGAGCACTATAGCGGTGAAAAAAAATTGGAGGGGATTTATTATGAGGTATGGAATGAACCGGATTTGTTTGGAAAGTGGAAAATGGGAGGAAAGAAGGATTATAAAAAATTGTATTTGTACGCGGCGACGGGGGCAAGGGAAGCGGAAAATGTTTTGGCTTTTAAGCTGGGCGGGCCGGCAACGACGGGGCTATATAGGAATTGGCTGGATAAGTTTTTTCCGTTTATATTGGAAAACAATTTGAGACTGGACTTTTTTTCCTGGCACCGATACGACCTGAATACCAGTAAGTATGCCGAGGACGTGACGAGTATTGATAGGTGGTTAGATAGTCATCCGTATTTTGCCAATGTGGAAAAAATTGTATCGGAAATGGGGCCGCAGTCGGAAGCGGGGGGGGTGAACGATACCAGCCAGGGAGCTGTATATTTGATTGCCGGACAAAGAGAACTGATGTACAAAGCGAAAATGGGATTTAATTTCGCGGTGGCTGGAAGTTGGGGCGTATTGGACAAACCTAGAGGAGAAGCACTGAAAATGCTGGGAGTATTGGGGGGGCAAAGATTGTCGGTTTCCGGCGAGGGAACGTGGGTAAGGGCGATCGGAGCGATTAAAGACGGTACGTATCAAATTCTGGTGGCTAACTATGATCCAAAAGGATCACATAGCGAAGTGGTGCCGGTGAGTTTTATGAACCTGAAAAATAATAATTTTGTGTTGAAACAAACTTTTTTGTCTGGAAAAACTTTCCAGGAGGAGGTAGCAACTACGGCAGCGGTGTGGCAGAAACAGATTGCCATGACCCCCAACAGCGCGGTTTTACTGGAGTTAACTCCAGTAATCAAACCACAAGCCTCAAGCCTCAATTCTCAATGAAATTGGGCGGGGATGATAACTTTCTGGAGTTCGTGTTCGGCAAAGGCTTTAAGTACAAAAGACGAAATTATAAGCAAATAGGTCCACGTATCGATTTTTGACCCGTCAACGGCGGACATAAACTTAGTAACTAGTATCAGATGGGGCATAAATTCTAGTGTTCCTATAACTCCTCTCCCGAATGATACTTTGTCACTTTGTTCGTATAACCTGTTGGCAAGAGGAAGGCCAACAACATTATTCAAGGCTCTGCCCAGCCCTTCCATTGAAACCACTCCCATTTTTGAATTGTAGCACTGAAATTAAGAAATTTAAACTTTTAAAATTGACAGGAAGGCTTCTTGGGGGATGGAGACACGACCGAATTGTTTCATTCTGGATTTGCCTTTCTTTTGTTTTTTCAATAACTTATCTTTTCTGGTCTGGTCGCCACCGTACAGTTTGGCGGTGACGTCTTTTCTGAAGGCTTTGACGTCGGCGCGGGCGAGAATGTGGCCGCCGATAGCGGCCTGGATAGTAATTTCGAATTGGGCGCGGGGAATGATTTCCTTGAGACGTTCTACTAAATCACGAGCCAGATAAGGTGATTGTGACCGGGGAACAATTTGAGAGAGAGCGTCGACCCGATCTGAAGCGATTAAAATATCCAGTTTGACCAGATCGGATGCCTGGTACCCGGATAGCTCGTAATCGAGCGTGGCAAAACCTTGGGAGACGCTTTTGAGATGGTCATGAAATCCACGAATAAGCTCGGACAAAGGCAGGGAATAACGTAGCTCGACCAAATTTCCCAAATATGACATGTCTATGAGAGTCCCGCGATGATCCTGACAGAGCTGCATGACGGCTCCCAAATAAGATTGAGGCAGAAATAATGAAGCATGAATAATTGGTTCTCTAATTTCTTTAATTTGAGATGGATCGGGTAAGCCTGCGGGCTGGTTGATAGTTATTAGTTCATGGTTCATAGTCAAAATTTGATAAGAGACGGAGGCGGCGGCGGCGATAAGATTTAGGCCGAACTCGCGCTCGAGGCGTTCCTGGACAATGTCCGCGTGCAGAAGGCCGAGAAGACCGAGGCGGAAACCGTTGCCTAAGGCCGGAGAAAATTCCGGAGTATAAGTAAACGAACTATCTTGGAGACGGAGTTTTGATAGGGCAGTCCTAAAATTATTGATTTCTCCGCCGTCGGTGGGATAGAAACTGACAAAGACAACCGGTTTTATGGGTTGATACCCCGGTAGTGGAGACGTCGAGAGATTGTCGGAAAGAGTATCCCCGACTTGGATTTGGGAAATATCACGAAGATTTGTTACGACGTAGCCTACTTCGCCCGCGGATAGTTTGTCGGTGGGGGTTTTGGCAGGAGAAAAAACACCCACCTCCAAGACGGTAGTTGGACTTTTAGTACCCAGTAAAAATAATTTATCGCCGGTTTTAATTTGGCCGTCTACGACTCTCACCCAGGCGATTACTCCCAAATGAACGTCAAAGTTTGAATTAAAGACAAGCGCACGGACAGTTTGTGATTGGGAAACAGGAGCCGGAACTTGATTAATCACTGCTTCTAATAGTTCGGGGACACCCTCTCCCGTTTTGGCGGAAATGAGAAGCGGAGAGTCGAAGCCTAAAATTTCGGAAATTTGTTTTTTGGTGCCTGCGACATCGGCAGTATTAATGTCGATTTTATTGATGACGGGAATGACGGTTAGACTAAGTTTTTTGGCCTGATGATAGTGGGCCAAGGTTTGGGCCTGGATGCCCTGAGTGGCGTCTACAAGTAATATTGCTCCTTCGCAAGCGGCTAAAGACCTGTTTACTTCGTAAGAAAAGTCAACGTGTCCGGGAGTATCGATCAAATTCAGAATATAACTTTTGTATAACATTCTTACTGGAGCTAATTTGATCGTGATCCCCCGCTCCCTTTCTATTGGATTACTGTCCAGAATCTGGTCCTGCATCTGGCGCTTGGAAACCGTACCGGTAATCTCCAGCATGCGGTCGGCCAGCGTCGACTTGCCGTGGTCCACGTGAGCGATTATTGCAAAATTGCGAATATTAAGCATGTGCCTATTTTACCAGTAAATTTCCACCTATTCCTAAAGTCTTACTTAACAATTTCTTTTTCCAGTGATTTGCTAAGTTGGAGAAAGAAATCCTCCATTTTTTTTCGGTCGAATAGAACCGGCATTTAAGGTAGAACTTTCTTATCAGCTATTTTTTACCGACTACGAGTTCCAAAAATTGAGATTGGTGGGGAGTGAGTATTGTTTGTCCCAAGAATATTCTTGAAATTTCCGGAATAATTCAGGCAATTTTAGCTGACCCTCTAGGTGGCAATGCGGGGCACGCTTTATATTTTTTGAGAAAACCAGGTGAAAAAAAAGATACCTTAACAAGAATTCGTGCGAGTGCATCAAAGTTGTTAGGTGAAACCAAGGACGAAAGTTAGAAATTTTATGTGGTATTCTTCCTTTGATGAAAACTGCCGGGCAGATTCTGCAGGCCGCGAGGCTGAACAAGAAATTTGAATTCGAGGATGTCTCCCGGATCACCAAAATCCGCCCCAATTTTCTGGCAGCCATCGAAGCCGATGATTACACCAAATTACCTTCCGGCACTGTCGCCCGGGGTTTTATCCGAAATTATTGCGAGTTTTTAGGTCTCCCCCCGGATACGATTTTGGCCATTTTCCGCCGCGATTTTATCGAAAATTCCCTGGGCCGCATCGTCCCCCGCGGTCTGGCCGATCCTGTCGCCAAACCCAGTCTTTGGACTCCCAAAACCACCATTATTGCCCTCATGGTTTTCGTGTTTACTCTTTTTGGCGCCTATCTGGTTTATCAATACCATCTGCTCACCGGTCCTCCCTCGCTGGTTCTGACCTCGCCCGCGGATCAACTTACCACCTCCGAAGTCAATGCTGAAATTGTCGGCCGTACCGATCCGGACGCTTCGTTGACCGTCAACGGCCAACTTCAATCGTTGGATAAAGGCGGTCAATTTTACTTTCGAATCCCGCTCGCGCCCGGTGAAAATAAGATCGCTGTTACCGCCACCGCCAAATCCGGCAAAACTACCACCTTGACTCGCATCGTCATTCTCCGCTAATCTTTCCTTATGACCAGCTTCGTCCAGTTGCTCTTAGTCATTGTTATTGCCACCCTCACCTTTCTCATCACCTTTGCTGCCATCCAGGTCTTCCATATCCTGCACGAATTCCGTTTAGTTCTCAAAAAACTGAATTTTATTTTGGAAAACACCCGCACTCTCTCCGACCGGGCCGCCAAGCCCATTTCCGCCGTTAACGAATTCTTTACCGAAGTCAAAGACCTCGTCCATCACACCCAGGATGAAATTATCGATTCCACTCCGGATCGAGTTATCACCGAACACCGTGAAAAACACCTCTTCCACCGCTCCGGCCTTCCGCTTCACCCGTCATGAAAATTAACCGCACAAAATATAGAAAAATCAAGTCAAATAAAGAATTCAAAAAATGGATTTAAGTTATTCATGAAAGAAAACGCCGGAATTTTAGATGAGTTAGCTAAAAGGTAATTTCCTCCTGGCTCCGCTCCCACTCTTCATCTATAAATAGACAACAAAAATCGATTTTTACAAAAATCACCACGACCGTATATATTTTTGTAATTTTGATTTTATTCCAAAAAAACAACCTCCTGTTTTCTTAATTCCTGTTTTGTTCTTTCAGTAATTTGTTTTTTTATGTCTTCTGACGTCTTAAACTTTCCCGGCAGAGTGTTTATCACGTTATTCTTACTTAGATCTATTTCAGGCCCAGAGAAATCAATTAGCTCTCTTACTATTATTGACCAGGATTTGTCGATTGCTGGTTGAACTCTTTCATAACCGTGGACGATGAAAGGGTTGGAAAGTCCATTAGTTATCGGGCGACACAGGAAAAGTTTGTTGTCATGTCTTCTATAACTCGGAAGTTCCCCTATTACATAAATATTAATAACTTTTCCGGGTAATTCTTGTTCATCTTCACTGCCGTCGAACGAGAATCCATAATCGACGGAGGGTGGCGTTAAAGAACTTCTAAGTCTTATTGTAGATTGAGATTCCAATACCATAGCCTTAACTAAGGCTGACTCTTCCCAAAAGTGACATTCGAAAGGTATTCCCTCTATAGGAGTGCTTAAACTAAACTGATCAACAATTCCTTTAAAGAAAGCTTCAAGAGCCACTTTGATTTTTTCCTCTTTAAAAGGTGAAAAGTCCAAAAGTCTGAAAGCGTTTGTTCTATCAATTAATATCTGAGCGTCGATGTCAGATTTCTCAGTCACGCTAAAATTTTGACCATATGCCATCGAGCCGGTAATCATGACGACATTAGCAAACTTTTTTAAGTCCGGAAGAAGACTGTCTAGTATTTCTTTTCTTTTTTCTGTTTCTTTTTGGGAGACTATCGGATCAGGTGGAGTAAACTTTTTATCTAACATATCGTAATTAAAACATAATTTGACGCATCGGTATAGTTAATGCCACGAAGTAGAACTCCTTTGAATAGAAGCTAATAATTTACATTTCTTGTGCGGTCGTCCAAAAAATGTAAATATTCCTAACCTCCCCCCTCTATTTTATTAAAGAGAGGGGACGAGGGTCTGCCTGCCGGCAGGCAGGGGGTGAGTTATTAAAAGGTGCTAAAATCACTCCATGGTCAAGGCCAGCGAGATTAGACAGAAATATCTGAAGTTTTTTGCCAGTAGGGGACACAAGATAATTCCCTCCGCCCCCCTCGTCCCAGAAAACGACCCCACGGTTTTGTTTACCACTGCCGGCATGCACCCTCTGGTACCGTATCTTCTGGGCCAGCCTCACCCTCTGGGCAAGCGTTTGGTGGATTATCAAAAATGCCTCCGCACCGACGATATCGATGAAGTAGGAGACACATTCCACCATACTTTTTTTGAAATGCTGGGCAACTGGTCGCTGGGCGACTATTTCAAAAAAGAAGCTATTGCCTGGTCATACGAATTTCTGACGCAGGAATTAAACATTGACCCCGATCGTTTATATGTCTCCTGTTTCGCCGGCGACGCCGATGCCCCCAAAGATAAAGAGTCCGCGGCTATTTGGGCCAGCGTTGGAATTCCCCGGGATCGCATTTATTTTTTCGGCAAAAAAGACAACTGGTGGGGTCCGGCCGGCCAGACCGGACCATGCGGTCCGGATACGGAGATGTACTTCGATGCCACCCAAAAGCCTTGCGGACCAAATTGCCAGCCGGGGGACAATTGCGGCCGGTTTTGCGAAATATGGAATGACGTTTTTATGCAGTACAACAAAACTGCCGACGGCAGGTTTGAAAAGCTGCCCCAGCCCAATGTCGATACTGGCATGGGCCTGGACCGCACCACCGCTGTCATCAACGGCTTTGACGACGGTTATCTCACCGATCTCTGGCAGCCAATTATCAAATCAATCGAAAAAACATCCGGAAAAAAATACGCAGAAAATAAAAAGGCCTTCAGGATTATTGCCGATCACTTTCGTGCTGCCACATTCGTGGTTACTGACGGCGTTTTGCCGTCCAACAAAGAAAGGGGTTACATCCTACGCCGGTTAATTCGTCGTGCTGCCCTCCAGCTCCGCAACCTGGATACCAATCCCTCCCAATCTTATGTCCCGGTTGTCGATGCAGTAATAAACTTAATGAAACAGTACTATCCTGATATCAATAGCCCGACCCCACGACAAACCATCGGATCAGAAATCACCAAATTTCAAACCACTCTGGATAGGGGATTGAAAGAGTTTAAAAAGGTTTCCGCAGTAGACGGCAAAGTTGCTTTTGACCTGTTTCAAACCTACGGTTTTCCATGGGAACTGACCGTTGAGTTGGCTTTAGAAAAAGGTCAAAAAATCAACAAGCTTGAATTTGAAACTGAATTCAAAAAACATCAGGATCTCTCCCGCACTGCCAACAAAGGGGTTTTCAAGGGAGGTCTGCAGGATCATTCTGATGTTACGACCAAATATCACACTGTTACCCATTTACTCCACGCTGCCCTGCGTCAGATATTAGGAACCCATGTTCAGCAAAAAGGCAGCAATATTACCGGTGACAGGTTGCGTTTTGACTTCTCGCATCCGGAGAAGTTAACCCCGGACCAGGTAAATCAAGTAGAAAACATAATTAATCAAAAGATATCGGAAGATATTAAAGTAGTTAAAACAGAAATGCCCAAAAGTCAGGCATTGGCCGAAGGCGCCCTGGCTTTTTTTCCCGAGCGTTATCCCGACTTCGCTTCTGTGTATCAAATTGGGAATTTCTCCAAAGAATTGTGCGGTGGACCCCATGTAAATTCGACAGGGGAGATCGGGCGTATTAAGATAACTAAAGAAGAATCCGCCGGCGCGGGCCTCCGCCGAATTTATGCAACTGCCGTTTCTAAAAAAAACTCCCCCCAAGCCTAACCGTGAATATTTTTTCGCCCTGGAAATTTCCCCGGGTATTATCAAAAGCGCCGTTTGGACCGTAATCAATGCCAAAACCCAGGTCCTCTCCACCGGCATCCATGTTCAGTGGGACAACGCCACGGACGCTAGTTTGATAACTGCCGTCGACCAGTCGCTTTCGGACGCCACTTCCAAGTTGGATGCCTCCGGCAAAATAAGCCCTGACAAAGCCATTCTTGGTCTGCCGCCGGACTGGATCGAATCGGAAAAAATTATTCCCACCCGCCTCCAACTCATCAAAGTCCTATCTACCAAGTTGTCCCTCAAACCAGTAGGTTACGTCGTTACTCCCGAAGCCGTGGTCAAATTTTTGACCGCCACTGAGGGAGTCCCCCCGACGGCGATTCTCTTGGGCTTTTGGCCGCATTTCATCGAAGTTACTCTGGCCCGTCTGGGTAAAGTTGTCGGTTCCCATGAAGTCGCCAGAAGCAGCAAGCTAGCGGATGATGTGGTCGAAGGACTGTCTCGTTTCGTCGGCATCGACCTGCTCCCTTCCCGCATTCTTCTTTATGACTCCGGACTTGATCTGGAAGACATTAAGCAGCAACTCCTGGCCTATCCCTGGCAGGCTCCCCAGACTCGTCTGCCTTTTTTGCACTTTCCCAAAATTGAAGTTATGCCTTCCGATTTTACTATTAAGGCCACCGCCCTGGCCGGCGGTACCGAAGTAGCCAAAGCCATTGGCATTTTAGTCGAGACTGCGCCGCCGGAACCCGAGCCGGACTTAGGCTTCGTACCCGCTGACCAGGCTGAATCATTGCCCAAGCCCGCGCCTATTGTCGAATCTCCAGTTCCCCAAACACCAATCCGCAAATTTTCCCTCCCTCGCATTAATCTTCTCATTCCTCTGATAATGCTGATATTGCTGATCTTGCTGGTTTTCGTTTTCTGGTTCGTGCCCAAAGCCACTGTCAATCTCCGTCTCGAGCCCAAATCCCTCTCCGCCCAATTTGATTTTGTGGCCGGCCCCGACAATTCATCAGCTCTGGACGTCACCGTATCCGATACCAAATCCGCTCCGGCCACCGGCAGCAAATTGGTAGGCGACAAAGCCACCGGCTCGGTTACTATTTCCAACGCTCTCGATACAACTAAAAGTTTTCCCGCCGGCACGGTTCTCGCCTCTCCGGCCGGTTTAAAATTTGCCCTCGACTCAGCTGTTTCTGTCGCCTCCGCCAGTGGCAGCGCCGGCAATCTCCTGGTGGGCAAAGCCTCTGTCAAAATTACTGCCTCCCAAATCGGCGGCGACTCCAATCTGACAGCCGGCACCGTTTTCCGGGTCGGTACTTTTGCTCTCACCCAAATCTCCGCCCAAAACGAAACCGCCTTTTCCGGCGGCTCGAGCCGTACCGCAATTGCCGTGTCAAAAGATGATATTGCCAAACTCCGATCAGATCTGTCCGACTCGCTCAAAGCCACCGCCAAATCCCAGCTTGCGGACATTACCCCTCCCGACCATACTCTCCTTCCCGAAACGATCAAATATCAGACCGACTCCGAAAAATTTGACCACAAAGAAGGGGATATTGCCGATTCTCTATCTCTATCCCTGTCTCTTAAGGCCACTGCTCTTTCTCTGTCCCTTACCCACCTCCAGTCTCTGGTAGACGAAAAGCTGACTAGTCAAATCCCCGCCGGTTACGAGTTCTCCGGTTCGCCTCAATATACTTTTACAGCCGCCAAAGACACACTAGCCACCCAGGCTACAGCCACCTTGCGTCCCAAAATCGACCCCGGCCAAATTATCCCGGTCATCAAGGGCAAATCAGCCACCGCGGCCCTCACGTATCTGACTTCCCTGACTGGCGTTTCCGGCGCGGACATTGTCTTTTCCCTGCCCCTCCAATTCCTCCCCCTCAATCCTTCCCGTATTCAAGTTAATGTTCAATGAGAAAAAAAATATCCACCCTCTTTTTTTCACTGGGATTTCTGCTGTTATTAATCGTCATCTTGCCGTTAGTCATTTCCCAGCTCCGGTTCATCTTAAACGAGCCCCCCCGTCTGCTCGACCCCGTCGCCGCTCCCCGCCGTCCCGGGCTCACCATTTTAGGCTCGCTTACCGCCGACTATACTCAGGCCTCAAACTGGTTCTATCCTGCCTCTCTTCCCCAGCCTCAAGTCACCTCCGTCAAATATTTTACTCTCTCTCTTCCCAGCCTTGACATCAATGTTCTGACTGAAGTCAACGGTTCCGATCTCAAAAAAAATGCTATTCATTATCCCGGTACAGCCCTCCCCGGCAGCCTTGGCAACTCTGTCGTTTTCGGTCACTCCTCCCTGCCGTTTCTCTATAAACCCACAAATCCTCTGACCATTTTCAATCCCTTAGTCAAGGCCAAACTGGGTGAAGAGATTGTCGTCAACTATGCCGATATTACCTATCGTTATCAAATCAAAAAAATCCGCGAGGTTTCTCCCAAACAACTGGAAGTGTTAGACCAGGACTACTCCAAAAAACAATTAACTCTTATCACCTGCGTCCCCCTGGGCACCTACTGGCGCCGCCTCGTCCTCACCGCCGAACTGGTAAACTAGGGGTATGAATTACTTGGGTCTTGATTACGGGCAAAAGCATATTGGCGTCGCCCTGGCCACCGGTTCTCTGGCCGAACCACTGACGACACTTCCCACCAAAACCGCACTTCAATTAATTAAAGAATTAGTCAATAAATACAGTATCGACGAACTAATCATCGGCCAGCCCGACGTATCTTTAAAATTGGAATTTGAAAAATTTCTAAATTCACTGAAAATTGCTTGCCCTGAGCGAAGTCGAAGGGTAAATTTCAAATTTCAAATTGTCGATGAGACTCTCTCATCGCACGACGCCCGCCACTCTCTCCTACACACCACCCAAAAAAAGCGCCGTCTATCCGAGCACTCCGCCTCCGCGGCCGTAATATTACAAAACTGGTTAGATTCCAACCTCTCCCTTTCCGTTCCCCTCTCCTGAATTCAGGAGAGGGGCTAGGGGTGAGGTGGAGGAAATGGTGATTTGACTCTTCGATCTTGACATAGTAGAGTCTAGTTAATGTTCAAAAACGTCATTGCTCCGGTTCAGGCTTGGCTGCTTTCCCAGAGTCGCTGTGTAGGCTGCGGCACGGAATTGAACTTAGGCAAAACCAGCGGCGAAAAGGTTACCTGCAAAAAATGCGGCCGCATTTTCGTCAAAGACACGACCTCAGGTAAATACCGCCGCGCCCTCTTCGAGGAAGTGTGAACAAACTTCTCGCCAGCATTTTCGGTCTTCTCCTTCTCTCGTTAGCGTTATTCACCGGGGTTTATTATTGGTGGTCCATCCAGTTGCAGGCCGCCCAACCCGGATCGACCCAGGAAATTACTTTTACGGTTGCCCCAAATCAGACCGCCGTCCAAACTATCAACCAACTAACCAATAACCATCTCATAAAATCTCCTTTAGCCGCCAAGCTTTATTTGCAATTTACCGGTCAGGATCAGAAAATCCGCCCCGGTTCCTACACCCTTTCCCCAAACCAGGATCTTTCTTCAATATTCAAGGCTTTGGTTTCCGGCCCCAAAGATATTAAGGTCACGTTTCCCGAAGGCTGGCGCCGCGAGCAAGTCGCCGCTAGGCTATCCTCTGTCCTGCCGGCTTTCGACTCGTCGGAATTTTTACTCCTCACAGCTTCTCTGGAAGGCCGGCTGTTCCCGGACACCTATTTTATTCCTCCTTCCGCCTCTCCGTCTCAAATAGTCAGTATTTTTACAGCCAATTTTGCCAAAAAATCCGGCCTGAACTTACCGGCTCAAAATAACATTTTAATTCTAGCTTCTCTGGTTGAACGCGAAGCCAGGTCCGACCCCGATCGGGCCATTATTGCCGGAATTTTCCAAAAGCGCCTGGAAGCCGGTTGGCCCCTCCAGGTCGACGCCACTGTCCAATATGCCCTGGGCACATCCCGCGAGTGGTGGTCCAAAAACATCGACACCAAGTTTCCTTCTCCTTACAACACTTATCTTAATGTTGGTCTGCCGCCCGCACCTATTGCCAGTCCCGGTTTGGCTTCGATCCGGGCCGCTCTAAGTCCTCAGGATTCGCCTTACTGGTATTATTTGACCGGCAACGACGGTCAAATGTACTATGCCCCGGATTTGCCAAAACACAATTTGAATATTGACAGATACCTTTCACTCTGATATACAAGTTACCTAACTTATAGTCAGACGGCAGATATGCCGCCGGTTTTTTTGCGTCCTCAAAAACCTGATGTCAACCAAACGCCTTTACTGGGGTAGGGAAGTCCGCCCTCTTCCTCCTCTCAGTCTTAACCAGATACAGCTTGATTCCTGGAAATGGTTCCTCTCGTCCGCTATCCCCGAAAGCTTAGCCGAAATCAATCCCATAGAAGATTTTACCGGCAAAAATTGGCTGCTTGAGTTTGGCAGTCATACTATCGAAAAGCCCAAACTTACTCCTCAAACAGCCCTCTACAAAGGGTTGACTTATTCTGTCCCACTCCGGCTAGGGGCTAAATTAACCAACAAACAAACCGGCAAAACCGTTCAAAGCGAAGTCTTTTTAGGCGATATTCCCCAAATGACCGACCGGGGTACCTTCATAGTCAACGGCGTCGAGCGCACTGTTATCAACCAATTGGTTCGGTCCCCAGGAGCCTATTTCGGTCTGCAATTGGATACCACTTCCGGCCGGCAATTGGCCACCGCGGAATTACGTCCCATCCGGGGAACCTGGTTGGAGTTCGAAATCTCCCGGGGCGGCTTGGTTTCAGTCCGCATTGACCGCCGCCGCAAATTCCTGGTCACCGTACTTCTACGTGCCATGGGTCTTTCCGATGCCGGCCAGCTAACCGACCTGTTTGCTGACGTAGATACCGACCCGGACCACCGGTACATAGAAACCACCCTGGCCAAAGATACCACCAAAACTACCCAAGAGGCTTTAATTGAAATTTACAAAAAGCTTCGTCCCGGCGAACCCATCGTCCTCGAAAACGCCCAACGCCTCCTTTTTGATCTTTTCTTCAACCCCCGGCGTTATGACTTGGGTCAAGTCGGCCGCTACAAGCTCAACAAGCGTCTTGAACTCTCCGGCGATAAGCTGATTTTGACCCGGGACGATTTAGTCTCGACCATTAAATATATGCTCAAGTTGCAAAACGGTTCCGGCCGCGTGGATGATATCGATCACCTTGCCAACCGCCGCCTGCGTCGGGTAGGCGAATTGGTAGCTCAAACTGCATTTCGGGACGGTCTGCTTCGCCTGGAACGCGCTATCAAAGAAAAGATGAGTCTGGTCTCCACCGAAGAACTGGTCACTCCGACAATGTTGGTCAATGCCCGTCCGGTAATAGCGGCTATCAACGAATTTTTCAGAAGCTCTCAGCTTTCCCAAATTTTGGAGCAGACCAACCCGCTTTCCGAAATCGACCATCTCCGGCGCTTGACTGTTATGGGCCGGGGTGGCATTACCCGGGAACGGGCCTCCTTTAGTATCAGAGACGTCAACTCCAGCCAATACGGCCGCATCGACCCTGTCCGCTCTCCTGAAGGAGCCAACATCGGTCTGGTCACCTATTTGGCTCTCTATACCCGCGTTAACAACTTCGGGTTTTTAGAGGTTCCCCACCGTCGATTAGCCAAAGACTCCCACGGCGTCAAGGCTACCGACGAAATTGTGTATCTGACGGCCGACGACGAAGAGTCCTACCACATCTCCCATGCCGATCTCAACTTTGACGACCAGGGCTATATCAAAGACGAGTGGGTTCCGATTCGTTTCCAGGGTACCTTTTTGGAAGGTCACATCGGTCAAGTAGAATTCATCGATGCCGTTCCCCGTCAGGTTGTGGGTACCTCTGCTGCGCTTATTCCGTTTCTGGCCAACGACGCCGCCAACCGCGCCCTCATGGGAGCCAATATGCAAACCCAAGCCGTTCCCCTGCTCCAGCCTGCCAGCCCGATAGTAGGTACCGGTATGGAGCGGGAAATTGTCGCTTCCTTAGGCTGGGCGGTCTACGCCAGAAATTCCGGTACTGTCATCGCCGCGGACGCCTCAAAAATAGTTATTAAAACTGATGTTGCCTCTCTCTCTGTCGACACCGGCTCGGAGTTTATCACTGTCAAGGGAAATTTAGAGACCTACCGCCTCATCAAGTTCAAACGCACTTCCCAAAGTTCTTGTTTCAATCAGCGGCCGGTAGTCTCCGTTGGTCAAAAAATATCCATTGGCGATCTTCTGATCGACGGTCCATCCAGCGAAGACGGCGAGTTGGCCCTGGGCCAAAATTTAGTCATCGCCTACACCTCATTTGACGGCGCGGGTTACGAGGACGCCATCGTCATTTCCGAACGCCTAGTTAGGCAGGATGTCCTTACCTCCATCCATATCGAAGAATACGAAGCCGACGTAGTCGATACCAAACTCGGCCCGGAAGAAATCACCCGGGACATTCCCAATGTGGGCGAAGGCTATCTCGCTCATCTCGACGCCCAGGGGATTATTGCTATCGGTTCCGAGGTCTCCCCCAACGACATTTTAGTCGGCAAGATCGCTCCCAAGGGCGAGACCGAACTCTCGGCCGAAGAGCGGCTCTTACGGGCCATTTTTGGCGAAAAAGCCCGGGATGTCCGGGATACTTCCCTGCGCGTACCTCACGGTGAGCGCGGCATCGTCGTGGATGTCCAAACTTTGAGCCGGGACGCTTCAGATGAACTCCCCCCCGGAGTCAATCAACGGGTAGTCGTCAAAGTTGCCCAAATTAGAAAAATTAGTGTCGGTGATAAGCTTGCCGGTCGTCACGGCAACAAAGGCGTCATCAGCCGCATCGTCCCTGTTGCGGATATGCCGTATCTTCCCGATGGCACGCCCATAGACATCATGATTTCCCCGCTTTCCGTTTTGGCCCGTATGAACCTCGGCCAACTTTTGGAAGCTCGTTTAGGTTGGGCCATGGCCAAATTAGGCCAAAAAGTAGCCACTCCGGTCTTTGAGCGTGTCTCGGAAGACCAAATTGCCCAGGCTTTAGACCAAGCAGGACTTCCCCTCAGTGGAAAAATTATCCTCACCGACGGTCGTTCTGGACTGCCCTATGAAGAACCGACCGTTGTCGGCATCGGCTACATCCTCAAGCTGCACCACATGGTTGAGGACAAGACCCACGCCCGCTCCACCGGTCCTTACTCTCTGGTTACCCAGCAACCGCTCGGAGGCAAAGCCCAAATGGGCGGCCAGCGGTTGGGCGAAATGGAAGTTTGGGCTATCGAGTCGCACAAAGCGGCCCATACTCTTCAGGAAATGCTCACTATCAAATCCGATGATGTGGTCGGCCGGGCCAAAGCTTTCGAGGCCATCGTCAAGGGCATCGATATCCCCACATCCTCTGTCCCCGAATCTTTCAATGTCTTAGTTAAGGAGTTACAATCCCTGGGCCTGCAGGTTATTCCCCACGGCGTCCAAACCAAACCGACTCTTGCGGCCACTCCCCCGCCAGCCGTTACTGATGACCCCGTCGTGTTACTTGACGATACTCAACAAAATGTCTAAAACTGATCACGTCGATTCATTCAAAAACGTCTTTGATTTTTCTAGTCTCCAGCTCAAGCTGGCCTCGCCCGAGATTATCCGGTCCTGGTCGTACGGCGAGGTCACCAAGCCCGAAACTATCAACTACCGCACCCTGCGCCCTGAAAAAGACGGCTTGTTTGACGAGCGGATTTTTGGCCCTGTCAAAGACTGGGAATGTTACTGCGGCAAATATAAACGTATCCGCTACAAAGGCATCATTTGCGACAAGTGCGGCGTGGAAGTTACCCACTCCCGGGTCCGCCGTGAACGCATGGGTCACATTACCCTGGCTACTTCAATTGCCCACGTCTGGTACTTCAAGGGCGCTCCCAGCAGATTAAGTTTGCTCATCGACGTTTCTCCCAAGGCCCTGGAGTCGGTAATTTATTTTGCCCAGTATCTAGTCACCTCGGTCGATCCCAAGGGCCAGACAGTAGTCCTAGAACAATTAAAAGAAGAGCTTGCCGGCAAAAAGAATACCTTAAAGTCCGATATTGCCGCGAAAATCAGCGGCCTCCAAAAAGACCACTCCAAAGACACTGCCGGTCTGGTCTCCCAGCATTTATCCGAAGATGCCCGCGCTTTGGCCGCCGATCAGTTGGATCTCAAATTAAAACAATCCTCCCAATCCCTTAGAGACCAGGAAGCCACTGAAATGGGTAGTCTGGACAGTCTTTATGGTCGGCTCAATGACATCGTCGAATCGCTCCGCCCCGGTTCAATTCTGGCCGAAGACGAATACCAAAAATTGTCTGAATATAGCAACATGGATTTTATGACCGTGGGCATGGGAGCCGAAGCAATCTTGGACGTTATCAGTCGGCTGGACCTAAATCAACTCTCATCCTCACTTCGCCAGGAAGTGGCCTCATCTACCGGCCAACGCCACATCAAAGCCACCAAGAGATTGCGCGTGGTAGATGGCCTGCGCCGGGCCAACATTAATCCCGCTTGGATGGTTCTCAAAACCTTGCCGGTCATCCCCCCGGACCTGCGCCCCATGGTCCAGTTGTCCGGCGGCCGTTTTGCTACCTCCGATCTCAACGATTTATATCGTCGGGTGATCAACCGCAACAACCGCCTCCGGCATCTTATAAATCTCGGCGCCCCGGAAATAATTCTGCGAAACGAAAAACGCATGCTCCAGGAAGCCGTGGATGCCCTGATCGATTCCGCCCAAAGGGCCACCCGCGTTTCCCGTTTGCCCATCGGCGCCCACACCAAATCGCTGTCAGACATGCTTCGCGGCAAGCAAGGCCGTTTCCGCCAAAATCTTTTGGGCAAGCGCGTCGACTACTCCGGCCGGTCGGTTATCGTCGTCGGCCCCGAACTCAAGCTCAACCAGTGCGGCCTTCCCAAGGAAATGGCCTTGGAAATGTTCAAGCCTTTTGTGCTTAGGCAAATGATCGTCCAGGGTATGGCTCCCAACGTCAAATCCGCCAAAAACCTCCTGGAATCCCGCCCCCCCGAAATCTTTGACATCTTAGAAGAAATCACCCGCAAACATCCGGTTTTGCTCAATCGGGCTCCTACTTTACACAAGCTGTCTATCCAAGCTTTTTATCCCCTGCTTATCGAGGGATCTGCTATCCGCATCCATCCCTGTATTTGTGCCGGCTTCAATGCCGACTTCGACGGCGATCAAATGGCCGTCCACGTCCCGTTGAGTTCCCAGTCCATAGCCGAAGTGGAAGCCTTGATGATGCCGGAATTCAACCTCCGCAAACCAGCCGACGGCACCCCGATTACCGTCCCGTCTACTAAAGAAATGGCTCTCGGCAATTATTATTTAACCTCTATCGACTCCCAGCTTACCGCTCCTGCTGCCGTTTTTTCTTCATTCGACGAAGTCGTCCACTTGTACCACACCGGTTTTCTCAAATTACGCCAGCCTATCAAGTTTAGCCTTTCCGGGGTCGTTATCAATACCACCGTTGGCCGGGTAATTTTTAATGAAATTCTCCCTGAACCACTCAGGTTTATCAACGAACCGGTCCGCCGCTTCACCGTGGTCGATATTTTCAACAAAGCCTTCAAAGTTTTCTCTACCGACTCCTCCGCTATTACCGAGCTCATCGACGCGGTCAAATCTATGGGTTTTTGGGCCGGAACTATTTCCGGCTTGTCCGTTTCCGTGACCGACTGTGTTATTTCACCCCAAAAGACGGATATTATCGCCGCTGCCCAGGCCCAGGTGGCAGAAATCGATCAGAACTTTTCTGCCGGCTTGATCACCCTCGAGGAAAAGCGCCGTCTTTCTCAATCTGTTTGGCTGGAAACTACCGAAAAACTGGCGGACATCACCTGGAACTTACTGGCCCAGGACAATCCTATCCGCCAGATTGTGGATACCAAAGCTACCAAAGCCTCCCGCGAGCAAGTCAAACAGCTCTCAGCCATGCGGGGATTGGTTGTGGACCCGTTGGGCCGCATCGTTGATTTGCCCATCAAAAGCAACTATCGCCAGGGTTTTTCCACTTTCGAGTACATTACCGCCGCCCGCGGAGACCGCAAAGGACTTTCTGATACAGCCATCAGGACCGCCGACGCTGGTTATTTGACCCGCCGTTTGGTCGACGTCGCTCACGACGCCATAATTAGAACCGTTGACTGTGCCACTCAATCCGGCCTGACCATTTCCCGTTCCGGCCGCCGGGCCAAGGCCTTTGCCTCCCGCGTCTTTGGTCGGTTTCTGGCCCAGGACGTCATCCCGCCCAGATCCAAAAAAGCCCTTCTTACCACCGGAACTCTTATAGGGGAACCCGAAATAGGCCTGTTGGAAAAAGAAGGTATTTCCGAGATTGTCGTCCGCTCACCCCTTACCTGCAATGCCAAGTACGGTATTTGTGCCAAGTGCTACGGGACCAATTTAGCTTTCATGGGCCAAACCGTGGTTGGCGACCCCGTCGGCGTCGTTGCTGCCCAAAGCATTGGCGAGCCAGGTACTCAAATGACGCTTCATGGCAAAGCCGGGGCCAAGTCGGCCGGAGCTGTCGATGTGACCCAAGGGTTGCCCCGGATAGAGGAATTGTTTGAAGCCCGGACTCCCAAATTTGTCTCGCCCCTGGCAGAAATTTCCGGAAAGGCCGAAGTTTCGGAAACCGACACTGGTTACAAAATCCGGATTAGGAACACATCCGTCAAACCGGTCGAGGAACGGGAATATCTCATTCCCTTGGCGGCCGAACTCAAGGTTACAGACGGCGAACTGGTAACCGCGGGCACTCAGTTGGCCACCGGATCCCTGGACATCAAAGAGGTTTTGGAAATCCGCGGGATGCGCGGCGCTCAGGAATATTTAATCGAAGAAATCCAGTTGGTTTATGAATCCCAGGGAGTGACCGTCCACGACAAGCATTTTGAAGTCATTGTCAGGAAAATGAGCGACCGGGTCCGCATTATCTCCCAGGGAGACACGGTTCTTCTCCCCGGGGATATTATCGACCGGCCAGCTTTCGAAACCGAAAACTCCCGGGTCTTAGCCGCCGGCGGCGAACCAGCCTCCGCCCAAATCATTATTTTGGGCATTACCCGGGCCGCTCTCAAAACCTCTTCCTGGTTGTCCGCCGCCTCGTTTATCGAGACTACCTCCCAGTTGGCCGACGCCGCGCTGGAAGGCCGCACCGATCCTTTATTGGGTCTTAAAGAAAACGTTATCATCGGCCGCCTGATCCCGACCAGCCCCGAGCGTGCTACAATTAGCGCCTGATTTCATATGCCGACAATTAACCAACTTATCCGTAAAGGCCGCAAAAGCAAAAGCAAAAAAATCAAAGCCTCAGCCCTGCGCCGCTCTTTCAATTCCAAGGACCGGATCTTTGTGAGGGCAACTAATCCCTTCAAGCGCGGGGTGATTACTTTGGTCAAGACCATGACTCCCAAAAAACCTAATTCAGCGCTTCGCAAAGTGGCCCGGGTTCGCCTCTCCAACAAGACCGAAGTTACCGCGTACATTCCAGGTATCGGCCATACCCTGGCCGAACACGGTATTGTTATGATCCGGGGCGGCCGTGTCCAGGATTTACCCGGTGTCAAATATCACATTGTCCGGGGTAAATACGACGCCACAGGTGTTATTAATCGTCGCCAGAGCCGCTCCCGCTATGGCACCAAAACCATTGCCGGGCCGGCCGCCGCCGCCGCCAGTTAAAATATGAGATCAAAATCCGCCACCACTAGAATTCTCCCCGCCGACCCTATTTACAATCACGCCCTGGTTACCCGGCTGATCAATGGTATTTTGATCTCCGGCAAAAAAACTATCGCCCAAAAACAGGTTTACGCCATGATGAACTTGGTCAAAACCAAGACCGGCCAGGATCCGCTACCCCATCTTTTGCTGGCTATTGAAAACGTTTCTCCCCAGATGGAAGTCCGGGCCAGGCGGATCGGCGGGGCTGCTTATCAGGTTCCCAGCCCGGTCCGTCCCGACCGACGCAATTCCTTAGCCCTGCGCTGGTTAATAGACGCGGCCAGATCCCGCCCCAACGCCCAATATCATTCCTTTTCCGAAAAGTTAGCCGCCGAAATCCTGGACGCGGCCGCCAACACCGGTTCTTCCGTCAAGAAAAAGTTAGATACCCATCGCATGGCCGAAGCCAACAAGGCCTTCGCCCATTTCAGATGGTAAATTATGCACTACACCGGACCAAAAAATAGATTATCCCGCCGCGAAGGCCTGGATTTGTTTGGCAAGGGCACCAAATTGCGCCGGGCCACCGTTCCTCCCGGCCAACACGGTCCCAAAGGTTCCCGACGTCTTTCAGATTACGGGGTCCGGCTGCGCGAAAAGCAAAAACTCAAGCGCATCTACGGCGTTACCGAACGCCAGTTCCAAAAATATTTTGCCGTCGCTACCAAAGTCCGGGGCAAAACCGGCGAAGTCTTGTTGCGAATTTTAGAGACCCGTTTGGACAATGTCATTTACCGTCTGGGCTTTACTCCAACCAGGGCTATGGCCCGCCAGTTAGTTTCCCACGGTCACGTCAACATTGCCAATGCCAAGGTTTCCATCCCCTCGTATCAGGTCAAACCCGGCCAAGTCGTGACATTAAGCCCTACATCTGTTAAAATACCCCAAGTATTGACTCGTCTGGACTCAACGGATTTTCATCCTCCTGCCTGGCTCCAACGCCAAGCTGCCGCAGGCGTTGTCTTATCTCTACCGGAGAGAAGCCTAATAGAAGCGCCTGTCGACGAGCAATTAATCGTAGAATTCTACTCTCGTTAAAACATGCAAGACTTGCAACCACAATTTAGAATCCAATCCCAGGAACTTGGGTCCAACTCAACGAGGTTTATTTTTGAGCCGCTCTCCCAGGGCTTTGGCCATACCTTCGGCAATTCTCTGCGCCGGGTCCTTTATTCATCCATCCCCGGGGCAGCCATTACCAGCTTCTCCGTTTCCGGAATCAATCACCAGTTTTCCTCCCTTCCCGGGATCCAGGAAGATTTGGTCCAAATCGTTTTAGCCCTCAAGCAAGTCAGGTTGCGTTACTCCAAAGACACTCCCGCCCAAATCAGCCTTTCCGTCAAAAGTGTCAAAGAGGTTACTGCCGGGGACTTTTCGGGGCCCTCGGATGTCACTATTGCCAACCCTGATTTAGTCATTGCCCATCTTACCGACAAATCCGCCAAGTTAGAATTAGAAGCGACCGTCGAATCCGGATTGGGCTATTCCCCCGTAGAGGAACAACCCCGTACCACCCTGGGAACTATCCGTATCGACGCCACTTTTTCTCCCGTCACTCGCGTCAACTTTACCGTCGAGGCCACTCGTGTCGGTCGCTTTACCAACTACGACAAATTACTTTTAGACATTATTACCGACGGCACGATTACCCCGGCATTCGCCCTCGAATCAGCCGCCCGGACTTTAGTCTCTTATTTTTCAGCCGTCGTCAGCCCTCAGACCACTTCACCTTCCGTCCCATCCGCCCTTCCATCGGTTTCATCCTCCGTTCCCGGAGCCACATTATCCATTGAAGAAGTAGATTTACCCACCCGGATTGCCAACGCCTTGCAAAAAGCCGGTATCGACACCGTGGGCCAACTCCTGGCTACTCCCTATGCCGAGTTGTCCAAAATCAAAAACCTGGGCGGCAAATCCGTCAAAGTTATTCACTTAGCCCTGAAAGAAAAGGGGTTTGACCTACCCGCGTAAATGACATGTCAGCATCTGTTTTCGGCAAAAAACTCTCCCGCGATACCAACCAGCGTCAAGCGCTTCTAAAAGGTTTGGCCGGAGCTTTGTTTCGCAGTGAAGCCATCGAAACCACCCAAGCCAAAGCCCAGGCTTCAGTCACCCTCATCGAAAATCTGATTACCAAAGCCCGCCGCGCCAACCTCACCGACATTCGGATTATCGAATCCGTCATTGTGGACAAAGAATTGATCCACAAACTGGTCCACGAAATTGCCCCTCGCTTTAAAAATAGACCCGGTGGTTACTTGCGTTTAATCAAATTAGGCAATCGCCAGGGAGATAACGCTCCCATGGTCCGCATTGAATTCACCGCATCTCAAATTCCCCAAACACCCCAAACTCCCAAAAAATCCGTCAAAAAGTCCAAATGAAAACTTACTCTCCCAAATCGTCCGAAATCACCCGCGCCTGGCATCTTATTGATGCCAAAGATCAGGTATTGGGCCGCTTGGCCACTTCGGTGGCCAATCTTTTGATGGGCAAGTCCAAGCCGATTTTCTCCCGCCACCTGGATATGGCCGACCACATCGTGGTCACAAACGCGGCTGCCGTCAAAGTAACCGGGAAAAAAGAAAAACAAAAATTATACCGCCGCCATTCCGGTTATCCCGGCGGCATGGTTGTCCACACCCTTTCCCAGGTCCGCGCCGCCCATCCGGACCGGATAATTATCCATGCCGTCTCCGGCATGCTCCCCAAAAACAAACTCCAGGATCGCCTCCTCACCCATTTACATGTTTATCCCGGCCCGGATCATCCCTATGCCAGCAACTTCAAGCAATCCTAAAGTTTATGCCTCGGCGGTTGGTCGGCGCAAATCGTCCATCGTCGTCGCCCGGCTTATTCCCGGTTCCGGCAAAGTAGTGGTAAACGGCCAGCCGGCAGAAATTTATTTTAACCACAACCCCGCCACCCTGGTCAAACTGGACCGGCCCTTCCAAACCACCGCAGTTACCAAATACGACGTCGTGGTTACCGCTCGTGGGGGCGGCAACATCGGCCAGCTGGACGCCGTCGTTTTGGCCATCTCCCGTGCCCTTGTAAAAATAAAAGAAGATCACAGGTCCCCGCTTCGCAAACTCGGGCTTCTGACCCGTGATTCCCGCATCCGCCAGCGCCGCATGGTCGGCATGGGCGGCAAATCAAGGAGACGAAAGCAAAGTCCAAAACGTTAATCTAATCCTCCTAATCCTTCTCTTCCCCCTAATCCCTCTGGTATTATTTTTACGTGGCCGAACCAGGGTACAAACAGCTGATCAGTTACAAATTAGCCCAAATCGCATTCGATTTAAGTTGGGACTTTGTCCCCAGATATTAGGCTTAATTACAATTTCGTGTTGGTAAAAACGAGGGTTTTTGGCTTATTGACCGTCTGATCCGGAAATTGAGTTACTATGCTAGTAACTCCGTGCATCTGGTAAAAGGTTTTGGTGAGGTGTAAATGCCGCCAAAAACTCATTCGTTGGGGACAGACTGCGGCTGGCACGGCCAGATGGAGATGTCCGGCTTGCGGTCGGACTAAGACCCGCCAAAAGGCCGGGTTTCGGCGTCACTTACTGTCCAGATTCCTGGTAGAGGGAAGAACCGCTAATCAGTTATCTTCCGACCTTGGTCTTCACCCAAATACGGTGAGAAACCGGCTGGGTAAATACCTGAATAATCCTCCGCCACAGAAATTATTGCCGGAGTATTTATCTGACAAAAAACTTTGGCTTATTACCGATGCCACCCATTTCAAAAGGTGGGGGTGTTTACTCATCACCAAAACACTCAAATACAAACAACCTTTGGCAGTTTCTTTCCATGAAAAGGAGTGTTTTGAAACCGTTGTTAAACATCTAGAACCCATCAGAAACCTATCGGTATCCGGCTACACCACAGATGGCAAGAAGGGCTTGGTGATGGCTCATCGGCTGCTTTTCCCCGATGCCGGTCATCAGAGATGCTTGGTGCACATCCGGATGAAAGTACAGACATTGTTAACCGGCCATCCCAGATTACCAGGAGGAAAAGATTTGCTCAAACTATCTGCCGGGTTGACCCAAATTAAAGACACCGACGAGGCTCAGATTTGGTGGGTGGGTTTTTGTGAGTGGCAAGAAAAATATCAGCCGGTGTTAACCCAAAGAACGCACCAAGGAAAATCCTGGTGGTATACCCACCGGAATTTAAGGTATGCCTGGAAACATATCCTCAACGCCGCCGACAGTTTATTTGTGTTTCTGGCATATCCCGACTCTGTTTCGCACACTAACCACTTGGAGGGATTGTTTGGTCAAAGGAAACCGGCGTTATCCCGGCATCGCGGACTATCCCGAGCCAAAATTGCCAACGCCTTATTCTGGACGTTTTATTTCCTAAACAAACGCTAAATCACCAACACGTTTTTGTTATTAACCCAGATATTACACCAAACCGGAAGACAGTCGCCAACGTGATCAAATCAAACAAGCCCTCCGGTCGTACAAACAAAACATCGTCGAAGGCTCCAGCGAACGTAGCTTGTCATCAAAACTTAAGTTATATGATGTTGCCAAATCGTCCAGTATAGAAGCCCTGGAAGATTTCGAAGACATACTTCGCCGTGAGCATCTGTCCCGCTGGACCAAATCCGACCCCCGTCTGGCTAATCTCCGCCAGATTTATGAGGGCTATCCTATTTCTAATCCTTCTAATTCCCCCAATCCCCCTCTTCCTTCTCGTCTCTCCACCGAAGTCGTAGCCAATTATATGATCGACTTATTACTCCGCGGCGGTTACCTCCTCGATCGCCAAATCAACGCTGTCGAAGAAAAACACCGCCTCTCCGGCGGTTACAACGAAAATCTTCTCCGTCGCCGTCTTGAATATCGCCGTTCTAATCCCCACGAGTTTCGCACTTAGTGGTCAGGAATACGCAAGTTCATAGGCAAGGGTGGAGGCGATGGCAGCTTTGATGGTGTTCCATTGTTGTCGGTAAAAAGA
>VMGA01000045.1 GCA_007376345.1 Microgenomates group bacterium Gr01-1014_16 | reverse complement strand
GACATTTTCAAATGTCCGGCCGGTATCTTCAGAAATGACGGTGCCGCCGGTAAGAATAGCGATATCTTCGAGCATGGATTTGCGGCGATCGCCAAAACCGGGGGCTTTGACTGCCAAAACGTTGAACGAACCGCGGAGCTTGTTGACAACGAGAGTAGCCAGAGCTTCGCCTTCCAGATCGTCGGCAATAATAACCAGGCTCTTGCTAACTTTGATGAAGCTTTCTAAGAAAGGAAGCAAATCCTGGATGGAGGAGATTTTTTTGTCGGTGATTAAAATATATGGCGATTCGATTTCGGACTCCATCTTTTCAGGAATTGTCACAAAATAGGGCGAGGCATAGCCCTTGTCAAACGGCTTGCTCATCTTTTTGATCTCGGCAACTACGGCTTCCACCCCCTGGTCGATGCCGCGCTTGACGGCCATGGGATTGGCTCCGGCGGTAATATTTTTCATGCCGGCATTAACGATAGCTGCGGCCAGCGCTGTAGCAGTGGTTGTGCCGTCTCCGGCTACGTCGTTGGTCTTGTCCGCGGCCTGCTTGACCAGTTGGGCGCCCATGTTGGCAAACGGATCCTGCAATTCAATTTCCTTGGCCACCGAGACGCCGTCGTGGATGACGGCCGGGGCACCCCATTTTTTGTCGATGGCCACATTGCGGCCTTTGGGACCTAGAGTAGTGACCACCGCTTTGGTCAGGATGTTGACGCCCTGAACTAGAGCCTGCCTAGCATCGTCTCCAAATTTTAGTTGTTTAGCGCTCATGAGATGACTGCGAGAATGTCCTCGAATTTGACGAATAAATATTCCTTATTATCAAATTTAACTTCGTTGCCGCCCCATTTCTTATAGATGACTTTGTCACCCTTTTTGGCTGGGGCTTTCTTTTTGGCACCGGAGTCGGTAACGTCGTCGTCGCCGACCGAAAGGACTTTGCCTTCCTGGGGCTTGTCGCCTTTGGCGGAATCGGGGAGGTAAATGCCGGATGAAGTTTGGGTGGGCTGGTCGTCCGGCTCTATAAACAGATAGCCGGGGGCCGGTTGGATCTGGGATAACTTGTTGTCAGTCTTGCTCATGGATTGCCAGTGATATATACCAAACGAGGCTGGAGGTTGTCAAGAGGGAAAGTGTTCTTGTAAAATTTTGGCTATATGACTGGTCGATTCCAATTTGTTCCTATGGGGTAGATGTTTGAACAAGCAGCCAGACTTTCTAGATTGATCTTTAATTTTTGACAAAATTTCATGTTCTGTGTTTCCATAGGCTACTACATCGGAATGAAGAAGTTTTAGTCGACGGATGAAGTCCCCAGAGCCTGATAGTGATGTTTCTTGTAATAAAACTACAAAGTCTATTTGGGATAAAGACGATAGTATTCTTGCGCGATTGTTTTGGGTGAAAAAGAGACGGTGTTTATTAGCAATGACATATTCGTCTGAATCGACGCCTACAAACACCGCGCTGTTAGGCCCCCCCCAATGACGAAGTTTGTTGAAAAATTCGACGTGGCCGATGTGGAGGATATCAAAGCAACCAGAGGTGAATATTACTTTTTTACCCTCAGCGCGGATTTTTTTGATAACTGGCAGGCGGTGCGGAAGGAGATAATTTTGGCCATGAGTTACTTTTTCTGGTCAAGTTTGAAAAAAGCTATATAGAAAGCGATTGATCCTAAGACTGTGGCCAGTATATAAATTAAAATTTTCAATTCCATAATAAGTTATTTTTTGGGTTTTATAACCCTAAAGTAAACATATATCATAATCAAACTGCTCATAATAATTCCAAGGCTATAGGCGGCTAATAAGTTATCTGTATTCATATTATTTTACTTTTAATACTAGGGCGAATTTAAGAGAAACACTGCAGGCGGCGATAGAGACGATTGAAACGACGAGTTCTTGTAACCCGAAGGATCTGGAAAATAAAGGTCCAATTACACCAGCTGAAAACCAAGCCACCGCGGTATTAGTAAAGAAATCTCTGTAAACTCCGGTTGTATTTTTATCTCGTTTCATACAAGATCATGATATCACGCTTTGGAAGCGGGGTGGAAGAAGGCGGAGCCTAGACTGACGCGTTCGGTGGTCATTTTGGGCAACATGTATAAATACTGCAACCAGAATAGTAATAAATTTATTGGATAAAGAAGAATTGTTAGTTGGTTAGTTAGTTGATAGTTAGTTAGTGACAAATGACGAAGGGACTCGCGGTAGGCGACGGGGAGATAGGTTTTGACCCAGGGGTTGGCTAGGAGAAATTGGCGGTGGGTGCCGCCGCGGTCGAAGATACATTTGGCTTGCAATATTTCATGTGCGTAATATAAGTTGTGGGTGGTAAGTGGTAGGTGGTAAGTATCCAAGTACAAATTGTCGCAGATTTTGTCTGGCGCGGACAAAACATTGGGTTTGCGGCGAAAGTGGCGAATGGCGAGGTAGACGAGGAGGCGGGTGAGCCAGAGAGTGTTGGGGGAAGTAATAATCATAAGATCGACGTCGTCGTTTGGAGTGCAGTTGGACATGGCTAGGGAGCCGGTGACGAAAATTGCTTCCACAAAGGGGATTTTTCTTAATTTGTCCCCTACTCCTCTTGCAATAACCCACTTCTGCTGACTGATGAGTTCACGTTGTTTGCGCGTTTTTGAATGTTCAGTGTTCAATGTCCAATGTTCAATAAATTTATCAATTTTCAATTTCGAAAACGAAGTTTGGTGCTGCCAGAACCAGAGTTCAGCGGAGATTAGGGGATAGTTATATTTGGAGAAGTAGAGCAGGGTAGCTTCCAAACTAGTTTTTGACCGGTTGGAGGGGGGCGGCAAGGCCATAAGTGGAAAGAACCTGGTTGATCCCGGCGGCCAGAGTGCTGACGGCGGTTACGGGCGAGCCGTTTTTGACAACAGTGTTGACCGCGTCGGTGAAGTAAGTTGAGAGACGGGTATTGAGACCGGAGGAACCGTCCCAAGTAGAAGAAGCTAAATACCAGGAACGGGCAATGGGGGCTTGGGCGATAAAGGCTGCCGCATGTGGCGAATCCTGGAGAGAAGCGGCCATATCGGTGCGGGGATAAATTTCGCCGAAGGATCGGCCGGAGGCGACGGCATTTTGGTAAAGTTTTTGAAGAGACTCCGGAGTAGACAGAAATTTGAGAAATTCCCAGGCGGCGGCGGCACGGGGAGATTTTTTGTTGACGGCTTCGGCCCAGTAGGTGGCCCAGGCGGCGGGTTGTTCTCCCCGGACAGGATCGACCGGAAGCTGGGGAAGGGGGTGAGTGGTGAATTTGAGAGAGGGATTTTGGGCTAAAATATCAAAAATCCGCCATGACGGGCCAAAATAAATACCGACACGGCCTGCGGCAAACTGAAAAGTAGAACTGGGAAGAGTCGAGTCCCACATATGATCCTCCCGGACGAAAATTGTGTAATAGGACAGGGCGTCCTCGGCAGATTTGCCGGAAGGGGCATTTAAGTTGACGTTGTTTTGCAGCATGAGGGTGAGAAGAATTTCCTGCCAATGGTCGACGTTGTCCGCAGTACCCAGAGCGGCGCCGGAGGTAATAACTTTGGCACCGGCGGCACAAGTGCCATCGGAGGTGTCACACTGGGACAGGGATTGGGCCACGATGCGCAAGTCGTCCCAGGTCTTGGGGATAGATAAGTCTGAAGCGGCAAATAATTCATCGTTGATAAACATGGCCAATCCGTCGTACATGAGAGGAATGGCGGCATAGTTGGCACCGACTTTGAGATCGGACCGGGCGGCGGGATAAAAAATAGAGTCAAAACTTTGGGCGGAAAAAACGGACGAGGGAACCGGAGAAAGATCGGAGCGAAACATGGGAACCCAAGAATTGTGCAGGCGAAAAATGTCCGGACCTTTGCCTTGGCCCAGGGCGGTTTGCAGTCGTTCGCGATACTCACGAGGGGACTGCTGGACGTAAGTGATTTTGATATTGGGATGATCTTTTTGGTAGTCATCAATCAGGGGCCGGACAATCGATTCCGGTTCCCATAGTCCCCACCAGGTAAGATTGGTGGAGGTAAGACTGGTGAAATTTCCCAGGAGCTTGAAAGCCAAAAAGCCGCCACCGGCTAAAACCAGGGCGAGGATAAGAAAAATTATAATTTTGAAGGGAAATTTACGCGCGACAACAACTTGGGGAGACGTAGTGACAGATTGTTGGGGGGGCGGAGCAGGGGGAGGAGGTGCGGGAGCGGGCGGGATGATAGATTCCTCAAGGGCCATGAAATGAGTATATACCAAGTGTGATAAGCTAACAAGAATGAAGAAGGTGGGAATTTTGCTATTGGCACTGGGAGTAGTGGCGGCCGGATGGTGGAAAAATAGCGAAACAAAAAGGTTACCGGAGAAGGAATTGACCACAATACGGGAACTAAATCTGGTTTGGGGAACCAGCCGGTGGAAGTGGGAAGCAGCTGATCTGGAGTGGCAATACGATAAAGTAACCAGTTTGCCGGCCCAGTATAGCTGGAATGAGAACAAGCTGGTGGAAGCAATCGCCAGTATTTCGGCACAGATAAATATTCCGGCCGCTGAGCCGGAGATTAAAATTGAAAACGGACAAATTGTAGTGAGCGAGGGGAAAAACGGCCAAGAGGTGGATGAAAGACGGCTAATTGAAAAGGTGAGAATCGCCCTGGCCCAATTGCAGAAGGAGGACGTGGAAATACCGGTAGTCCGGATTGAACCTAAGTTGACGGAAGCCCAGGTGGAACAAGTAAGGACGAGGGCGGAAACATTGATAAACAAGAAAATCGTGGTTGTATTTGGCGGAGAAGGACAAAAATGGGAAATCGGCGGAGAACAACTATTGACGTGGATAAATCCAATGGGAGAGTGGAAATCGGGCAATGTTGAAGAGTGGGCGGAGGAACTGGGGAAAAATGTGGACCGGCCGGCACAAAATGCTGCCTTTGCCTGGCTGGGGGAGGGCAAAGTGGAAGCGTTTGCCCCGGCTAAGCTGGGATGGAAGGTGAATAACGGGTTATTGGTTAGTTGGTTAGTTAGTTCACTGGATAAACTGGAGACGACTGAAGATAAAGTGGAAAAAATTGAATTGCCGGTTGCTCAAATAGATCCGGAAGTAAAAACAGAAGACGCTAATAATTTGGGAATTGCCGAACTGATCGGAAAAGGGGAATCGTGGTTTACTGGGTCGATTACTAATAGAATTTTTAATTTGAAAAAAGCGGCAGACGAACTGAACGGAGTGCTGGTGGCACCGGGAGAAACTTTTTCCTTTAACCAGAAAGTGGGAGAGGTATCTTCGGCCACTGGGTATAAACAAGCGTATATTATTAAGGAAGGAAAGACTATTTTGGGCGACGGGGGCGGAGTGTGTCAGGTGTCCAGCGTACTGTTTCGGGCAGTTTTGGCGGCGGGGTTACCGATTGAGGCCAGAACAGCACACGCTTACCGGGTGTCTTACTATGAAATCAAATACCAGCCGGGCTTTGATGCCACCGTTTTCCAGCCGAGTCCGGACTTTAAATTCAAAAACGATACACCCGGCTACGTCCTGATCCAGACTGTTTACGACGAGAAAACCAAATACTTGTCATTTGAAATATACGGAACCCAGGACGGCCGAAAAGTGGAAACGTCCAAGGCGCGGGTATGGGAGGTGACGCCGCCGCCGCCGGACTTGTATGTGGACGATCCAACATTGCCGGTGGGCAAAGTCGTACAAACAGAACACTCGGCCAATGGGGCGAAAGTGGCATTTGATTGGAAGGTGACGCGGGGAGAGGAAGTGCTGCAGGAGCGGACTTTTTACTCGGTGTACCGACCGTGGCAAGCGGTTTACCTTAGGGGGACTAAAACACAATAGTCATACAATGGTCATTCATGGGCATACAATTGTCATTCGTTGTTAGTTTATAAACTTGATACTGGATGTAAGGTATTTGACGAAGTAGGAACGATTGGGGAATTCGCCGCCGAAGGTGATGATGTAGGCAATATCTTTGGCCGGATTTTTTAGATAATAGCTGACGTAAGGTGAACCTGAAAGAAGACCTGTTTCTATGATAACTGGTTGCTTTGAAACTTGGGAATTGACGCGCTGTGGCTGGGCAGAGTAAGACGCGAATTGGTCAAAAGCAGAAATAAAGTCGGTTAGAGACAAGGCAGTTGGTGTAACGTAAATTTCGATTTGATAATTTGACGAGTCTTTGGAATCAAAAATTCTGGTAAGAGGAGCAACTGTTTCTGTTTGCCACCAACGGGGAATAGATATATTAAACGAATCTGTTTTGAACGTTTTGAATAAAAGTTTTGGAGACAAAAACAAGAAGGCTGTAATAAGACAGATGAGAATGGTTAAAATTTTTCTAGTTTTCATAACTTGTTAATAGGCGACGCCTTCGAAATCCGGACAATTGGCTTTGATCCAATCCAAATGGTCCCTTTGGCACTGGGGTTTGGCGGGACCGGGGCCGGGCATGCAATCAACCCAGCCGGAGGG
>VMGA01000044.1 GCA_007376345.1 Microgenomates group bacterium Gr01-1014_16 | reverse complement strand
GTTAATTGAATCTTGGATCCTGAATCCTGAATCTTAACTAACAAGTGTCTTAGCAACTCCTTCTCTACATTTAACTTCTTGACCAATTCTACCACCGCCCGACCCGGTAATTCAACGAGCATTTGCAAATAATGTCCCTCACCGGCTTTTTTGATTTGATAAGCCAATGGTTTCTTTCCCATCTCCACATTCTTTCCCACCTTCCCCCCCAACACCTTCACCACTTTCTCGATCTTCTCCATCACGCCCTCCACCGTCCTGGCCACAATCGTCAACTCATATTTCTGCACAAAGGCATTCTATCAAACTCCCACCTTAAACTCCACTACATCCCCCTCCCGCATCACATAATCCCTTCCTTCCAACCTCACCTTCCCCGCTTCGCGGGCTTTTACCCATCCCCCATATTTCACAAAATCTTCCCAATATATGACATCCGCTTTTATAAAATGTTTTTCAAAATCCGTATGGATCACCCCTGCCGCTTTGGGCGCTGTAGTCCCTTTTTTAATCGTCCATGCCCTCGCCTCAACTTCTCCAGCAGTCAAAAAACTTTGCAACTCCAAAATTTCATAAGCTTTCTTAATCAGTTTTTCCAACCCGCTTTCCGCCGCTCCCAACCCGACCAGATATTGCTTTTGTTCTTCTTCAGTCATAACCGCCAATTCCTCTTCCAACTTGGCACAAATTCTTATACCCTCGCCTGTCAGCCTGTTTTCGTCTGTATTAAATACTACTATCTCCGGCTTATCTCTCAAAAGTTTCAGCGGCTCGTCAGTCGTCCCCTTTTTTGCCTTTCTGTTTTCCAATGTCTGCGAATCCGCCATGTCCAATTCCAATCGCAGCAGTTCCAAATCGCTTTTGGGATCCACCGAACTTGCCCTGATCACATTCTCGTCCGAAAAATCCCGCAGCACATAACAAATCGCATCTACTTCCCTAATATGAGACAAAAATTTGTTCCCGAGCCCTTCCCCCTGGCTGGCTCCCTTCACCAGCCCGGCAATATCCACAAATTTCACCGTCGCCGGGACTATTTTATTGGTCTTTACCACGTCTGCCAGAATGGCCAGACGTGGGTCAGGCACTGGAACTACACCAATGTTAGGTTCAATAGTAGCAAACGGATAATTCGCCGCCAGCGCCACCTGCTTTTTCAAAAGGGCATTAAACAGCGTACTCTTGCCAACATTTGCTAATCCTACTATCCCTACCGATAGGTTCATATCCCAACTTTTGGTCAAAAAGGGGCAAATGACCTCTTAATTCAACCTCTCCTCCTTCATATATAGTTATTTTATCAACTATATCCCGGATTATCTTCTTCTTATCGTCCCAAGCAATCTCGGCCAATACCAGCTCAGCCGCCTTACACAACCTGTCTGTCTCCTCCGGTTTAATCACTGCAGCCTCAGTAACTTTTGTACCCAATTCTTTTACTTGTAACTCATATGACTGCTTTTTCCGCCTTTGTTCTTTGGTCAATTCCTGAAACTGCTCAAAGTCTAAAGTCCCTGTTCCATAGGCTTTGGCATATCTCATCTCCTCTTGTTTTAAATCATCCAGAAGCTTCCTAAGTTTTATTTGTCCAGCCTGCAATACCCCGTCCTGCGCCGCCTGCTGACCTAACCACTTTTCTGCCTGTTGTCTTAGCGTTTCTTTATCTCCCAAAAACTTTTTCAGGTTCAACCACGTCAGCCCATCCAACACCATCGCATTCACTCCATGTGCCTTACAATTACCCTCCAATGGAAACTTATACAGTTTCTCTGCACACCGATAATAGTAATGACCATTAGCATTACACCCATCCCCCACCCTTTTACTCCCACATTCACAATAAACTAACCCCGAAAGTAAATAATCATATTTTCGTTGTTTCCCGGCAAAGCTTCGATTAAACGAAAGTATTTGCTGCACCTTCTCAAACAACCACGAATCTTCCAGTATCTTTGGCACCTGATAAGGAATCCAATCCTCCCTAGCCCTCACTCTCCGGCTGGTTCTTTTTATCTTCTTATACTTAACCGGCTTGAGCGGTTTTTTGGCTACTATCGCTTCCGTTTTATTGTAATAAACCACCCCATCCTCATATACCCGGTTTCTTAATAACCTGCAAATTGGTCCACTAGTCCAAATCTCCCGTTTTCCTTTTTTGGGTCTAATCCCCAAATCTTTAAGTCTCCTTTTTACTTCCCGGATCGATATTCGCTCAATTCCCACCCAATGAAACACCTTCCGAACAACATCCACCTCATTCTCATTTATCTCTATTTTTGCCGACTCATTCCCCTGCTTAGGTATATACGTATAACCGTAAGGAGCCTGGCCGTTAATTAATATCCCGTTCCTGGCTTTGTACAACTTACCCCGTCTCATCCTCTCGGCTATCTTTACCCTCTCATATTCATGAAACACTCCCTGCATGGCCTGCAGCACCCGTTCTTCAGGGGTCTGGGCCTGCACATCATGCAAAGTCACAAATTTAACACCCTTGTCTATCAGCTCCTCGATAATAATTTCCTGATAAGCAAACACTCTGGATAACCTCCCCCGGTCATACACATACAAAGCCTCAAATTTGCCATCAACCGCCGCATCCCGCATTAAATCTAAACCCGGTCTTTGTAACATCTCGCCAGTCCAGCCGTCGTCTACAAAAACATTTTCGGCAGCCAACATATTTCCATCAGCTTCTATGCGAGCCTTTATTTCCACCACCTGCGACTCTATCGTCTCTTGATCCTCCTGACGAGAAGTTGAAACCCTGGCATACAATCCGGCTATCATTTAATCTCCTTTCCTTGGGACAAATCCGTAAACAATCGGCTGCTTATCCGCCACACTCTCCCAAACTTCACCGCCGGAATCTTCCCTGCCCGGCACATCCGATAAATGGTTATCTTTTTCACCTTCAACCGCTCGGCCACCTCCTCCGGTGTCAGAAACTCCTCTTTGTCCTCCATTATTCTTAATGTACTCTGGTGTACTTAAAGATTCAAGAACCAGTCTCTTGCGAGCCAGTTCAAACATCCTTCCATACGCTAAAGTCACTCTCCTTTGACTCTCAGGCGAGTTCACATAAACAAACTTAAACCGAATAGGAGAAATCTTCTTCATAGTATTGGGGGGTGACAGGTTGCGCAGACTTCACTTCCATCAGATCTTTTCCAGAAGTCATTTCCTCCACAGGTCGAGCATCTCTCCAGATATTCGGAATTTACTGCCACCACTGCCATTGTTGCCACTTCGGCCTTGGAGTTTGTGGCAATATCGGTTACTTGATTTGGAGTATCGCCACCGGTGTTGCCATCCGCCATCGAATCTGGAATGGCAGTGTCGGTGACAGTGGCAGTATCTTCCTGACTTTTGGAGGACTTGGTTAATTTTATGATTGATGAAGCTTTAATCTCATGGCGCCGGGCGTCTATACCGAAAGAGTTTAGATTTGGGCGGACCACTTGGATCTTTCTCCACAACCAATGAGGAGACTTAGGAAAGCCACTGGAATCTCCCACCTTCAAGTTAGAGTTTTCAGCCAATTGCCTTAACACCTTATGTAGCTCCGTGCTTGTGCCTTCCCAAACCTCTCTCTCCTCCATAAATTGGAGAACAACCTGCGCAACCGGAGAAGATTCAATTGCCGACTGATTCTGTCTTGTTATATTTTGGTTGAATGCCTGGAGGAACTCTTCTTTCGGGGTGTCTAGGGCGATAGCGGCTGCTGTGGCAAAGGTGGCATAATCGGCCATTCGTGGCAAATGCCCAAGGTTAAGTTCTTCCACAATGGCCAATGTTTTTGAGAGGATAGTAAACAGCCCGCCCAGTATGCGGGGCAGGGTCTGGCTAAAATTTCTCCAAAACTCTCGCTCGGTTTTCCGAGCTTCCTCGGGGATTCTTTCCATTTCAAGGATGAGGAGCCTGTCTAAAAGATCCGGTTTTTCGGCGATTAGGCTGATTCCGTTCATGGCAAGGAGCGGCATTGTGTTGACGGTGACTTCGTCCATATCGGTATAAAGTTTCAGCTTTGAAAAACTGGATCCGGTAACGAGTCGGGCGAATGAATCTGACATCCAATCTGGACAGTAGGAAAGATTGTCAAAATATAGACAATAATGTCTTAGCGCTTTATTGGCTAAATCCGCTTCATCTTTTGGTGGCGACAGTAAATTCCCTGCCCTTGAGGGGTGGTGGGTGCCAGCGTTCGACGGGTCTAAAAGACAACGAGTGACTCTGGAGGCACTAGACTTTGCGCTTCCTTGATCTCCGTAAAGAGTCAACAAGGCTCTTGGGATAATCGGGTTTAAGCCTGCAACCAAGTAAGTCAAATATAAAATTTTGTCTTTCTCGTTTTTTATGTTCACGAAGTTCAAAACTTCCTTGAGATCTCCCTTGGTTGGGTCTTCTTGTATGAGCTGGTGTGTAAATCTCTTGAACTTTACCGGCGTTTTGTGGGTTATCTCCCATCCCGTTTTGTCAATTTTCACTACCCGACGGCCGTCCCCTAAATCATAGTAAACAACCCCATTATCCATGGCCACCCTATTCCAAAGCTGAAGAATCTTCCCCTGATGGTGCGCTTTTGCGTAAAAGGTATCTTTCACTTCCTTATATGTGTCCCCACTAAACCCTGTACCCTGTATTTCCATGTACCTCGCACTAAGCCAGCCCCTAAATTTACCTTCATTAAGCGGATATGCAGCGAGCGGTTCTTCCGGAAAAACAAGGAGCACCTCGTCGTTTTGGTCAAGAAAAATCTTTACCCCGGCGCCAATTGCCAGCTCACAAAGATAGTCTGCCAGTCTAAACTTTTCCTCCTCTTTTTCTGGCGGTTGAAATGGTTGGGCGGTCTGTAGTAGAAGATCAAAGTCTCCTTTTGTCCTACCCAGTCTTCCAAAGAAATCCGTTACGTCAACCTTTTCTTCTATGCCTACTTGGGGATTAGGCAAATTAACTATAAAAGTTGTTATCTTTTGGTCATAAAACATCTGGGCAATCTTTTTTGTCCCGTTCTGCCCGGCGCCGTTGACGTCGTTGTCTTGGCAAACAAATATCTTTTTTAACCCCTGGAAAAAAGGTAGCCACTCCGGCTTAAAACTTCCCGCTCCACCTGTTGACGAAACGGCAACATACCCCTCTCGATCTAACCTCATCGCATCCCACTCGCCTTCGCAAATTATTACCTCATCCGGCTTTTGTTCCGCCATTAACACCTGAGCGTTAAAAAGTCTCATCCTCCCTCGACCAGTGATTGAGAACATCCCTTTGGACGGATTTGGCCTGGTGGGGTCCGGTTTATGTTTGAAGTTGACGCAATTACCAGCTTCATCATAGATGGGAATCAAAATGCAGCGGTTGCCCCATCCGAGCTTAAACTTCTTGACCGTCTCGATGGTATAACCTCTTTTTTCCGTAAAGTACTTCTCAAACGAGGCGTATCCCTCTAACAAATTTTGGTGGTAGTCATCCACGGTTTCAGGGGATATTGGTTCTGGGTCTTGTATCTCACGGGGTTTTTCTGACGCCTCAATTTCGATCTCGCTCCCGGCGTCTCCCAGAAGTTTAACCAGATCTTTCGCTCCGCCCTGTGTATCGCAGCTAGCCCGAAAACATTTGAAGGCCCCGGTTTCTATATTGACGTAAAATTTGTTTTCTCTTCCACACGCTGGACATGGAAACACGGCCTCCATGTTTCCTGACGCAAGTCGGTAGTTTATGTTTTTAGAGTCAAGATAGGATAGTATGTTCATAATTTTTATTCTCATTCAGGGAGCTAACATCTTGGCTAACCATATTTACCGTTCTCCATATAGCCTGGATTTAATGATTTTCAGCTGGCTAAAGTAGGCTTGCGGCTCGACCCGGAGTTCTTGTTTCCAGAAGGTTTCTATCAGTCCATCCAAGCTCTCATTTCTTTTGAAAAGGAACAATGCTTTGGTGGGATTAGTTCTGTCGATGGAGTCAACTGGATACCACAAGGAGACTGCGGCTGCCAGTGCCAGATCCGGAGTGGACCAGTAATCATTATTAATTGGCAAATCTTCCTGAGTCATAATCATTGAGGTTGGTGTCCTCTGCCTATTGATGGCGAATTTCACGCTCCGAGTTGAAAATCAAAAAAACGGCTTAATAATAAAAAACGGTTGGTGAGTTTAACTTTCTCTAGGCTGCCGGTGAAGAAGATAGAAAGTCCACATAAGTACGCTGGCTACCCGCTTACGG
>VMGA01000005.1 GCA_007376345.1 Microgenomates group bacterium Gr01-1014_16 | reverse complement strand
GAATATCTATACTCCACCCCAGCATTTTAGACGAAAGTGCTGCGGCATTCATCCCTACCCCGCCTTCGGCGTGGCAGGGAATCCTGCTCGGGATTTGAAGGCGACGAAGTATTTTTCGAACTGTCCCTTTCTCATCTAACCTCTCAGGAGTTTATTGAACAGACTTCATCCAAGCTGTAATGCTATTATTCAAATAATGCAATCTGACGACCCCCAACTTTCCGTGGCACAAGAAAAATCGGTTACCTGGGAACCCAAGTACCCGGATACCTTTCTGCATGCCTCCCTGGCAATTATTACTCCGGATAAAAAACTGGGTGTAATTTTGGACCTGGATCGGACTTTTAAGGCTCGCCCTGACATGGAAAAACACATTAAAGAAGTCGAAGCCCTCGTCAACAAGGATAACCAAAAAGACTTGAAAGTCAAATCAATTTACATTGCCACCCTCAAATTCAACCGTCTTTGGCAGCTCCATCCCCGTTATTGGATCGGTCCCCACACCTCATTTTCAGATATCCGGCGCAAACTCTTCGAGGACATGATGTTGGATTGGCAAGACGACGACCACAAATGGCAAATTGTCGTGACCCCCAATAAATCTCATTTTTCTTCCGGTATGCCGGTTATTAAGGGAGCAGTGGATAACGTCGAAGCTTTCATGATGTATTCTGATTTTCCCGTTGATTCAGGTGCCACCCACGCCGCCCTTTACGATGTTACCAACCTTTCCCGCCTCGCTTGGCCGCCCCGCAAAACCCCGCGTCACAAATAATCCTGGATATTTTGTATATGTTCCTCGTAAGTTTTAGCGCAATGGATCTGCCCGGAAGTATTGTGCAGGTAAAACAGGCATTCCGTTTCTGCCGGCGTGACTGCCGCTTCAATAGCCTCGATCCCTGGACTGCAAATAGCCGTGGGCGGCAGCCCCTTATATAAATAGGTATTATACGGAGAATCTTTAGATTTTTCGGCCAAATCAATACTTCCCCACCATCTGCCGTCCACTTTTCCCCGGGTGTACTGCATAGTAGCGTCGATCTGCAGCCGCATACCGGAATTCAGCCGGTTCCAGATGATCCCCGAAATTAGCTTCATGTCAGAGGTTCCCGCCGCCTCCCTGGCAATTAAAGACGCGATTTTTACCCCCGTCGTCCACAAGATATTTTCCGCCAGATATTTGTCTGCCAACGGTGCAAACTTTTCATTGAACCGGTCAAAAAATCTCTGAGCCGTTATCTCTACCGGATCATCAATAGGCAGCAGATATGTGTCCGGGTAAAACTGTCCTTCTTTGTCCTGCGCGTTCCACTTGTCCAGTTTCTCCCCGTCCCATCCCAGTTTCTCCGCCAAAATTTCCCCGGTCTGTTCTTTTCGCAGGCAATGGGAAATCGTCACCCAAACTAGGTCCGGCTGCCCTGATAACTTTTTGACAATCTGCCACAAATTCATGTTTTTATTGAGGCGGTATCCGCCGGAAGCAATCGGCTTTCCCCCGTACGCAATCCAATACCCCGTCTGGCTACGGATAAATCCCTGGTTAGCCAGCTCCTTGGCCGCTTCCCACCCCGCCTGCTTCTCCGGCACAATAAATATCCCCGGCTCATCCTTAAACCCCACCGACCCAAACATCATCCACCCCGTCATCCCTCCAAACCCCAGCACCAATCCAATAACTATCCATTTCTTCATTTGATTATTTTACTTCACTTCGTCATTCTTGAATTTTCCACCTTTAAGGTGGAATAGCTTCGCACCTCCCATTTAATCAACATAGCTAATTCAAGTTCAAATTCGCAGTCACCCCACAAAAGCAGAAGCGAAGGGTCCGATTTTAAACACCGTCGGATTATTCACTTTTACCTTCTTAGCTACTGTCAAAACCGACTCCAGACTATTGGCCTGTCCGACTATCCGATTGCTTCTGGGGTCAACTGCCATCCATGTCTTTCCATTTTTTACCTTGAACTTGGTCAAATCAAGCTTTCCCACCGGAACAAGTATACCACAGGTTTTCCATGTAAAATTACTTCAGTGAAGCTCATCATCGTCTCGGAACTATTGACCCTCGGTTTAAATTGAGCATCGCCAAAGGTGGAACTCTAAGAAAACTCGATTCCAAATTCTGGGACATTTTTTGCCAATAGCGGTCCAGCTCGATGATTTCCGGGTCCACTTGGAGGGCGATTTCATTGATGCCGGTCAGATTTAGACCAGACAGCGACCTTACCCGGGACAGAGCCACATAACCCATTCCATAAGCAAACGCTCCGGACAAATTAATTTCTGCCATATCCAAACTCATACCCTGGCTTTTGTGAATTGTAATTGCCCAGGCCAGCCGCAATGGTATTTGGCTGATAGACGCCAGGATCTTGTTTTCATCACGCACGTCGCGGATTTCCCAGCTTTCCGGCTGGACAATTATTTCATCGCCTGATTTAGTCAAAACCACCGGATAATCCTCGTCTATATCAACTACTTCACCTACAGTGCCATTCATATATCCGGATCCGGGATTATTTTTCACAAACATCACTTTGGCTCCAACTTTCAGATTAAGTACTTGCGGAGCTAGGCATCCGCGGATTAACTGCTCGACCAGATCGGCATTTCCGGTTTCCGCCATTTGATAACTTTTTGCCTCACCAGCCAGTAGTTCCAACTCAAAATTATTAATGGCGTCGGCTCGGGCGTTGTGCGCAAACAACCGAGGTGGTTTAACCTTGCTGGTTATCGGCCGGTTCAGCCGTGAGGCCAAAATATTTATCTCTTCCTGGGTCACTTCCCCGGATCGGATGGCCTTCAGTACCCGCAGATAGTCGGCATCCTGCTGCCGGTATTGATAAGTGATATAGCAGACGTCCGGCATCAGGTTGCGCCATGCTTCGGATTTAAACGCAAATTCAGCCGGCTGGTTATCCCGGGAAACCGGTGGCAACTGAAAAAAGTCCCCGCACAAAACCACCTGCAGTCCGCCAAACGGCAGAGCGGATTCCCGAATCGTCCGGCACACGCTGTCCACCATTGCCAGCTGTTGAGCGGCCAACATGGAAATTTCGTCAATAATCAAAATGTCCGCCGAACAAATCCGGCTGGCCAGTTTGAGTCGGGTGGCCATAGATTTGAGATTTATTTCCTCCAGTGAGTTTTTAACGCCGATTCCTGACCAGGAATGAATAGTCATCCCGCCCAAATGAGTAGCGGCGATTCCGGTCGATGCAGTAATGGCCACCTTTTTATCTTTTGTCTTGGATTTTTTAATAAATTCTTTCAAAACATACGTCTTCCCGCTCCCTGCCGCCCCGGTCAAAAAAACATTGTTTCCGGCCAGCATTATCTCCAAAGCCTTTTTTTGCGTCATGTTTACCCTAAAACCCCACTTTTTCTTTGACCAAAACCATCGTAATCCTCCCCGGCTGGGTTTCTTTATTAAAAATCAGCAGTTTACTCACGTTGCTCTTTTCCATTCCATACGCCTTTTTTACTCGTTCCGACTCCAATGGCAATACATATTCATAAATCCGCTTCATTCCCTCATCCAAATCTTTAACGATTTTTTGCGCACCCACCACCCAAATCACATGCCCCGATCCGTAAACATACGCCGGCAATTGACTGCCGGTATTAGACGCGATCAAAACTTTGCCATCTTCAGTTACCGCGTGCACCGACCCGATTGCCCATTCCGGCGCCGCCCCTAATTTACTTTTTTCGGTTCCAGTTTCTATAACCTTTAACTTTTCTTTTACTGTATCTACTTCTGTCAGCCCCACTTTCTTTAATGTTTCCGAACTCATTGTCATCACTTCGGCTCCTTTTGGCAGCAATTTCAGAACTTTTTCTTTAGCCGCCGCCCCATTTTCCACCACAATCGCCTCAATTTCATTCGCTCCCAACGCCTCCACGGTTTTTTGTACCGTAGTCTCATCAGCCAACATTCCAAAATCTTTCATTAGCGTCAGTATAACATCATGGTATAGTAATTAAATGAGTAAAGTCTTAATACTTTTCGGAATCGGAGCCGTAGTAATTATCGGGGTAATTATACTCACCTCATCCAAGCAACCTCCATCTTCTACTGTTCCCACAATTTCCCAAATCCAACCTACGAGCAGGTACGGGGATTACTCACTCGCTGCCTATCAAGCGGCCGTCGGTAAAAAACGGGTTCTTTATTTCTACGCCACCTGGTGCCCCACCTGCAGCGTGGCCAACGAAGATTTTACGGTTAACACTGCCCAAATCCCCGAAGACATTGCTATTTTTCGCACCGACTACGACAAAGAGCTGGATCTAAAGCGCAAATATGCGGTTACCTATCAACACACTTTTGTCCAAGTCGACGAGGCAGGTAATGAGCTAGCCAAATGGAACGGCGGCGGACTTTCCGAACTTTTGCAAAATCTCAAATGATCCTTCTCATCTTTTTCGCTTTTCTGGCCGGTTTTGTCACCATTTTATCCCCCTGCATTTTGCCGGTTCTACCCGTAGTCCTTTCCGGCTCCGTCGGCGGCGGCAAGCGTCGCCCATTTGGCATCGTCGCCGGTTTTGTCGCCAGCTTCACCTTCTTCACCCTATTTTTGTCATTTCTTGTCAAAGCCACCGGTATTTCCGCCGACTCACTCCGTCTTCTTTCCGTCATCGTCATTTTCTCCTTCGGCTTGTCATTAATTTTGCCCGGCTTTCAAGCATTTATTGAAAAGCTTTTTGCTCGCCTACTCCAACTCAAGTCCACAGACAGGGAAGGTTTTACGGGTGGTTTGATTTTGGGACTCGGACTTGGCCTGTTATGGACTCCCTGCGTCGGCCCCATCCTCGCTTCGGTTATTTCCTTAGCCCTCACCGGTTCGGTCAACTTCACCGCCCTCGGCATTACCCTGGCTTATTCACTGGGCACCGCCATTCCTATGTTTATCGTCATCTATACCGGCCGCCAAATATTAGGCCGCCTCCAACCCTATTCCACCCTGATTCAAAAAACCTTCGGAGTTATCATGATCGCAACTGCCCTAGCCCTGTATCTCAATCTGGACCGCAAACTCCAGACATATATCCTGCAAACCTTTCCAAACTACGGCGTCGGACTCACCCGTCTTGAGGACAATCCCCTTGTCCAAAAACAGCTTGGCCAACTTCGAACTACCCCCATGCCCAAGTCAAAAATCGGTCAGCCCATGAATGAATTTTTACCCGCAGTACTTCCGAATTACGGACCGGCTCCCGAACTTATTCCCGGCGGCCAATGGTTTAATAGCCAACCCCTAAAATTATCGGATTTAAAAGGCAAAGTCATTCTCATCGACTTTTGGACTTATACCTGCATCAACTGCATCCGCACCCTGCCGTATCTCAAGTCGTGGGACGAAAAGTATCGCGACAAAGGCCTGGTAATTATCGGGGTCCACACGCCCGAATTCGAGTTTGAGAAAAATCCGGCCAATGTCCAAAAAGCCATCACAGACTTCGGCCTCAAATACCCCGTCATGCAGGATAATGATTATGCCACCTGGAACGCCTATCAAAATCGCTACTGGCCGGCCAAATATCTGATCGACAAAGACGGCCGTATCCGCTACACCCACTTTGGGGAAGGGGAATACGACGCCACCGAAAAAACCATCCAGCAGCTTCTCGCTGTCGATATGCCGGTGGCCAATCCTGTTTATCAAATCTCCACCCGCACCCCCGAGCTTTACATCGGCTCCAGTCGTTATCAATCAGGCTTTATAGAATTCACAGGCCAGTGGAAAAATTTTGAGGAATATCGTCAGGGTACTCCTCCCACAGCCCAATTGACTTTAGATTTTAATGCCAAGGACGTGTATTTAGTAATGGGTCCCCAAAGAAGTTATGGTGAAATAAAATTGGAACTCGATGACCAACCGGTTTCTTCTCAATTCGCCGGAGCAGATGTCAAAGATGGCTCAGTTCAAGTGGTTTCGCAACGGGCGTATCATCTCATTCATCTCCCTCAATCCGCCAAACACACCCTCAAAATAACAGTTACTGATGTTTTTTCGATAGAATTCTTCGCCTTCACTTTCGGCTAGCTATCCTTCCCAAAATAATCCCAAGTAACCCTCCCCCAACCACATCACTGGCCCAGTGTTCTCCGAGGCTTACCCTGGAAACCAGCATCAAAAACACATAAGCCATCACAACCGCGCGCCACTCCTTCTTTTTAATAAGAGGCCATGCTAAAACCGCCAAAAACACCGTCCGGTAGCTATGCCCCGACGGGTACGAATTGCCCGTCTGCACCCCGGAACTGGGAAAAACAAATGACAATTGGTATCTGTGGTAGACCTCCGGCGGGCCGGGATGGTTAATAAATGTTTTCCCCGCCAATTCAATACCCATCCCCCCCGCGTAAATTACCAAGATTATTGCTAATTTTTTAAGATTCTTTCTTATCAGCCACCCCGCGCCCACGACCAAAATCGTAGTTATTTCAAAGCTCCCCACCAAACTCAAAACAGACAGTGCCATATCCCAACTACTAGGGATAACCGTCTGAATGGCTTGCGTTGTCCACACGTCAAATCCCGAAATCATCGCCTATTCATGATACACTGGGATCATGGACTCTGCATATGTCCGGAATTTCACTTTCGGTGCAGAGGACGGCTTGTCCTCGACAGTCGGCCTTCTGGCAGGTGTTGCCTCCGCCTCCGTCCCCCAAACCACGATTATTATTACCGGCCTAATCTTAATTTTTACCGAGGCCATGTCCATGGGTGTAGGCAGTTTTCTGACCGAGCAATCCGTGTCCGAGTTCAAAACCCGGCGTGATCTGCCCCTGTCCAAATCCCTTCCCGGAGCCGTCGTCATGTTTTTCTCCTATCTTATTTCCGGCCTGATTCCCTTGGCCCCCTTCGCCCTATTACCTTCTTCGTCGGCGCTATATTTCTCTGTCACTTTGTCACTCTTGTCACTTTGTTTCTTGGGATATATCAACGCCCGCCTCTCCCGAACATCAATTTGGCACCACGCCTCCCGCATGCTAATCCTAGGCGGCTCCGTTGCCGTCTCCGGCGTCCTCCTTGGCCGCTTCCTCAAATCCTTCACCTCCTAAATCCGCGTTCGCTATTGACGATACGTCATACATCTGATATTATACATCCGATGTCTGCGTTTACTACCTCAATTCGCCCCCGGCGTCAGGTTACATTTTCCCAGGAGTTGCTAACGCAGTTAGGAGCCGGCGTCGGTGACCGGCTTTTGATCGAAACCCGCGGCCAAGAAGCTGTTATCAAGGCTCAAAAACAAATCACTCTTCAGGCTTTTGATGAAATTAAAAAGGTTTTTAGACAATCCGGAGTTGGTGAAGCGGAACTGCAGAAATCTGTCAGATCATGACCCGAGTTTTTGTGGATACAAACGTCTGGTTCTCCGCCTTTTACGGTTCTCCTCACTGTGAAAAGATTATCAAAGCCCATCTGGAAGGAAAGATTAAAGCCGTCATTAACCGCCAGGTCCTCACTGAACTGGTCACCAACATTACCAAAAAAATTCCGAATGCCGTCAAACCCCTTCAAACCTTTCTCGAATCATCTCCGCCTGAAATTGTCACCCCGCCCCAAAAAACCAGTGTTACATCTGCATCACTCGCTCACTCCAAAGACTTACCCATCCTCTTATCCGCCCACCAAGCCGGAGTGGGAATATTTGTGACAGGAAATATAAAGGACTTTAAAATCTCTCTCATTAAGCAAAAACTGGGCTTGGAAATCCTTACTCCCGCCGCTGCCGTATCCAAATTATATTTATAATAGAGCCATGAAGATATATTTATTGAGACATGGAAAGAGTGAGGAGCATGAGAAGCAAATCCGCCAGCATCCCGGATCTGATTTGGGCCCGGAAGGGAAAAAACAGGCCAAAAAGGTGGCGAAAAGACTGAAGGCGGAACCCATCGAGGTCATCATTTCCAGTCCTTGGCCGCGGGCACTGACTACGGCCAAAATTGTAGCCCGGGCTATGAAACTCCCGGTAATCATCGACGAGAGGGCTCACGAGATTATTCAGAATCCGGTTTTAAACGGTCTGCCCTATGACCACCAGCTGGCCCGGGAATTTCTAGAAACTGTCAAAAAACAAGGCAAGGACGTGGATTGGAAATTTCGCGTTGGAAAAATACCGGGGCAAAAATGTGTTGTTCGTGTCCCACGGATATTTTCTGTCGGGTCTGGCTTCATTGTTCCTGGCGGGTGATGACACGGACGACCAAATCTTGCGCCGTATCGTAGTAGCAACTTTGAGCTACGAAAATACCGGCATCTCGCTCATCGAATACGTTGAGAGTGTGAACAACTGGAAGTTGATGTACTTCAACGACTCCTCGCACCTAAAAAAGATTTAGTTGTGCTAAGAAATCGCTTCCAGAGCAGCTTTGGCGCATTCGGCGTCTTGGGATACGTCAGTCGATCCACCCACCCCGATCCCGCCTGCCAATTTGTCATTAATTTTGACCGGCACGCCTCCGGCAATAGTTGTCAGCTCCCCGCCGAATAGCGAATTTAAATCATGGTACGGTTTCCCTTCCACCGCGTATGGCGCCATATCCGCCGTTGCCATCCCCAAAGTTCCGGATGTCAGCGCCTTGGCATAGGCAAATTTCGGGCTGATCGTAAACGCCCCTTCCATTCTGGAAAAGGCGATCAAAGTTCCGTGATCATCCACAACCGCAGTCGACACCGCCATCCCCAACTCCCCGGCCTTCTTTTCCGCCGCCTCCAAAGCCTTTTTTGCTTTACTTAATGTCAACACATAAATTCACCCCCCTCGCTAATAACAAATCCTGTAGTAAAATACATACTAAGTATTCATTATGGGAACATCAGAATCAAGAGTCAATTACGGCTCGCTCAATAACCCCGTTGATTTACAGGCGGGTGTGGAAATTATTACTTCCGGAGGCATTGTCGCTGCCCAAGTCAGGGGAGTATTTGGATTATGGGGAGATGGTAATAACCCCAATGCCTTGGAATTAATCCTTCGTGCCAAAAACGAAATTGGCATGCCCAACAGGAAATTCAGCGCCATGATGTTTAGTCCAAACATCTTTCCACTAGTCGACAAATCAGCTATTCACCCTGACCTCAAATATTTAGCGGACGACCCTCAACTCACCGACCAAATAGTCGGTTGTCTTTTACATCTACGCCTCCCGCTCAAGCCTGAAGCCGTAGAACTACTTCCCGACGAATTGCGAAGTGAAAACAATGGTCGTTTTATCGTCCATAATCTTAGTCCGGCCGGGCACCCAATTAGTGGTTTAATCCGGCGGTTAAACGACGCGGGCGTAGCCCATATCGCTTTGACCACTTTAAATTTTAGCGGCCACCCTGAAATCACGAACCTGAGAGAAGTAACAAATTTTTGTGCTGCCCACGTAGATCAACGCTGGGCCATTAAGCTTGTTCTTCGTGATCCTAATTTCGATCCAAATACCCACTTTAAGGGGTCTCTGACTATAGTTGATACTAGGACAGCTTCAGTTTACAGGGATGGTAATATTCTTCCTGAACTGGCCAGCGCTCTTTTGAGCACAAACCTCAACACCGAGGAAATGATAGAAAAGAAATATTCCGCTGCCCCCGGATTATCTCAAATATTAGCTGAAGCTTTGGAAAGGGGCTACAAACCGATCTTTTTAGCAAATCTAATTCGGAAATTCACTCAAATCTCTTAAGATATTTAAGTTTCGTTCTACTCTTTCCATCTCATTTCTATATTCAGATGCCGTAGGGATTTTTCCCATCATTGCGGTTAGGGCTGCCAGCAGCGGGCTGCCCAGAAAAGCTTCCGCGGATTTGTCTCCCATCCTCCCTGGGAAATTCCTGTTTGTAGCTGAAAAACCGACTTCTCCGGCTTTTAACGCGTTAGGCCCGTTGCCGATGCAAGCGCTGCAGGCACTGACTTCCTCAATTTCCACTCCACTCTCCTCTAGAATTTTCAATATTCCTGCCCGTCCAAGCCTTTCCCGGACTACAGGAGAACTTGGGACCACTACCAGTTTAGTTTTTACTTTTCTCCCCATCAATACCGCCGCCGCCGCCTCTACCGCTTCATACCCGTTAGTACAGGATCCGATAAAGGCTAAGTCTACCTCCAGGTGTGTTGTAAGTTCTGATAATGGTACGAAATTAGACGGGTTTCCCGGCAATGCTACTCCGGGTACCGTCATTCCCAAATCATATTCAACCCGCAATGCGTAATTGCACCCGGTCTGTGGACGGCCATACAGTTCAATTGCCTCTTCTTCAGTCATTCCCCATTTTTTCATTAAATGTTCCACTCCCGCCCTGAAAGCCGGGACAGCAGCTACTTCTGCCAGCCAGACCTCCGGAACCATGTTGCAAATGGCCTCAATATCCTCTAAAGACAAGTTATCCAAAGCAGCCCCGGCCAGCTCAACGACGTCCGGAATATCACTTAATCCGCCTGCTTTTATTTCCTCCTTATAGTTTCGCGCCCATTGCAGTTGGGCATCCCGGATCGAGACCCCTGCCGGCAATTCTCCGGTCAACTTGACAAGTAAAGTTTTTCCCACCGAATAGGGAATTTTTCCTTCTGCCACCACTGCAGCAAACATACTGGATCCTATCGGGATTGCCAGTACCGGCCGGGAACCACTGGTGGGTGTATGGGAATCAGTGCCGGCAATGGATGTGCATTGCCGGGGGTCACGCAAGTCTTTGACTTCCGAGTGGCATATCCCGCCTCTCCTTTCCCCAAAGTAATTACCGTCAGGCAATTCTAAATTCGATGCGAACACTCTCTGGTTTTCAGTTAATTCCCCGATTGTCGGTCTATGGGGATCCCGGTAACGGAAATGGTCATTAAAAAGTAAAATATTTTCGCTCGGCATTTTTCTTTGCACTCTGCCGTATTCACGCAGCATCGTTTGCATGGCCAACCCCGATAAACCCGTATAGGAAAAAACCAAATCCGGTGTCAATAGCCCGTAATCTCCGGGCTTCACAGCCGGCACGTTCAGGGCTTTTGCCACCCGCTGCTCATATAGATTCATCGGCGTACCGGCCGGGGTAGTAATCTTAGGTTCGGGGACTTTACCCTCATTTATCAAGCGCAAGTATCCAAACAAATCTCCCGCTTCAATAATTTCCTTATGCATTGGGTCGTAATCATTCAAAAAAGCCTCCAGTGGTACCGGATCCCCGTCATTAATCCGACTGGCCAAGATCATGTCAGTCGAAACATGCAGACCCAGATACGCCGCATTCTTTTTAAATATTGGCCCCACCGATTCCGCAACCACAGCAGATATTCCCGCCTCCAATAGCGCCCAAACTGCTTGTTCACGGCTGGATCCTTTTCCAAATTCCCTGCCCGCCAGCAAAACAGTTCCCCTCTTCTGTCTCAATTCCCCATCTCCCAAGCGATGCGTTTCAGGAAGGCCCTTCAACGCTCTGTCTCCCAACAGTTCCAAATCATCCGTTAATAAATCATCCACCCTAACAATCCCATCTGTAGATATTCCGCCTAACAACGGTTTTAATAGATCAACCTCCCCGGTATTTCCCACAGCATCTTCAAAAATCGGAATTACTCCCCCACATGCGATCCCTATGGCGTTTTCAATTTTTACAACAGATCCTCCGAAATAAATGCTTTTTTCAAGTTCCCCGGCCATGTTGATATTGACAATTAGATCTCCCAATCATAACCTATAATAACATTCATGTCTAAGTCCGAAGATTTCAAGTTCGCTTTTTTCCAAGGTAAGATTGTTCCACAGGAAAAAGCCAGAGTATCAATTAAAACCAACGCTCTTCAATACGGGACTGCAGTATTTGGCGGAATTCGGGGATACTACGATAAAGACAAACGGATCCTCGACATTTTTCGGCCCCAGGATCATTTTGAGCGCTTTTTAAATTCCCTGAAAATCCTTGGTGTCTCCATACCATACTCGTCTCCCGATCTTGTACAAATTATCGTCAATCTTGTAATCAAAAATCATCCCCGGCAAAATGTCTATTTCCGCCCTTTTGCCTATGCCGGGAGCCTGCAACTGGCCCCGAATCTTTTTCGGGATAATAAATTTGATTTCGCCATGTATATGATCCCATTAGAAGAATATTTATCCGTCTCCAAGGGTTTATCGGTCAAAGTGTCGTCCTGGACCCGGGTTTCGGATAATTCCATACCCGCCAGAGGAAAAATTTCCGGCAGTTATATCAACTCCGCCTTAGCTCGACAGGAGTCAGCCCAATTAGGCTTCGACGAAGCTATCGTCTTAAACAATAAAGGAGAAGTATCCGAAGGGTCGGCTGAAAATTTGTTTATTGTCAGGAATGGTTACTTAGTTACTCCTCCGGTCACGGAAGATATTTTAGAAGGTATTACCAGAAACACCATTCTTCAACTCGCCAAAGATTTAAATATTCTGACCGTGGAGCGATCGATTGACCGGTCCGAGCTATATATTGCCGACGAAGCTTTCTTTTGCGGAACCGGAGTCCAGGTCGCCTGGATTTCGGAAATAGACAAGCGCCCGGTAGGCAATTCTCAAATTGGTCCCATCACATCTCGTATTCAAACCGCCTTTTTTTCTCTCGTGCACGGAAAGATGAAAAAGTATTCGTCATGGGTCTATCCGATTAAGCTTAAATAATCCGACTACTTGTTATTTAACAGTTTTTTCAGCTCTTCATTGGTCAGTTCTCTGCCTAATTTTTTTGCGGTAGTAAGCACGTGTTCAACAATTTCAACAGTCAGCTCATTCGGATCCCCCCCCATTCCCACATATGCTAAGTGGACAGTACTTCTTCCGCTCCATGGCCCTACGTAAATATCACGCGTCCTGCCGACTGACTTCGGGTCTAGGGCAGTATAAATTCTCTGCGCCATATCTTCAAGGCGGGCCGTAAGTTTTTTATATCTCCTGTTAATTTTACTTTCATCTGCAATATTTTTCGCTTTCAACATGGCGGAGGTATGAATTCCTAAAGAAGTACTGAAAGCCCTTTTTCCTAACGGACCGTGAGACGGAACCGGTGTTTGGGTAATCTCGTCATACAGTCTCAATACATCATCCAAAACGTTAGGATTCCAGGGTAACGTTTGCTTTTTCTCTCTGGCAATTTCCATGCAATTCAACAAAATTGCTTCCATTTGAGTATTTCCTGCCCTTTCTCCGATTCCCCTCGCGACAGTATGCACCCTATTGGCTCCGGCTCCAATAGCTGCCAGGGCATTTCCCACCCCGTTTCCCAAGTCGTCGTGTCCGTGCCAGTCAACCTTGACGTCATCGGCTTTCAACTCATGCAGCACCTTCTTTACAAACTTAACTATTCTCACAGCTCCTTCCGGTCTGGCCGTTCCGATAGTATCGGCCACACAAAAAAAACCCGCTCCGTTTTTGACAAATGTAGTAATAATCGCTCTTAAAAAATCTGGCGGTGTTTGAGTAGTGTGTTCAGTAGCTCCGATAACTTTTACTTTGTATTTTCGGACTGCCAAATCAACTGCCCAAGCTAATTTATCCAAAATAAATTTCCTCTCCCACTCTTCAACTAAAAGCCGTGAAGGCGCCGTTCCCATAAAAACAATGGCGTTCAGGTTCTTGTTCAGTTTTTTGCATTCTCCCAGCCATTCCATTGACTCCTTAGTCGCCAACGACAACACAATCGGAGTCACTGACTGGTATTTTTTACCCATATAAACCAACAACTCTTTTATTATCTTGTCAATTCTGTTTTTTTCCCCGGGGTAAATCCCCACCGTCATCGCCCGAACGCCCAATTTGAACAAGGCTTCCACATACTTCTCCATTTTTTCAATCGACGGATACTCGCTTATCCCGTGCAGACCGTCCCGCAAGTCTTCTGCCACGATCTCGATGTTTTTGACACTTGATATTGTGGGTATGCAGCTTTCTAATGGTATGCCGGGATACGTCTGGGAATTCCAATTAAAATCCAACGGTAAGTCACCGTGGGCCAGTTTCTCCAGTGTTTTATTAGCCATATTGTCTGCTAAGATATTCCTATCTAAAGATGTATACCACCACCCCTCAATCTAAGCAAACTATAGAGTCCCTGTGGCGTTTAGAAAAAATTATACTGGACACGCTTGATTTTAACCAGGTAGTCCAAAATATCGTTGATTGTGTTCTCACTGAATTAGGTTATTTACAGCTTGGGTATCGGATCGTAGTCCTGGCGCTTGCCGATGAACAAAGTAACTCCTTAAAAAGAGTTTCCATTTCACAGACGGATGAAGCTAAAAAAGCTTTGGAAATTACTCCGGTTCCATTTCACGATATCACCATTCCTCTTTCAGACCCGGAGAACGTGTGCATCAAATGCCTGAACGATAAACAATCTCATACTACTCACAATTGGAAGGATATTCTTTGTCCGCCTTACTCCATTGACGAAGCCCACCAGGTCCAACAAGCCATTGGTATCAAAACAAGCATGATCTTCCCGGTAATATATCACGGCGTGGCTCGTGGAGTCATGATTTTCAGCATGGTCAAAGATGAATCAGAAGTTTCCGATTCCGAATTAGATTTGCTGCGTGGGTTTACCGAAATAGTAGGCATTGCCGTCCAAAATGCCAGGCTGTATTCTGATCTGCAAAAAACCTCTACCGACCTAGATTCTGCCAACGTCCGCCTTCAGCAACTAGACAAGGCCAAGGATGAGTTCGTGTCTCTGGCTTCCCACGAGTTGCGCACGCCCATGACCGCCATCAAAAGTTACGTCTGGATGGTTCTTAACGACAGGTCCGGTTCCAAGACCAAAGACTACTTGCAGTTAGTCTTCAATTCTACCGAAAGATTAATTCATCTGGTCAACGACATGCTGGATATTTCCCGGATTGAATCCGGCCGGGTCCAGCTCAAGCTTGAACCCTTTGACATTGTGGAGTTATTAAATCAAATTCTCGATGAGTTCAAAGCCCGCGCCGCCGACAAAAAAATAACTTTGAACCTTGAAACCTCTGAACCTTTGCCCCTGATTACTGCCGACCGGGACAAAGTTATGCAGGTGTTGGAAAACCTAATCGGGAACTCCCTTAAATTTACTGATTCAGGCGGGAAAATTACTTTGTCCGCCCAAGCAGACCAAAATTATTTGGAAACTTCGGTCAACGATACCGGCCGGGGTATCTCCGAGGAGGAGTTGGGCAAACTCTTCACCAAATTCGAGCGCGGCGGAGCTGCTCTCACCGCCCTTTCCGAACCCGGCACCGGCCTGGGCCTGTATCTGTGCAAGCAATACGTCGAGCTCCACAAAGGCACGATTTCAGTTAAATCGAAGGACGCTCGCCGGAGCATGAAGTGGCGGTAATAACCGCTCTCCAGGTTATGCAAAACCTGGATCAAGATAAATACGAAGTCATCCCCATCTATATCTCCAAATCAGGAGGGTGGGTCATTGGAAATAATAAATTCTTGACCCCCGAATCTTACAAAGACCTGGATAAACTTATTTCTGGCACCAAACAGCTTTCCCTTTTACCCCCAAAACCCCTTCCCAAAATTGACGTCGCCTTTCCGGTTTTCCATGGTCCATTTGGTGAAGACGGAACTATTCAAGGATTTTTGGAAATGTTAAATATTCCCTACGTAGGATCAGGAGTGCTCGGGTCATCCCTCGGTATGGACAAGGTTCTGCAAAAACAAGTCTTTTCATCCCACAATCTTCCCCAGGTCAAGCATCTCTGGTTTTACCGTGATAATTTACCCAAATCAGTTTCTTTGAAATATCCACTTTATGTCAAACCGGCTAACGGCGGCTCCAGTATTGGCACCACCAAAGTCCACTCTTCCAAAGAACTAAATGACGCTCTCGAAATTGCCGCCTGCTACGACCGCAAAATAATTGTCGAAGAATCGGCTGAAGGATTCAATGAAATCAATATTTCAGTTTTGGGCAACTCCGGCAGCAAACTTCGCACCTCCGTCTGCGAACAACCGGTTCCCAGCAAAGAAGTCCTCACCTTTTCCGATAAGTACGAATCGGGCAGTTCCAAATCAGCGGGGATGGCCTCCGCCAAACGTCTTATCCCCGCCCCCATCAAACCAGCCACCGCCGCCAAAATATCCGACCTGGCCAAAACTGCCTTCGAATCACTAGACTGCTCCGGCCTTGCCAGGGTGGACTTCCTGGTTAGTCCTGATGAAAAAACTATTTATATAAATGAGATCAACACTATCCCCGGCAGCTTGGCTTTCTATCTATGGCAAGCATCCAATATTCCTTTCCCCAAACTCTTAGACGAGCTTATTCAACTGGCTCTCACCAGCCATGAAGACAAAAACAAAACAACTTATACTTTTGCCAACAATCTCTTGGCCAATCTGGGTGAGACTCTCAAGGGCAACAAATTAAAAGGTTAATAATTATCCGGCAAGTCATTTTCAAATAGTACCACAGCCGGCCGTCTCGACACCCTATTCACTGCCTCGCCAACTTTATCCACATATTCAACCTCACCTGCCCCTTCCTCAAGTCCTTTCGTCCGTTCGTTTCTTCCCACTAATATTACTTGGTCCAACCCCCTTAACTTCTCTCCCAGTCTCTTGTGAATTTCGTATGTTTCACCTCCCAGTTCCGCGATCCCCGGAGTCACAATTACCTTCCAACCCTCAAAACTTTTCAGATAATCCACCGCCGCCGCGAACCCGTCCACGTTACTGCTATACGCGTCATCGATTATGGTGATTTCACTCCTCTTAATCACTTTTAACCTATGCTCAACCGGCTTTATCTGTATATTCGTTTTCACTCCCAAAATCGCCGCCATCTCCCTGGCTATTCTTAAGTTTTCCTCCATTGGCGTCCCTTTTCCCCTTTTATATTCCACGATTTCTCCCACCCAATCTTTCAGTTCATAAATCGTCTTTTTAATTTCTTCCCTGGACGCGAATCTCTCCAAATGTTGCTCGTTTATTCCGGTAATAACCCCGTAATCAGGCAATACCGTCTCGCATAATTCTTTTATATCCCCCCGCGCGTGCTCCCCCATTTCGCATATGAAAAAATCGTAACTTTCATCCAATTCCATCTCCACTACTTTGGCAATTCCCATCGGGGTGTTATAACTCTCCGGCGTCCGCAGTACCCGGTATTTACTCTTCAATATCTGGTACAAAAATTCCTTTGTCGATGTCTTGCCGTAACTTCCGGCGATTCCTATTACCTTCAATTTTCCCCTCTTTAATCTCTCAATTTTTTCTCTCGTCTTTTCTTTTGTCCGCCATTTATAAATTTCTTCAATCGGCTTCAAAGCCAGTAACCCTACAAACATCAGCGGCCAAAATCCGCCGCTCACTACGTAAATAAACTTGGCCTTCGCCGTCCACTCCAGCTTCTTCTTGTTTTCCAATCTGAATTTAAGCGGGTTTTTTACCCACCACCGCAAAAACCTCACCGGTTGGTATCCTTCCAGCTGCAAAATATGCAAGTAGGTCACAAGAGGATTTGTCATATTCCTTCCTCCCCCAAAATTCTCACTAAATCATCTGGTTTTTCCAAATGCGGCCAGTGTGTCGCCCCCCACACCACCCGCAAAACTGATCCTTTTATTCCCCCATGCAACATTCTCGCTTCGGTAAAAGGTAAAACATTGTCTTTTTCTCCCCAAATAATCAAAGTCGGACATTTTACCGTTTCCAATCTCTTCCGCAAATCCTCTTGCACCACTCTTTTGTATACCCCCCTCATTTTTCCCGCTTGTCGATAATCTTCCGATCGCAATCGCTCCCTGACCCCCAATGGGACAACACCCTTCAAAAAAATTAAACTCTCCAACATTTTTGATTTAACTCCCCGCGTTTCCATGCCCGCAGTGTCAACCAGCACCAGTCTTTTCGCCCTTCCCCTGGCAGCCAAAATTATAGCTAACCTCCCGCCAAACGAATACCCGATAATTATCGGGTTTTTTATCCCCATTTTTTTTATAAACTCCTCGGTCCAATCGGCATAATCGTAAATTCCCCAATCACCATCCGGCCTGGATGTGCCGCCAAAACCTGGCAAATCCACCGAATAAACTTTATATTTCTTTCCCAATTCCCCTGCTATCCCTCTCCACTCTTCCAAACTTCCTTTCCAGCCGGGTAATATCACCAGGTCCGGCCCCTTCCCAACTACCTCATAGTTAGTCAAAATTCCCCGTATAACCTTTTGCACCCCCCAATTATATCTGTTTCTTTACTTTTACTCTTCCTTTGGGTTAAACTCAACCAACATGGCCGATGCCGCCAGGATTCTAGTCGTCGAAGACGACCGAGCTCTCCGTGATCTTTACGTCCTCATTCTTCGCGACGCTGGTTTTACAGTTGACGAAGCCCCCGATGGTGAAGCCGCTCTGGCTTTTTTGCAAAAAGGCGGTTACGACCTAGTCCTTTTGGACATTGTCCTGCCCAAGATGGACGGGATCAAAATTTTAGAATCTTTAAAGCAAAACATTCCCGACTATGCCAATAAAAAAATTGTCGTCCTCTCCAACTTGGGCCACGATGAAATCATCGGTAACGCCGTCGCCCTTGGCGCCGCCGGCTATCTTATCAAAAGCGACTACACCCCCGACCAAATCGTTCTCCGAGTCAGGGAATTTTTAAATGGAAAGTAACTTCACTGAGGTGACAAAAAAACAAGGTCAACTGCGAAACTCGTATAATTGTTAATAATGATAAGTGTTTCGCATTTGTCAAAAATTTATAAAAACGACTCTGTAGAAACGGCGGCGTTGGATGACGTGTCGTTTGAGATCAAAAAAGGCGAGTTTGTGGCCATAGTCGGACCTTCCGGTTCCGGCAAGTCGACTCTGATGCATATTTTGGGCGCCCTGGACTCACCCACCTCCGGCGACTACTTTTTGGACAACCAAAGTGTTGCCAAATTGTCGGACGACGCCCTGGCCCAGATCAGGAATAAAAAAATCGGCTTTATTTTCCAGGCTTTTAATCTATTGCCCCGGACAACAGCACTCAAAAACGTCATGCTGCCAATGATATACGCAGGCATAAACAAGCAAAGCAGGGAGGAGAAAGCAAGGCAGGCATTAATTGATGTTGGGCTGGGAGATCGCCTGGACCATACCCCCGCCCAGCTGTCCGGCGGCCAACAGCAGCGGGTGGCTATCGCCCGATCTATGATTAACGACCCGGCTATTATTCTGGCCGACGAACCCACCGGAAATATTGCCTCTGCTCAAGCTGACGAAATTATGAAAATTTTCGAAAAACTTAATGCCGCCGGTCACACGATTATCATGATTACCCATGAGTTGGATATCGCCGCCCACGCCAAACGCGTGATTACGATAAGGGACGGAAAAATTGTGAGGGACAAGAAAAACGGCCGTCTTGTAGCTAAGACATCGCCATCGCTGGAATAAGACCGTTTTGGTAAATTTATTGAATGCAAAAGTTGTGGGCACTGCTGGCAAGCTTAATATTTGGAACGTCTGCCGGTTTTTCTCCCCTACCTACTCCAACACCAACTCCTAATCCGTATTCTATAGACTACTTGAGTAACCGGAGTTATGAAAGCAAGATCAAGGTTGAACAGACAGTCCGGACAACTGGAGGGTTTTCGTCCTATGTAATTAGTTTTGATTCCGACGGACTGAAAGAATATGCCTTGATGAACTTGCCTGCCGGCAAACAACCTGAAAAAGGCTGGCCGACGATTATAGTCAACCACGGATATATCGACCCCGAAGTCTATTCCACCAAAAATTCTTATATCAATACGTCGGCATATTTTGCCAACGCGGGATTTTTGGTGCTCAAGCCTGACTATCGGGGGCATGATCAATCGGAAGGTGACGCCGGTAGCCTGATTGCCAGAATAAGCTACGCTGTGGATGTACTGAATCTGATTTCTGCCGCAAAAAAGTTGGATACGGTTGATCCAGACAGGATATATATGTATGGCCACTCCATGGGCGGAGACGTTACATTGCGCGTCATCGAAGTTTGTCCCATGTGTGTCCAAGCCGCTTCCCTTTGGGCTCCGGCAGTGCGCGACTGGCCCGAATCGTATTTGTATTTTTCCCGCCGCAATACCGACGATCCGCGCCGTAAAGAGCGGATGGAGCGCTTCCAAAAAGAGCTGACCGAGCTATTTACCCCCGCCGATTATCCCGGCATTTCGGCACTGGATAACATCAACTTCGTCCAAATCCCGGTCAACATCCACCACGGCACCGCCGACCAGTCCGTTCCCTACGAATGGGGCCAGACTATCGCCGCCCAATTTGAAGCTCAAAATAAAACCGTCCATTTCTATTCTTACCAGGGCGACTCCCACGACATTCCCAGTAATTGGTCGACAGCTTTAAACCGCGATATTGACCTCTTCAACTAAGCCCGTTAGCCAATAATGTTAAAATTAGCCCGCACTGGGGGATCTGCCCCGCCTGCAACGCTTTGCGTAGCAATGCGGGCAGGTAATGGTAGGACAAATGTTTTACACCTACGTCCTTTTAAGCCAATTCGATCACAAGCTGTACATCGGCTGGACGAAAGATTTAAAACATAGGTTTTTTGAGCATGAACAAGGTCTAGTCCTTTCTACAAAAAACCGCCGCCCTTTAAAATTGATTTACTACGAAGCCTGTATCGACGAGCAATTTGCAATTGCCAGAGAAAAACAACTAAAGTCAGGTTTCGGAAGAGCTTATTTAAAAAGAAGGTTAAAAATTTAATTATATTGGGGGATCTGCTAATGGTAGGCATACAGACTCTGAATCTGTCAATCTAGGTTCGAATCCTAGTCCCCCAGCAAGGTTCGAGTGGAGGGGCGCGAAAGCGCACCGACACCAAACTCAGAAAGCGGTTTCCAGCCTTCTTTTACGTACTCGCAGGTGAGTTGACGATCCTTCAAAAAGAAGTTCGAGCCGACAGTTCTTGCTTGAACTGAAAGTTCATGCAAATTATTTTTTGCGCGCGCCGTTTTTGCCCCTGTTTCAGCCGTTTTTACGAATTCAGAAAAAGGTTCGAGCCATTCATTGCCCTTTTCTGTTATTTCCTTGATCTCTGCCTGAAGCGATAGTTTGTTTTCTAATAATTCATTTTTCTTTGCCTTGTATTCAGTTTCCTCAATTACTTTGTCCAAGTAGGCTTCCAGTAGCCTGTCCAGTTTTTCTTCTGCCTCTTTTAGTTGCCGAGTTAAAATACCGACTTTATCTGATGATTCCAGATTTTCTTTTTGGGAATCCGTTTCTGCCCATTCAAGAAACTTTTTGGCAACATAATTTGAAATGGAAGCATTTTTAATCGCCACTCTCATTTTTTCTTCCATTTCGAGGCCTGTAGTATATCTTTGGGAACAAGGGCCAAACTTTTTGGAACAGCGGTAGTAAATAAAGACGGCGGTTCTGTTTTTTGTTGGATAAAATCTGACGTGTTTTTCTGCCGTGATTGAACCGCCGCACTCTCCGCATTTAACAAGTCCAAGAAAATCAAATTCGGGGGTATGGCTATAGTGAGTTTTACTTTTTCTTCTAACTACTTCCTGGACTTTGTCAAAAAGTTTCTTGGTAATTAATGGTTTATGACTTCCTTCATATAATTCGCCGCAAAAATTCATAACGCCGTAATAAAAAGGGTCTGAAAGCATATGTTTAATTTTATTGACATGAACTGTATGTCCGGTTTTATTGAAGATTTTATTTTTAGTAAAGAATTCCCTGATATCAATTTGCATAAAACCGCCTGTTGCGTACATCTCAAAAGCCTGTCGAACAAATTTTGCCCTCTTTTTATCCACCTGAATAGTTTTAGTACTCATATCATTCAGATAACCAAACGGAGCTTTATTTGGCCACTCGCCACGGCGAAGTTTTTGACGATTACCACGTTTAACATTTACGGAAAGACTATCAATATAATATTTGCTCTGGCCAAATGCCATATTTAACATGAATTTTCCCTGGGGAGTATTATCAAACCAAAAAGAGGGAAATTTGAGATCTAAAAGTTTGCCTGTATCAAGTAAATAAATAATCCTGCCTCCATCAATAGAATTTCTTGCAAGTCTGTCGGGATGCCAGGAGAGAATTCCATCTGCAACACCTGATTCTAATAATCTAATTACTTCGGCAAACTTTTGTCGGCCAGGTTCTTTAGCGGTTTTGCTCTCTAAAATAAAATCTACAATCTCTAATTTTTCTTTTGCGGCGAATTCTTTTAACTCGGCAACCTGCGCCTCAATGGAAAGTATTTGTCTGTCTGGTTCATCTGTTGATTTTCTGCAGTAGCCTATATATTTCATGGTTTTTAAAATTTTTGCGATTTACTTCTTCTTTCTTGTTGCCCGTCAACTCACCTGCGAGTACGTAAAAGAAGGCTGGAAACCGCTTTCTGAGTTTGGTGTCGGTGCGCTTTCGCGCCCCTCCACTCGAACCTTGCTGTCAGTTTATCGCAAAACTCGAACCTCGTTCTGTCGCAGCTCAGGCTCGCTCCGCTCGCCTTCGCTTTAAACTGTCGGCCGAATCGTTTTTTTTTGTTCCCAAAGGAAATCGCAAAAATTTTTTCGTTCTAATTTTAATGTAGTTCGTGAAGCTTGTATTTCAACTGGAACTTTCTATATTAAAAATTGAAAGATATTTAATTTAAGTATACAACATTCAAGTCTAAATGAGTCACTATAAAAAGGGGTACTTAACAATATGAATAAGAAATCACCTAAGGCTATATCCGCCATCTATTACCAAAATTTCTCCAGTAATATAGCTCGCATCTTCAGAAGCCAAAAACAATACCGCTTTCGCTATCTCGTCTGGCTCTGCGCTTCGTTTAAGTGGCACTTGGGTATTAAAATAATCTATCACTTTTTGACCTGCCTCCATTGTCATATCAGTCATAACATTTCCAGGAGCAATTGCATTTACGCGAATGCTGGGTGCCAGTTCTTTTGCAAGTGCTTTTGTCATAGTAATAAGTCCACCTTTGGCGGAGGAATACGATATTACAGAGGCTGCGCCCAAGAAACCATAAATTGAACTGATGTTGACAATTGATCCCCCACCGCTTTTAAACATTATTGACGAAACTTCTTTAGTCATTAACCAAGCGCTAGTTAAATTGGAATCAATAGTGCTTTGCCAACTGTCGATATCTGATTTCCAGCCCTGTCTGTCGATAATTACTCCAGCATTATTAATAAGGATATCGATCTTACCAAATTTTTTTACAGTTTCTGATACCAAACGCTTGACCTCATCTTCTTTGGATACATCCGCACGAATATAAACAGCCCTATCATTGCCAATATCCCTAACAACTGTTTCTCCCACTTCGGTTTGACGCACACCGTTGATTACAACCTTGGCCCCCTCTTTTGCAAAAAGGATAGCCGTAGCTCTCCCAATACCACGAGAAGACCCTGTCACAATTGCTACTTTATTTTCAAGTTTCATTATTTAAATTCTATCTTGCTAGATAAATTAATAGGAAAATATCTTGGTATATTAATTTCTCCATTAAGTTTTGTTCTCAGCTCTCTCATTAAATCATCCTTTTTTATAATTTTCTCAATAATCTCACCTTTGCTGCAATATATCATAACAAATTGCAATTGATTGTTATTTATTTTAACCGTTATTGCGTACGGTATCCAGGCTAATTCTTCATCGGCATTTTTAGTCGTATAGCTTATATCTCTATCGTCCAATTCAGACCTAATGTTCATTGAGTCCATTTCTTCAGTCAGTTTCGTTGCCTCATGCAAAGAATTTTTATCAAATGGGATAACCCTTATTTGTATTGGAGATGCCCAAAATGGCAACTTTGATTTATTTATAAACGCATTATTTAAAAGAACGTATGCAAAACGTTCGACAGAAGCATTGAAAACAATATGCATTGTTGAAACTAGTTTTTCGGTGTTCTCATCCGATTTATAACTTATTCCAAATGCAGAAGGAGATGAGCCATCGTCTACTTGAAATGTAGAAATTTCTATTGGTGTTCCATTGCAATCAAACACCTTATATTCCACATCAAGCTCAACACCGTCTTTTCCAGAAGCATTGTCTTTAGTAACAGTTAGTAAAAATGGTTTTTCCAATAAACTAGCAAAGCTGCTTAAAAAAGCTTGATTTTTCTTGAAGAAGCTATCGGTGACATTACACAGTATTTCGAAATCCATTCCCAAACTATTTATTTGTGCAACCATTCTTTGATGGATTTTTAAACCTATCTTTAGTGAAGATGAGACTTTGTCTGTGATAATATGAAGTTCCGGTAGGTGAAAACTTCTAACTCTATTGCACAATTGTAATTCTTTTTCTTCTTCAAATCTGTAGCTTTTAGATATTTCAAATAAACCGAATGGCAAATTTTTGTAATCTAGACTAAGTGTCTTAACAAATGATAGTTTTTGTGTACAAGCGCTATATCTTAAAAATTCCACCGTATTGTTAATTTTTACATTGTAATAGTTTGAACCATAAGCAGTGTTTCCTGAAAACAAATCCCTTAAGACGTTTTTAATATCTAAGCTATTGGGATCATATAATTCTCCACCACCTATTTTACTTGTGGGAACATTAACTTCTTTGGCATTTTTTGTAACTTGTAACCAACTATATTTTTCAATTGCTTCCATTATCGCATTTGCGTATGGCGTCAATCGCATATGCCCAGGTTCAGTTAGTGTATCCCATTGAAAACCCATCGCTTCAATAAATTGATTAAATTTATTATTTTTTATTTTACGTAAACTTTTTTCGGGATAAAACTCATCAACTAAGCATGTCTGTAAATTTTGCTGATCGTTTTTAAATTCGTACTTTCTAATAGGGATATTATTTGAATCATCAAATATGTAAAAATCTAAATTTGGATTATTTTTTTGGATTAGATGTGTGGATATACTCATATCTAAGTGGAATCATACTATCCATACACGTAAAACTTCGCGCGTGGAATTGGGAGATAAGGGTGTACGGCCATGAAGCATTGCAGAATTTGGAACTAACAAGGTTTCACCAGACTTGGCATCATATGTAATGGGTTTGCATTTTTCAATATAAGTATATAGCCAATCAATCGCTTCTGCGCCTCTAGTGTCATTGTTCTTCACAACCTTTGGTCTATAAAATTTATCTGCGCGCCAACGAATATTAAAATTACCTTGCGGATCTTTGTTTAGTACAGGGCCGGTATATGAATCGGAAAGGTTGCCATCATAAGTTCGTGGAAACAGATAGTAATCATTGGTCAGGGCATCCATAGCCCAATTTGGTAAGTCTGCTAGGATTTTTCCCAGAGGAATAAATATACTAGCCCCCCCTCCCTTTGGATCGCTATTTATAAAACTTAGAATTGTTCTCGATGGGGGATTTTCAATGAAGGCTCCATCCGTGTGAGGAACAAGGGCATTTAGCGACATGGCTGTGCTATTTTTAATACTTGGATCATTTTTAATAATGGTGATCTTGCCATAAAGGCTAGGGTGCTGGCTTCCCAATTGGTCTAAATAGGTATAAATTTCTTTGTCGGATGGTGATATTGATCCGCGTAATACTATAATACTTCGCGGCTTTCTAAGAGCTGTATGTATAAACTCTTCCGAATTATTGGTAATGTTTATCTCATTTTCAATTATCATTATTTATTTAAACCCTCCTCTAATCGGGTTATTAATTTATGAGTTTTTAGACCGATTGTAGATTTAGTTCTCCAACCCAATCGATATGTTGCAACTAAATAATCTTTACGATCTCTCAATTTCATTCTTGGCGGGAGAGTTTTGTAAACATCTAAATATCCTCTCAGGTCATCTTCTTGAAATCGATTTAATAGATAGTCTTGATCTTCAAAAATACTACCGACACTAACATTTACTACGACTGTACCTTTTGGAATCATATCGATCATTTTACTTGTAACAAAACCTTCAGCCCCAACGTGGGGTAAATGAAAAGTTACAATATCTGAATCACTTAATAAATCATCCAAAGGTTTGAACTCCAGATTATACCTTTTTTCCAAATCAAAATTTCTTTTTCGAGAATAATATGCCACCCTCATATCAAATCCTTCACTGGCGATTTGAGCCACCCTACTTCCAATTCTTCCCAATCCAATAATTCCGAGCCTTTTTTTAAAAATTGATTGCCCAGCTATTTTAACATTGGCTACATCAACGGTCGATATGTATTTACCTTGATTGATTTTATCTTTCAAATCCTCACTAATAGTTTGTGAATCATAAATGATAATGTGGCTCTCCCTCAAAAGATTGTCAATGGGTCTATAAGCAATATCCAATGAATGGGGTAAATCGCCTAGACTGTAGATCGGATTCATCTGGAATCCTTTAGAAGCAATTTTGAGCAAATTTTCTCTTAAATCGTTATTCACCAACAGGCCAATTGTCAATCCTTTTAATGTTTCCTCAAGAAATTCATCTGGGCTAGTAATTTTTAGATGTCCAGATTTAATATATTCATGAACCCACGATCCCGTTAAGTTGGCTTGCCAGTTCTTGTTAAACTTTCTCACATTATCACTTACATTTGTCATTATTTCTTCTTCTAAAGTCCTAGTATTGTTTGTCGATTGGCTATTATCTGACAATTTTTTGTTTAGTTGTAATAAACCGATAAATACTAATTCGGCAACCGAATCTGTCCCATAATCAGGTATACTAGGAACATATATATGGTGTTTGAGAGCGTAGTCACTATTGATTCGATGTTCAAACGCATGGGTCCAAAAAGCAATTGTTTTTAATTGAGGGTTTTCATCAATTACTTTATTGGGAATATTTATCCAGCAGCTTACAATACAATCAGCGCCCCTAACTCGATCCAAAACCTCCTGTTCAGTTTCGCAAGTATTGTATTCCACAACTTCTTCGGCAATCTTATTTAATCGATCCCTGTGTTCGGGATAAATAATGACTGAATCCAATATTACAATTTTTTTATACATCATGGTTTGATAGACTCTCCATTAAATACATGATTTATTAAACAATAAATCTAATTTGCTATCTTAATCGCAATTCTACTAGTTCGATCGATCCTATTCAACAAGATTGCCCTTTCTGAGAAATATTCATCAACTGCTTTTTTTGTTCCCATCCAGTAGACATAATCATCAATAATCAATACCCCATGTTTTACGAGTATTGGATACAGGTACAGTAGTTCATCCCTCGTTGATCTATACCAGTCGGTATCCAATCTTAATAAAGAGATTTTGGAAGGCCGACTCTTTGGAATGGTTTCTTGAACATCTCCTTTGATAAAAATAAAATTTTTTTTAGGATAACCTGTTGATAATATATTTCTCCTTACCTCTTCTAAAGACGGAGACTCCCAATTTCCAAATCCATTTTTGCCCCATCGATTAATGGCCGATTTTCCATCGGGAATTGAACGATCTTCTTCAGTCGGTCTCGTCATTCCACTAAATGTATCATATAGCCATATCTTTCTGTAATTTTCATTCGCTTCAATTAAAGCATATGCCATTACCATGATGCTTCCGCCTTTCCATATGCCACATTCAACAATGTCACCTGTTATTCCTGTTTTATAATATATTTTATTGCTTTATAGGTTGCATATAAGCTTACTTTTGACGAAACAGTATATTCTCTGCATTTTTCATAAATTTCCTCAAATTCTTCGTCAATGATTTTCATATCAGAAAAAGGAGCCGCTCTGTAGTCCATCGAGTCTATAATATTTCTTATTATTTTTTTAAGTTTATTCATTAATAAAAGCAAATCACTTTCTTTCTACTAAATTTAATTGATTGTTTTTTGTGCAATTTCCTGACAGATGTTACTAATAAAAGTTTCAATTGAGTAGGGTCCGTAGGCTTCACCACTCCTCGCCCTTACTGTGACAGTTTTTGTTTCAACTTCTTTAGCACCCAAGATTAACATATATGACACCTTTTCTTTTTGTGCGTCGCGAATTTTGGCTTGGAGACGTTCGTTTCTGTCATCAAGTTCGACTCTGATTCCGGCTTCTTTTAGCTTTTCTGATACACTTTTAGCATAATGTAGATGTTTATCCGTAATGGGTAAAACTTTTACTTGAACTGGGGTTAGCCAGGTTGGGAAATTCCCCCCGAAGTGTTCAATAAGGAAGCCAATAAACCGCTCATGTGATCCCAGAGGTGCACGGTGGATTATAACAGGGGTCTTTTCAAACCCATCTTTGTCGACATACTTAAGTCCAAATCTATCGCCCATAAAAAGATCAATTTGATTTGTTGATATGCCAAATTCTCTGCCAGTAGACGACTTAATAATAAAGTCAATTTTTGGTCCATAAAAAGCTGCACTTCCGGCCTTTTCTACCATTGGTATATCAACTCTTTTTACGGCCTCTCTCATTAATTTTTCGGCTAGCACCCACATTTCTTTATTCCCATGATACTTCTTTTTATTTTCAGGGTCTCTTAGTGCTAATTCTAAGTAATAATCTTTGATTCCAAGACTTTTGTAATAAAATTCGTGAAGTTTCATAACCTGAACAAATTCTTCAACTGCTTGTCCTTGTGTGCAGTAAATATGCGAATCGTTTTGTACAAACCCACGGACTCGCATTAGACCGAAAAGCTCACCCGAAGCTTCGTAGCGATAACAAGTCCCATACTCCGCTAAACGAAGTGGTAATTCTTTGTAACTTCTGGGTCGGTTTTTATAAATCATATGATGATGAGGACAATTCATGGGTTTTAAATAATATTCTTCACCATCATCTAGAGTCATTGGTGGATACATATCTGCTTTGTAATATGGCAAGTGGCCCGAAGTAAAATAAAGACCTGACTTAGTAATGTTTGGGGTTGTCACCCTTTGATAACCCCACTCTGTTTCAGTGGTCTTTGCCCAGTTTTCGATTTCCTCTTTAATAAAATTTCCTTTTGGAAGCCATAATACTAATCCTTGGCCTATCTCATCGCTGATCGCAAAAAGCTCCAATTCTTTTCCTAATTTTCTGTGATCGTGAAGTTTGGCGAGTTCAAGATTTTTAAGATATTTATAGAGATCACCTTTAGTTGAAAAAATTGTCCCATAAATTCTTGTTAACATTTTGTTCTTCTCATTGCCTCGCCAATAAGCACCAGCGACTGATAATAATTTAAAATGTTTGAGTTCTTTTGAAGGGTTTTCTATATGCCCACCTCGACAAAGATCGGAATAAGCTCCGGATTTGTAGAAAGTTAATTTTTGTTTTTCCTTGGAGAATTCTTCGATTAATTCTATTTTATATTGATTACCAATGTAAGCATCTTTAGCCCCCTTTTCTGTTACTTCGTTTTTCTCAAATCCATTCCAGCTCTTGACCAACTCATGCATTTTTTCTTCTATTTTTTTGAAATCTTCTTCAGAGATTTTTACATCTCCAAAATCAAAATCATAATAAAAACCGTTCTCAATTGCAGGACCGATCGTTCTTAACGTTCCCGGCCAGAGTTCAATCACAGCTGCGGCCAAAAGATGGGCACAGGAATGTCTCAAGTGTTCTGAATATTCTTGGTTGGATTCACTTTTGTTCACAAGCGTATATTATCACTAAGAAGCTGATCTATAAAGAACTGATATAAATAATGTTTTATCTCGGAACCCCTCATATACTTAGTAAACTTCGCTGTTGTACTAAAGCGAAGTGTTTGAAACTAGAGTTTTGTTCCCGTTTCCAAAGGCAAATAAAAATGAATTCTGAAGCTAGAATCGGCCAATTTCCACCATTTTGGCCGATTGGTTTTTTGTTCCCTGCATTGGCGCTTTGCGCGAAGCGCATTTCCGCCGACCACGCGCGAAAAGGGAAAAAAAGAAAAGCGCGGGGGCGGAAAAAAAGGAACGCCCCCCGGAACGAGCAACTGAAATAAAACTGTTAAAAGAAAAGACGAGTGCAACGCCGAAGGCGCTTGTTTTTGTTTTAATTGCACGAGGCGAGGAAGATACTGAATGGGAAAATATACCTGATAAAACTCTGGCAAGGCCGCCCATAGGGGGCCCTAGCGAGTGCAGAGGGGGCAGCGCCAACTCCTTTCAAGGGTGGGTGGGATTTGTTGGGAGTGCAGAAAGTTATCAATAAAAATTTTGACTGCGCCGGGTGGGTGGGGCAAAGGAAAAATTACTTTGGTATAATCTGTTTTAACGCGTGCAAAAAATAATCAAAGCGAAGGCGAGCGGAGCGAGCCTGAGCTGCGACAGAACGAGGTTCGAGTTTTGCGATAAACTGACAGCAAAAATGAAATCGAAGTTTATTACACCCGTTGTCAATATAAGTTTCATTCTTCTACCGCTAACAATTGTATTACTTGGTGTCCTTTTTTATAAAGGATATAAGGAAGATTACTCAGATTATTTCTATCTTGCAGGGTTATCTGTTCCAATAATTACACTCTTCATAACCAAGGCTGCGAAAGAATACTTAACTAAGGCCTTCTTAGGGTTAATGATTGTAATTATTGCTACAGAAATATTTTGGGGTTACAAAGACAAACCTTGGTTTTCACCTTCCGAGTCCTATTCTTGTGACGGACCTTGTTATGGTTGGTTTTCTTTTTGAGAATTCGAGTCCTACTTTTTACATATTGTTTTATATGGCTGGATTAATACTTGTCATTACTCTAGTCAAACTATTAGTCTTTTCAGTCGGAAGGTTTAAAAAATAGAGTAGTTACACTAATATAGGAAGCATGAGCAAACAGGTAATCAATATTTCAGACGTAAAAAAATCTTCAACGGGATTTAATCATGTGGTTAAAGCTGGGGATTTCATATTTCTAAGCAGTCAACTGTCAACAGACCTAAAAACAGGTGAAATTATTCCAGGCGAAATCAAGCAGCAAACCATAAAAACGATGGAGAATATAAAGTATTTATTGTCCCATTGTCACTGCTCCATGGACGATATTGTAAAAATAGTTATTTATTTTAGACATCCCAAAGATAGATCAGCGATTAACGAAGTTTACAAACAATATTTCACCCGCGGGCAAGAGCCTGCAAAAATTTCAATTCAAGCGGCATCTCCAATTGAAGGAATTGACGTAGAAATAGAAGCAACCGCTTTCACCCTTCACACCTCGTAGGTGTGAAACTGCTGTACTCCAGTTGACATGAATCGGAAAATACTGCTTAATGATGTAGATGCCAAAGACAAAATCAAAGAAGAAAAAAACTTCGGCTAAACCTTCCGGTAAAGGTACGATTGTTTACACCCGTTGGACTTGGGTAGCGGTAGGGTGTTTGGTTGTATTTCTGGCAGCTGGGAATATTAAGGTAACCCAATCATTGGCAGTCGGAGGTAGGCAGGTTTTAGGAGAAGACGAGGATCGGGAAACCGAAATTAAAACAGCTACAGGTCAAGTTATTAAGACCAAGATCGAGGACGACGGATCGACCAAAGTAGAAATCGAAGAGGACGGACTGAAATTCAAGTATGCAGTGGAAAACGGGCAAGTCAGGCTCGAAGCCGAAAAAGATGAAGCCGAAGAATTGGAACTGGACGACGATGATATTGATGAACTGGAAAACGAAATCGAAGACGAATTTGAGGACGAGGGGATAGAAATCGAGGCTTCCGAAGGCGGGCGGCTGTCAATAATGCAAAACCGGGTGTCCGCCATTACCAATTTCCCCCTGTCTGTGGACTCGGTAACGAGACAGTTGATAATTACGACTCCCACCGGGCGAAAAACCGTTACTATTTTGCCGGAAGAGGCGCTGTTAAATCTTCTGGCCACCGGTATTGTCAATAGGATTGAGACCGGTTCCGCGTCGGCGGAGTTTGCCGGCAAAATCAAACTGGAGGTTCGCGGCAACGACGCAGTCTATCGAGTAGAAGGCAGAAAACACCATCGTTTGTTAGGCTTTATCTCCCTGACCCTCCCGGTTACGGCCTTCGTATCCGCCGAAACGGGGACGACGGTTGCCCGCCAGCAATCTCTCCTCACCAGCATTGTCGACCTGCTCTCGCTCTAGTTCCGCTGATGCCCTATTTTGTTTACATCCTTCTCTGTTCCGGCAATAGTTATTACATAGGCTTGACCAACGATCTGGAAAAAAGGTTTAAAGATCATCAAGCTGGCATTGGCGGGGCGTATACAAGAAGCCACAGACCTCTGAAAGTTTTATATACGGAAGAATATCCTGATAAATCATCGGCTTTAAAACGCGAGGCACATTTAAAGAAACTACAAAGATCCAAAAAAGAAGAATTAATCAAAAAAGCGTCTTTGGTTCTTTTTTGCTTATTGTAAGTATAAAACAAAAAATATATATTCAGTCAAACAACAAGCTGTAAGGGGGTGAATTGATATTATGAAGAAATTTATTATACTGTATCACGCACCAGCTTCTGCTGTGGAGCAAATGAGTAAGGCGTCTCCCGAAGAGATGAAAAAAGGAATGGAACCATGGATGGCATGGGCTCAAAAAGTTGGTGATAAGGGTGATAAGATGGTTGATTTTGGAACACCATTGGGAAATGGACAATCTGTTTCCAAATCAGGCAGCTCTGCCAGCAATTCTGATGTTAACGGCTATACAATTATTCGTGCAGATTCAATGGAGCAAGCTGTGGAGCTATTAAAAAAACACCCCCACCTTGATTGGGCTGATGGTTGTAAGATTGAGGTTTTTGAATCTCTTTCGATTCCAGGAATGGAGTAGGTTTGCAAGTCTTCAGCTCTCAAAAGTATTAACCTTCACCCCTAAGGTTCTACACAAAAGTTAAGGCCACGCCTTTTTTGTCTGCCCGGCCGGTGCGGCCGATGCGGTGGATATATGCGTCTTGGGATTCCGGCATTTCGTAGTTGATGACGTGAGTGACGTTGGGAATATCCAGCCCCCTTGACGCTACATCGGTAGCCAGCAAAATTTGAATTTCCTGTCTTTTGAATTTATCCAACGCACGAAGCCTCTGGTTTTGGTTCTTGTTGCCGTGAATAACATCGGCTCTGAATCCGCGGGTGAGCAGATCGTCGGTCAGCTTTTGTACGCCCCATTTGGTGCGGCCAAAAATAAGCACTTTGGAAAATTCTTTTTGGATCAGTAAATCGTGTAGCTGATCGACTTTTCTGGCAGGATTTGTAACCCTAACGATTTCCTGGTGGACGTTGAGTGGAGTTTCCCTGGTTTTGACTGAAATAGTTACCGGGTTTCTAACAAATGAATTAAGAATTTCTCGGACTTTGCCGTCTATAGTTGCCGAGAAAAATAGAGATTGTCTGTCGCGCGGTAGCTGCGCAATTAGCAATTTGATATCTTCAATAAATCCCATATCTACCATGCGATCCGCCTCGTCCAAAACCACGGTTTTAAATCCAGATAAATTGAGATTTTTTTCCCGAATCAAATCCTTGATTCTGCCAGGTGTGCCAATTACAAAATTGAACGGCCGTTGTAAATTACGTCTCTGTGGCACGATGTTTACGCCGCCTATTAACACTACCGCCCAAATTCCCAAGTTTCTGCTAAAACTCATCAATTCGCTATGAATTTGTGTCGCCAGTTCCCGGGTGGGAGCAACTATAAGAATTTTTTCTTGTCTATTTTTTAATATTTTTTCAATAAGGGGTATCAAAAAAGCAGCTGTTTTACCAGTACCTGTATTGGCAATGCCGATGACGTCCCGACCGGATAAGACGTGAGGGATAGCTTGATCTTGGATTGGGGTTAAAGACGCGTAACCTTTTGCGGCAATGTTTTTAAGAAGATTTGAATCGACATTAAAACTCGAAAAAGAATTTACAGGAGTATACGTTTCTACTTCAGCCGGGGCGACGTAACTTTTGACAAAGCCTTCGGGGTTAAAAATTTTTATAGGTCTAAATTGCCGCCCACCACTTCTGGGTTGATATCTGGGTTGACGATTATTTCTGGAAAAGCCGTTTTGACGCCACATATATTTTAGTTGAAGGGGTACAACTGCCCAAAACAATTACAAAATATTATGAAAAGGGGAAAAGATTCAAGAATTTGAAGAAAAAGTGTCTTAATCTTTTACAGGTCTATTTCAAAAATTTCAAGTTTCGAAGCAGATTTACCACTTCAACAGAGTTCAGTATAGCATCTTTATAGAAAATGTCAAGAGTACTATAGGTTATATCTCTCCACTATCCTTCCGTCGGCTCCGTGTACGAATAAAGCTGTTCCCATGTTTTGGGCTATTCCCTTGGCATAATCAGCTGCCTCCTTTTGGGTATCAAAAAGTTGGCTGGATTTTGAAGAATCTGCGCGTTTAACCACCCACCCACCATCCCAATAGATAACATGGTGACTGGTCTGGCCTTTTTCCACGGCCTCAGCATATGCTTTAATCGCAGGGTGGTTTTGATTTGTTTTGTATAGAACTTTTTTCATATCAATTTGTCAATTATACCAGTCTCATCCAACTGTAAGTCTGTTAAATAGGAAATGAGTAGACGCCGGTTGTCAAATTTTAATTTTGAAAACTGCAGCTTTCGATGCTTAACATATGAACTTTCAACGATATTTATCTCGACGTCGGAACAATTTTTTGCGATCCATAACAACGTCCTCCTCGAACCGGAGTGAGTTTTGTAAAAATGTGAGTCGCTGAATTTTCGATCCCGGTGCAAAAAAGCAACAAAAGCTCTTTTTAAATCATCTGGAACAACTGCGTAAATTATTTGTTTCGCCTTGGACTTAGATATCTTCTTCAATTTGATGCTTGCGCCTTCTTCGGTAGACAAAGTAGCATCAAAAATTAAACAGCTTTTTAGATTCATTAAGTGGGTGGCTAGAAATTCAGTCTTTCCGGATGCTGCACCTCCACATAACAAAATCGCTTTCTTAAAACTAGCTTCTTTAAGTTTGTCTGCGAAATCCCGATCGGCCAATTTGGCGGATTCTCTATGGAACATTTCGGCTTTTTCCGGAGCGTAATTTGGAAGCGTTTTTTTAATCTCGTCCGCAGAAATCACGATTGCCATAATGAGAGTATAATATCAAAAAGATTATCAATTAATCTTCTTTAAAGGATATAGTCAAGGCCATAATGGATACCAAAAAGAGAACGAAATTGATCAAAGACGCGCAGGAAGTGCTCAAGGAGTTTTCCAGGCTAAATAACGCCACGGATTTTCCCAGCGTCGACAAATTCGATCATCTCCACGAAGAACTCATCGAAATGTCCAGGCACTTAAGGTATAAAGATGAGAACGAGAGAAGAAAAATCATAGTTGAAAAACGGGAATTATTTGTCGATGGGGTCGGGGATTTATTTTTTGGTTTATGCCGCCTGGCCAACCAGTTAAATGTGGATATCGAAGACGCCTTCAATGAAGTCAAAACAAACATTTTTTCCCGCTACAATCCCAAAGCCTTAAAAAAATCCGGCAAAAGCGCCGAATAATTACTTATGGACTGGTTTTTAATTGCACTTTTACCCCCTGCCTTGTGGAGCGTTACCAACCACTTCGATAAATACCTCCTATCCAAGTTTTTTAAGAGCGGTGGAGTTGGTGCATTGATGGTCTTTTCCTCTATAATCGGCCTGTTTCTGTTGCCATTTATCGCTTTTTTTCATCCGGAGGTCTTGGTCTTTTCAATAAGTAATATTTTGATAATCGTCAACGGGTTTCTTTATATACTAGCAGTATTACCGTATTTTTATGCTCTACAAAAAGACGAAGCCTCTATTTGCGTCCCACTTTTTCAGTTAACATCAATATTTTCTTTTATCTTATCTTATATGGTACTTGGTGAAACACTGAGTAATTATCAGTTATTAAGTGGACTTCTGGTCATTATTGGAGCTGTTGGAATTTCTTTAGATCTATCCGAAAGAAAAAAGATTAAGTTTAAGAACGAAGTGTTTTGGTTGATGGCATTGTCATCGCTAATATTTTCTCTTAATTTTTTATTCTTTAAATATTTTGCCATTCAGTCAAACTTTTGGCTTACTAGCTTTTGGGAATATGTGGGCTTTGCAATATTTGCATTTTTGCTAATGTTATTTGTAAAGTCGTATCGAGTCCAATTTATAATTGTTCTCAAAACAAATAGGGCAGCTGTTTTGGGTATAAACGGGATCAACGAATTAGTGAATATAATAACTAAAATATCATTCAATGTGGCTTCCCTGCTAACTCCAATTACACTTGTCTGGATTGTAAACGGACTTCAACCGTTTTTTGTATTCTTGTACGGAGTAATATTGACAATATTTTTCCCAAAAATTAGCCAAGAAAATATCGCCAGAAGAGCCTTGTCTCAGAAACTAATAGCGATTGTAATAATGTTTATAGGCGTATATCTAATTCAAAAAAATTAGACACAATCAATCGCCTTAACACACTGGGAGTGTGATGCGCCTTCCCCTCTTGACTTCGGGTATTATTAGGATTAGAGTTAATTTATGATCAAGAGTCGGAAGATATCGGTAAAGGGAATTCAAATCGCTACTTTCAACATCAGAGAACAAGATTACATATCTCTTACAGATATGGCCAAGTTTAAATCGTATGATAGCGGGGTTGTTATTTCCAATTGGCTTTCAACTAAATACACGATTCAGTTTATTGGCGCCTGGGAACAATTGCATAATCCGGATTTTAATCTTATGGAATTCAATAAGATTAAAAATGAAGCAGGATCTAATGGGTTTATTATTTCCTCATCTTTTCTGGTAAAACAGACAAAAGCAATTGGTATTATATCCAGTGCAGGCAGATATGGAGGTACATATGCACACAGAGACCTCGCCTTTGAGTTTGGAACGTGGCTAAGTCCTGAGTTTAAACTTTTTCTTATTAAAGAATTTCAAAGACTAAAGCAGGATGAAAGTGTGAGACTGGCACAGGGTTGGGATATCAAACGGACTTTGGCCAAAATTAACTACAAAATCCACACCGACGCTATTAAAGAGCATTTAATTCCTCCAAAGATCAGCAAGTCTGACGAGGCAACTGTCTATGCTAATGAAGCTGATGTTCTGAATGTAGCTTTATTTGGCATGATGGCTAAAATCTGGCGAGATAAAAATCCGAATAAGGACGATAATATACGGGATTACGCTTCAATAGAACAATTGGTGGTTCTCACCAATCTCGAATCATTAAACGCCGAATTTATCCGCCGGGAATTTTCTCAGGGAGATAGACTCAAACAGTTGAATGAAATCGCTATTATCCAAATGACCTCACTTCTCACCAACTCTTCGATTAATAAGTTAAAATCGTCCACAATCTCGCTATGAAGAACCCCCCAGATAATCAAATAGCTTTTTATCAATCACCAGACGGGTCGGTGAATATTGAAGTCCTTTATGCCGAGGAAAACATTTGGCTGACACAGAAGAAAATGGCTGATCTTTTTGGTACAACTCCTCAAAATATTACTCAGCATCTAAAAAACATTTATACCGATGGTGAAGTTGGTAAAGAGGCAACTTGTAAGGATTTTTTACAAGTTCAAGACGAAGGAGGTAGGAAAATAAAGAGAAATGTCTCTTTTTATTCTCTGGAGGCAATAATTTCAGTAGGTTACCGGGTTAATTCAGAAAGAGGTACGCAGTTTCGTCAATGGGCTACGGGGATTTTGAAAAATTACATCCATAAGGGTTATGCGTTGGATAGCAACCGCATGAAATACGGCTCACGTTTCAGCACTCGGTATTTTGATGAGTTATATGAGGAGATCAAAGACATTCGGACCAGCGAGCGAATGATCTACCAGAAAATTACCGATATTTACGCGACTGCGATTGATTACTCACCCAAAACATTTGAGTCGAAACAATTTTTTGCTACAGTCCAAAACAAACTTCACTTTGCAATTACCGGGAAAACTGCTGCTGAAATCGTTTCTGAAAGAGTAAGTAGTAAAAGAGACAAAATGGGGCTCACTTCATGGCGCAGATCTCCCCAGGGAAAAATCATGCCCAGTGATGTGGTAATCGCCAAAAATTATTTAGATAAAAAAGAACTGACTCATCTCAACAGAATTGGAAATATGTATCTGGACTACGCCGAAATACAGGCGGCTCACAGAAGAGCCATGACGATGAAAGATTGGATAGAAAAACTGAATGCCTTTTTGAAGTTTAGCGAATACGAAATTTTGACCGATGCCGGCAAGGTGAGCCATGAAGTCGCTGAAACTCTTGCTCTTGGTGAATATGAAAAATATAAAAAAATTCAAGACAAAGACTATGTCTCCGACTTTGACCGCTTCGCGGAAAAGTTATTGAAGAAAAAAACTTAATACTAGGGATGAAAAATGTTGTCATGATTGAAAGTGTATCTAAACATATCAAAAAGGCGTGGCCTTTTGGCTTGCTTGACAAAATAAGTGTTAGGTGGCCTAATGGGGAGAGATGAAGTGGATAAACCGGCTATATATATTTTTTCTGGGAATAATTCTCACGATTACTACCGGATTTGGAGTGGCGGCATTTTATCCCCAACCCGTACAGCCAGTTTATCCTTTCGTAACACCTGAGCCGGTTGTGCCGGAAAGCTGCAATAAAACTCCACAGGAACAGATGTCTCCTGAATGCCAGGCAATTTTGCAGAGGCAGAAAGTCAAAACTGAGGAAGGCAATGCGAAGAGCCAACAATTTGACAAGGAAATGGAGGCGTTTAGAAATAAAGATGCGGCATATACCCGGACGGCAGTATTTTTTGGAATTGCGGTAGGGGCATTGTTCGCTATTTTGGGTATCGCGTTTATCAAAAAATCCAAACTAGTGGCTACCGGGCTGCTGCTGGCTAGTGTATGCACGGCAATTCTTACCAGGTTATTAGTCAGACTAGCTTCTTTGGGTTCCGAAGTCGGTGGTACATCGGGCGCGGATACTCTGGCTTTTGTAGAATTCGGAGTATTGTTTGCGCTGTCCGTGGCAGTAATTATGGTGGGGCAATTCAGGCTGACCGATCAACCGTGACGTATAAAACCCCCTTGATTTTAACTACTGCCGTCATCGTGGTTTTTGGGCTTAATCATTTCAAAAACGGTCAGGTTCTGGCAAAAAAAGTTGAGATCGTTCCCACAGTTACCGCGCCCGCCGTAGCCTCTGGCGAAGGATGGGCTGTTACATCTACACCCACACCTACCGTCACACCAAAACCCACTCGTATACCCACGCCAACGGTTAAACCGCAATCAGCGTACACTCCGGAACAAATTTATAATTTTATTGAAGAGTTTGGTCGTCAGTATGGCGTTGATCCAAATATTATCCGCCATATTGCTATTTGCGAATCGACTTTCAAACCCAGTGTCAAAAATTATATCTATGCCGGATTGTTTCAATACGATTCGCGCACCTGGAAAATCTACCGGCAAAAGATGGGGGAAAACCCCGATCTGAATTTGAGATATAACGCGATGGAAGCGGTCAAAACCGCGGCGTTTACAATTTCAAAAGTCGGCACGCATCTCTGGCCCAATTGCCAGCCCTGACTATTTTCTTTTGACTATCGCCACCACCCCGAAAATTGCAAGTGACAATAGGACTATGGATGCCCCGGCCGGGATATTAAGGTAGTAGGCTGCAAATAGGCCGACCAATACAGCAATCAGGGCAAACACTACCGATAGGTACATGGTCTGCTGGAAACTTTTGGCAATTTGCATCGCTGTTACCCCGGGAATGACCATCAAGGCGCCGATTAAAAGTACTCCTACAATCCGCATCGACAAAGAGATAGTAATGGCCGTCAAAATCATTAATATTGAATTAACCAACTCCACGTTGATCCCGTTTACCTTGGCACTTTCTTCGTCTAGCGCTGCCGATAACAATTGTTTGTACAATCCAACCACGGTTATTACAGTTGCCAACCCCAAAACAACGACTAACCACAATTCATTGGCCTGAACAGTCGTAATGCTTCCGAATAAATAGTTGAACAAGTTAGTGTTGAACCCGTGCGCCAGACTGATGATGACCAGAGACAGGGCCAGCCCTCCGGGCAAAAACATGGCCAAGACTGACTCGGCCGCGATATTGCGATTGCTGCGCAGTTTTTCGATTAATAATGCCGCCAGAATTGTCACCCCTATTGTGACTACCAGTGGTTGCGTTCCGGTAAGCAGACCGATGGCTACCCCAACGAGGGCCATGTGAGACAGCGTGTCTGCGATCAGAGAAAACCGCCGGATAACCAGAAAATTGCCGATGAGGGGCGCTGTTATCGCGATGACAATCCCCGCAAGAAACGCCCGGACCATAAAACTGTATTGAAAAATTTCCAACATGTTAGTGTCCGTGGACTACAAATTTTAGGTGTTTGCCGTATAACTGATTGATAAAATCTCCGGAAATTATATCTTTGGGCGGGCCGTGACACACCAGATTTTTGTTGATACAAACTATGGTTTTGACTTCATGGGCAACGACGTCGACGTCATGCGACACCAGAATTAAAGTCAATTTTTTGGTCTCATTCAGGTGCTTTAGCAAATCATAAAATCCAGATTGGGCTTCGGCGTCCACCCCGACCGTTGGCTCGTCCAGAATCAGCAACTGGGGCTGTGTCGCCAATGCCCTGGCAATGAATACGCGCTGCTGTTGACCGCCGGACAATTCGGTAATTAAACTGTTTTTATGCTTTCGCATATCGATGGCTTCGAGGGCGCTATTGGCTGCTGATTTGTTCTTAGCGGACAGAGCGACTATTTCCCCGACAGTAATCGGGAATTTTACCGGCATAAGACCGGCTTTTTGCGGTACATACCCGATTTTTTCCCAATCTGAAAATTTTTCCACCTTTGTCCCGAACAAATATACTTTGCCTTTGTCCGGTTTTAAAAGGCCCAAAATTATTTTTATAAGAGTTGATTTGCCGCTGCCGTTTGGACCGATAAACCCAACGAAATCACCCTGGTCGATCGATAAAGTCACACCCTCGACGGCGGGTTCGTGATTGTAGCTATAGGTAATATCTTCTAATTGGACTATCGGCATGCGAGTGCGATTTTTAAATTAATTAAGTTTTCCCGCATAATTGTAAAATAATTTTTACCCATTTGCTGTTCCTGTTGGGTCAGTCCCTCCAGCGGGTTGAAGACTAAAGTTTGGGCTCCGACCTCGGCCGCTAAAGTTTGGGCGAGCCGAGGTGAAACCAAAGTTTCAAAGAAAATATATTTCACACCCAGTTTTTTGGCTAAATCGGTCGTCTGGGCCAGTTTTTGCGCCGTCGGTTCCTCATCTGGTGACAATCCGGAAATGGCCACTTGGGTGAGACCATATCTACTTGCCAAATAACCGAAGGCTGAGTGCGAAGTAATGATAGTTTGCTGATCGCAATTTGCCAAGCCGGATTTGAATTCGTCGTCTAAGAGAGCCAGTTTGGTTTGCAGCTGTGAACTATTGGCTTCGTATAGGTCTTTATTTTGCGGGTCGATATCAGACAGACCGGTTGTGACTTTATCGGCAACCGTCCGCATCAAAACCGGGTCCAGCCAGATATGTGTATCATTGCCGGAAAACAAACCTTCACCTACAACTATGGTTTTTTTTGCTGTTATCTTGTCCGCCCACGCTTCTAATCCGCCCCCATTTATTAAAAGTAATTGGCTTTTTTCAATGGTGGCTGCGTCTGCCGTCGTCGGCTCCCAGTCGTGAGGTTCTGCCCCGGCCGGGGTCAGATTGGTAACGTCCATTTTACCCCCGCCGATTTCACCCGCCAAAAATTCCAGCGGATAAAACGACACCGCCACTTGTATCCGTCCTGTGTTTACATCGTTTTTTCTCTGCATCAACCTCAATCCGACCCCTACCAAAACCACAAGTCCAATAACCAATATAATTATTTTTTTCATATAGCTTTCTCAAAACAAAATGACGGTTTTTAATAATAATATGGTCATTTTGTTGTAACTGAAGCTATATATCTCGTTCAAAACAAAAATAAACATGACATTTTGTTTTTTACTCGCTATAAGGCTATCCGTCAATATTATAAACTTTTCCATGCTATATTTAGTGAGTGACTGCAAGGACGCATGATGTGGCGGCAATGACTATGTTGACTTGGGTAGTGGCGAGCGGGCAGGTACAACCGATGAGCTTGGCGACGGGGATTGTGGCCGTGGCGGCCAATATTCTGGGGGCGCTGACACCGGATCTGGACGAACCGACGGCGGGACTTTGGAACGATTTACCCGCTGGATCGATTATCGGGCGGATTATTCATCCACTGTTGGGCGGGCACCGGATGATTACCCATTCCCTAGTTGGAATGTTTGCAATTGGCTGGGGCTTGAAGTATTTATTAATTCATTACGTAAGCCGCGTCCTGCTTGTGGACATGAATATAGTTTGGGTGACGTTTATGCTGGGGTTTTTATCGCACTTGATCATGGACACGATTACCAAGGAGGGCGTGCCGTGGCTGTTTCCCATTCCTTGGAAAATCGGTTTCCCGCCGTTTAAGGCCCTGCGGGTGACAACCGGCGAGTGGGCGGAAAAAGCCCTGGAATTACGGGGAGTTTTTGAAACTTATCGGAAAGTAGTCTTTAATACTTCACCCCTGCCCCTCTCCTAAATCTAGGAGAGGGAAAAATGAAGTGTGCTATTATCAGTTTATGATGCAGTACGGATGGGGGTGGCCGGGAGGATGGGGAGGAATGATGAGCGGGTATGGATACGGCGCGGGAGGGCTGACGTGGCTGGAGCCATTGGTAATTCTGGATCTGGTACTACGGGGGATTGCTTTGTGGAGAGCGGGCCGAAACGGGCAGAAGTGGTGGTTTGTCGCTTTACTTCTGGTTAATTCGGTGGGGATACTGCCAGGGATTTATTTGCTGACGAATAAAGAAGAAGCGAAGAAAATTAAAAAAGGCTGACTTGTTTGTGGACGGGGGAAAAATCGGGAGGATATGAGAAGTCGACTTTGATTTGGCGGGGGTTGTTCCACTTGTCGGTGTATTTAATATGCTTATGCTTTAGGGCGTAATCGTAGAGATCGCGGGTAAGAGCAACGTCGGCCTCGCAATA
>VMGA01000043.1 GCA_007376345.1 Microgenomates group bacterium Gr01-1014_16 | reverse complement strand
CGCTTGTGCCCTGACTGCATCCACTAGTCTCATCCGCTTTATTGCCCACCCCCCGTTATTATCTTCCGGTAACTTCACTTCAACCATCGCTTGCCTCAGTTTATTAAGCAACCCCAAGTCTCCCTCATAAACAAAGTCACCATCACGTCGCAACTCGTCCAATTTTCTCACGGCGTCTACTCTAACCATATTTCTGTTATTGCCCGGAGGCAGGTAGTTATAAGCCAAATAGTTAAATATTGGCGACCCGCCACCCAGCCTCATTTCAGCAGTCAGTGTTGCCCCCAACTGTCTCCAGTTTTCTTTTCCACCTTTCTCGGCTTCCTTGCCTTTAACTTCTCCAAACATATCGCAACTAATAATATCATAACGTAAATAATGAAAGTCCTATTTCTACTGTTTCCACCCTCCAGGTGGTCTAGCTTGACACCTGGTCTCTGACATTGTTAACTTAAACTGTGTCCACTGCCAGAAATCTGGTTTTCTCTCCCGGCGAATACTACCACGTCTTTAATCGTGGCGTAGAAAAAAGACCGATATTTACCGAAAAAAGAGACTATATCAGAGCCCAATCGACAATTTTTTACTATAAACATTCTCATCCTCCTGTCAAATATTCAAAATATCTTTCCACTCCCAGAGACCAAAGATCAAAATTGAATGCAGCCCTTAGTCAATCAGCCAAGGATGTCGCTATTCTCTCTTACTGTCTCATGCCCAACCACTTTCACTTCTTGCTTCGGCAGGAATCCGAAAACGGTATTCCTCAGTTTATTTCCAAGTTTAGCAACAGCTACACTAAATATTTCAATACTAAACATACCCGGGTTGGCCCACTTCTCCAAGGTACGTTCAAAGCAGTAATCGTCGAATCGGAAGAGCAGTTAATTCATCTATCCCGTTATATCCATATTAACCCCGTTGTTTCTTCGCTTATCAAAAAAATCGACCTCGTTAGCTATCCTTGGTCTTCAATGCATGAATACATCACTCCAACAACATATAACCTCTCCGACCCTTCCGTAATTATCTCTATTTTTCGATCAACGTCAAAATATCTGGAATTTTGTCAAAACCACCTGGCATACGCCGAAGAACTGGAACGCATCAAGCACCTCACCATCGATATTTAAATCGATATCCAAAGACCAGGTGCCAACGTAATCCACCCTCCAGGTGGTCTAGCTTCGCACCTCCTCTCCAATTGAAAATCAATAATTAAAAAATGATAATCAGATCAATGACCAATCCGACAGTCGCCTACTTCAGCCTGGAAATGATGCTGGAGTCGGATATCCCTACTTATGCCGGAGGTTTGGGAGTACTAGCAGGGGATATTCTAAGAAGTTGCGCCGATTTGCAAATCCCCGCCGTCGGTGTCTCCCTCGTCTACTCCGGCGATACCTTTTACCAGTCGGTCACCCCCGACGGATCCCAGACGTTTTTAAAGCAGGACTGGCAAAAACTCGACCAGCTCACCAAGCTCCCCGATATTATAGAAATTACCCTTGCCGATACCCAAGTCAAAGTCGGCTGCTGGCGCTACGACATCGTCGGCCTAACGGGATTCGTTGTCCCCGTATACCTGCTCGACACCAATTTAACTTCCAATCCCGGCTGGATCCGCGATATTACCAAAAATCTCTACGCCACGGGAGATTATCGCCTGATGCAGGAAATATTAATCGGCTTCGGAGGCATCAAAATGCTCAGTGCTTTGGGCTTTATTTCCATTCCCACTTACCATCTCAATGAAGGCCATACCGCCCTGGTCACCCTCGCCCTATTAACCGAAAACAACTATCAAGACGCAGCGGTCAAAAAACGCTGTGTTTTCACCACTCACACTCCAATTCCGGAAGGACATGACAAATTTCCCTATGATACCGCATACCGACTGGCCGGCAACTATCTTCCCTGGCACATCAAAAAACTTACTGGAGAAACTGATCTCTCCCTCTCCCATCTCGCGCTCAATCTCTCCCGAAAATCATTCGCGGTTTCCCGAAAACACCGCGAAACTTCAAAAAAACTTTTTCCGGCCTTTGATTTTGACTACATTACCAACGGAATCCATCACCGTTCCTGGACTCACAACCACCTCCAAGACGTCTATAACCAATATCTTCCCGGCTGGCTCGAAAATCCATCTCTTCTGGCTAACAGCTATCAGCTAAAGACTAATGACTTATGGCAAGCACACACCGAATGCAAACGCAAACTCGTCTCTTACGTCAACCACCATCTTCTCCCCGACCACCCTGAATTTAACGAAAACACCCTCACTATTTCATTAGCCCGTCGCCCCGTGGCCTACAAGCGCCCCCTGCTCCTCTATCATGACCTAGAACGATTGTCCCGAATCGGGCAGGGCAGGCTGCAAATTATCCAGTGCGGCAAATCCCACCCCGACGACGATGTTTCCCAATCATTCGTCCGTCAAATAATCGAAGCTTCCAACGCCGTCAAAGACAAAATCAAAATCTGTTATTTGGAAAACTATTCTCCCAAAATCGCCCGGACCTTAGTCTCCGGCTCCGACGTTTGGCTCAATACTCCAACTAAGCCCTTGGAAGCGTCCGGCACTTCCGGGATGAAAGCCGCAATCAACGGTGTTCTCAATTTTTCGATTTTAGATGGCTGGTGGATCGAAGGCTTTGCCCGAAACCCCCAATCCGGCTGGGCAATTAATCCGGCAGCCACCGACAACAATGATGACGCCGATGCAAATTCCCTCTACACCATTTTAGAATCCGAAATTATTCCCGCTTACTATAATCGCCGCGACGATTGGATCCGCCGTATGCAAGCCGCCATCACTCTCGGCGCCCACTTCAACTCCCACCGCGTCGTCCAAGAATATCAGGCTAAAGCCTGGACTCCCTAAACCTGTACCATTTATCCCCCAAAAAACCCGTCACTTCGGGCCTAATTAGCTCACTTCCCAGCAATACCCCCGGATACATCGTAAACAATCCCCACTTTTCATTAACTTTATCAACCGCCCTCAACAAATTCGGCCTCTTATTGAACATTGAACCTTGAACATTGAACATTAAACTACTTATCCAAACACCAGCTTGTCTCACTCCTGTTGTCGGCCTTTTTTCATACTCCTTATTCAGCAAATCATAAATAACCAGCGGGTCATCCGTCGGAGTTTTAATGGTCACCCTAGCCCAAAAGTCCTGCCTGCCGGCAGGCAGGCCATCTAAACTCAAACAAAACGTCCTCCCACACATCCCCATTTCTCGCAATTTCATACATGCTTCCTCCACCAAATTTCTAGTTAATTTTAGGATTTCGAATTTAGAATTTAGAGTTTCATAAGTAGCGTATGTTCGTGACACACTCTTAGCCGGATCCAAACCGCCAACAGTCGTCAATTCATCGTTAATTCGCAACCATACCAAATCTTCTATCTCTATTGGTAGCTTTAATAACCTAGCCTGTTCCAATGTATATGCTCCACGAGAATGTAAATAAGCCGTCCTCGCGTACCCGATTCCACATATCTCAGAAACAGCCACATTTTTCGTCTCCTCTAAATAGCTTTCCGGTGTCAAAAAAGTCAACCCGTCCGGCTTTTTCATTTCAGATGCCAGCTTGGCCAACAATTTAGTAAAAGAAATTCCAATCGAACATTTCATCCACTCGCCCAATTCTTCCCTTATTTTCAATTTCATTTCTATGGCCATTTGCCACACTCCCCCTGCCCACAATTTTTGGCTGTCCGTCACATCCACAAAACACTCATCTATCGAAAAAACTTCCAGCGTGGGGGAGTAATCCGCCAAAATTTTTATCATTCTTTGTGTCAGGGCAAAATATTTATCCATGTCCGACGGAACCAATACAATTTGCGGACACAATTTTTTGGCCTCCCACACCGTCGTCCCCGTCTTCACGCCAAATTTTTTAGCCTCAATCGACGCCGCAATCACGCATCCTCGTCCCTCAGCCTTAATTATTCCTACCGGCTTGCCCTGCAAATACGGATTCACCTGCTGCTCCGCCGTCGCGAAGTAGCTGTTCATGTCTAAATGCAGGATTGTTCTTTGCATATTGAAAACTGGAAGTTTTGCAAATCTAATCGCAACTCCGCCATCATCGCTCCCGTATCTACCGCAAAGCACATATATTTTCTTCCTCCATCCCGTCTTTCAAAAACCATCGGAATTCCTTTCACTTCATACTCCCTGGTACCCCGCCAAAACCTCACCGGTCTTATTTTTCCCCCCTCAAACTCGACTACCACTTTCATCTCTTTATTTATAGTCAAATAACTCGCTCGCGCAGCGTAAGCTTTGCTTTAATTCGCAACATTTTACGAGAGTTTTTGAATATATACACAACCTGATTTGCTTGCAAATCATAATAAGTTGAGTATATACCGAATATTACCCAAATGTCAATTATCGAATTTATTGTGTTATAATTACTGCGTGAATGAGCAAGAAGAAGGGAACGACAACTTACGGCTAATAAACAACGAAGCAATGTTTTTACGAAGCCAGGGCAAACTGGACAACGAAAGCTATTCAACAATTGCTATACGATACGGTATAGACGAAACTAAAATATCTTAAATGTATGAGGGCTTTCTACTACACGAAGCTGCCCGTCAAATAACAGCCGCTATCAATATTGTTCCAAGGCTTTTACAACACATTAAAAAATTGTTTGACTAGCGTGGGTTTTTCTAATCCCATCCGTCTAATAATTACATGGAAATTCCCCGCCACTGGCGCCTGCAGCTACCTCGATACAGACTAATTGGAAATGTCTGCGATGAATGCGGTAATAAAATGTTTCCTCCTCGGGAAATATGTCCAAAATGTGCAGAAGGTCAATTAGTGATCGTACTTCCCATTGCCTTGGAAGCAGATTCTGAGTTATCATCAGCCGATGTTCAACCGTCGTAAGATGATAAAATCATCTCCACAACTATCCTCACTAAATAAGCTTCCAAACGGCACTATTGAACTATCTTTAACCGTTCGTTGGTCTGATATCCAAAAAGGCTACGAAAAAGAAGTAACCGAGGCTATTGCCAACGCCGAACTTCCCGGTTTTCGCAAAGGCAAGGCTCCCCGGAATCTGGTCGAAGCCAAACTGGACAAATCCCATCTCTACTCACACGCCGTCCAGCACTTACTTCCCGAAGCTTACGCTGCAGCAGTCAAAACCCACAATCTCAAGCCCGTCCTCTATCCCCAAATCAAAATCCTCAAAGGCCAGGAAAACCAAGACTGGGAATTCCAAGCCATTACCTGTGAAGCCCCTTCAGTCATTCTTCCTGAAAAACTCTCCTCAGACCTCAATACCCTCCGTCAAAAATCCCAGGTCAAAATTCCCGACCTTTTGGTCGAAGAAGAAGCTAACCATCGCCTGGCCTCTCTGGCCGAAAATATCACCAAGCTCGGTCTGACCTCCAAACAATATCTCGCCTCCAAAAAACTCACCCCAGAGTCCCTAAAAGCCCAAATCTCCCAAAATTCCCGAACCGATTTAGAAACCGAATTCACCCTCCTTCACCTCCAATCTGTCCAAAAGCTCCCCGATAGAAAATCCACTCTGGACTTTTTACAAAAATTGGTATAACATACTCCCATGGCAACCTATAGTTCGAAATCCAGGACCAAAACCCAGCCCAAGAACTTCCTGGAGGCTTTGCGTGAGCTGGGAAATGATTTTAAAGAAGAAGCCAAAATCCAGGTTTCCAAGATCGTCACCCAGGACTTGCCTGAGTCGTTCGGTGTTGCCACTTCAGGCACCATAAAGCCCAACGAGTCTGTGTCTGTGGCCGATCTTGCCCAAGCCGAAGCCAAAAGTGAGTCCCAAGCCGAAGGCAAGTTCAACGCCCGCCTGGCCCAGATCCGCGAAGAGGAACGGGCCTATTTCATGCGTGTCGAGTCTCAAAACAAACAGCAAATTGAGTCTGTCCTCACAGAAATAAAAATATTAGCCAAATCCACCGGCACTCTGGCCACCCAAGTGGAACTAGCCGTAGCCCAAGCTCCGGCCAACCCCGGCGTTTATCACCGCAATTTTTTCGACCAACTTTTGTCATTCATTACGATTTTAAGAAAAAAAGCTCAGGACTCCAGTCATTGGCTATCCATGACTAATTCCCGTGCCAAAACGAAGTCGTATTATTGGGGTCAAGTCCAATCCTCCGGCACCAAATACATGTTGTCTTCTGAACGTTATATGGTAACATCTACTGGCTAACCATGTATTTATCCCAAACCTTTACTTTTTTCTTTTTTACCTCGCCTTCGTGGGGTGGTTTGGGTGATCTAAGTTAACCGCAAATTAATTAAAAACCCAATACCCCGCAAACA
>VMGA01000042.1 GCA_007376345.1 Microgenomates group bacterium Gr01-1014_16 | reverse complement strand
GACTGTTTTTTAGCTGCTCAAGCCAAGATCTCCGGCGCGGCTTTCGTCACCTTCAATACCCACAATTTCCCTATTCCCGAAATAAACTTAATAAACGCCCCCGGACTTTCCTAAATCCTCCCCACTCCAAAATCAAGCAATCTCACTCATCAACACAATCTTATCTGCACACAATGATTCCAAAAAAACCTCTATGCCACTTTCATCTAACTCTACATACTCTCCATATTCTTGATTTTTTAAATAACCAACCAAATCCAACGAAGTCCCCCCTCCCATCTTTTCCAATCCATACAAACACCAATATCCTGACCTGTTAAGTTTTCTTATTTCCCCACTTTCTATTACATACACATATATTTGATAGTCGTTAATTTTGTCATATTTTTCATGAAACAGAACCGCCATGGGATTAACGCTAAATCTTGTAGCCATTGTATTAAGAAAAATTAATCTGTTTTAACTTCATCTCATGTTCTAAATAATGATCCATCTTAATAAAGTTAATTAAATAGAACATGGCATCATACGAAAAATACTTCTCCAATCTTCCTTCCGTCAAGTCTTCAATAATCTTGCCATACTGAAACAAACCCAAATTCCTTATCACCGACTTACTCAACCTTTCTACTATGTAATCTTTTTTTTCTCTCAATCTTTCGTTATCGTTTTTGGTGTAATCGGGCTTGGTGCTTCCTGCAAGCTGTCTTTCTGTATGAATAGTTGGTCCAATTTTTTTCCAAAAGTCCAAGTTGCTAAAATTTTTATCTATACCCCTCAATTTGTAGCAATACCTCACCACTCTTGGATCAGACAATGGAGACAATGTCCACATACCTAGCCTCCATTTAGGAACAAAGCATTCCAAATTAATTTCCAAAGCCGACGTTGTTAAAAAATTGGTAAAATACTCTGCTTTAGAATAATAATCACGATCCAATAAGATTGAAGTTCCCTTTTCAGAAAACACATCCCCCAACCCAAATTTTAATTTCGCCACAGTGTCAAAATAGTTCAAGTACGGCAAGTAATTATGTTTCTCACTAATACTCTTTGCAGAATACAACTCATCGCCTCCGTGTCCCGTAATCCTTATTCTTTTTCCCATTGCAAATAGCTCACTTAAATACATCGCCAAAGGAAACTTGTTAATTATGCCCGGAAAATCTTCCCAATTAAAAAATTCGTCGCCAAACAACTCACAGTAGTTTTTAACGTCCACTAATTTATAACTCAACTGGTATTTATTTGCCACTTCAGAAATAATTTCCAAATTCTCTGAATTGTTAGGCGGTAAATACTCGAAAGTGGATCCGACTACTCCACTTAACCCAGCCTTTTTAGACATATACGCAACCAAAGTGCTATCAAGTCCTGCGGTCAAATCGATTGCTACACCTAGCTCTCCAATAATCTTTTTATATCCCTCAAACACTTCATCCAATAACTCAAGCAGTCCTTCAAAAAACTGTTGTAATGTCACAATTGAATCCTTCTCGTCAAATCCTCTATACATCTCAAGATAAGATTTGACTTCAACTCTCATTGAACTATCAACCCTCAAAACACAACCAGGATAAATCTGCTTAACCTCTTTAAAGAAAGTATCACTTGTCAACGAAGGTTCCCTTGCAACCAGGCGCAACATTTGAAACTCATCGACTTTTAATATTTTTATATAATCCAACACCTTTGAGGCCATTGGAGAAAAAACTAGTTTTTTAGCACTCACTATTGAGTAATACATGGGAAAACTACCCAAATAATCCACTATTACAAACATTTCCTTTGTTACTTCAAACCTGACCCAAAAACAAAAATTTGCACTAATACTTGAAAAAAAATCCCAATTCTTTATCTCTAACATTTCCAGCACCTCCTCCAATCTGTTATCCCTACCTTCCAAATCCAAAAAATATCCCCATATCTCTACATCATTCCTTTTTTCCGATACAGCCTTTAACACCGGATGAACAGGCAAAACCACCCTAGAATCGCCCGCAAAATCAAACTCAACTATCGGATCATCGATAATCATAACAACCCACAAACGTAAGTCAAGAAAACCGTAAATTTACGATCTTTTGAAATAGAAAGGTTCATCCTTACCAGTCTGTTTCCCCCTTCCCCTTACTTCTGCCAAAGGTTTTTTCTCGGAAGCGGCTGGAACCTCCTTCCTCTTGGAACCCTCACGATTTTCTAAATTTGTCGCCTCACCAGTTTTCGGAGCCATAATTAAATTAACACCTCCTCACAAACTCAATCAATAACACCCCCAGGATACACTCTTTTTGCGCCTCAAGTCAACTATCAAACCAAAAAATGCTCGGGGCGAATTTCGCACCCAGTTTGATACCAAAACTGATCCTAATTGTCAACTAATCCCCTCCCCACCCCAAAATCAACCCCCGGTAGTAAAATCAGACAATGCCGCGAATTTCGCAGTTGTGTTACATTTCGAATTTTGTCATTGCTAGGAGCTGAAAGCGACGAAGCAATCTCTGGAGCGATGCGCATCGGGACTCGCGAAGACATGATATGATGGGAGCATGGGGAAAAAGAGGGCTGTGAAAAGGCTGCTGGTTAAAAAATTGAGGGAGATGGGCGGGGTGGGAAGGTGGGAGATAGCTGCCAGGATGTGGCAGGACGCGAAGGAGTTTAGAAATATAGGGAAAAAGTATTATGGGGCAAAAGGAGTTGCTTAAGCTGGTCGGCAGGGTATTGGAAAAATTTGAATTGAAGTATATGATTACCGGGGCGTGGAGTGTGATTTTTTACGGTAGGGTGAGAACCTCCCACGACCTGGATTTTATTGTGGAAGTGGAACCGGGGCAGGTAGACAAGATGAAAGCGGCCCTGAAGGAGATGGGCGAGAGTTTCTGGTGGCAGGAAGATGCTGTAGATGAGGCCGCAAGGAAAAAATCGATGTTCAACGTGGTGTTTGATCCTACCGGAGACAAAATTGACTTTTGGATTTTGAAAGCGGAGGAGTTTGATGCTCAGAGGTTTGAAAGGAGAGTGAAGGTGAAAGCTTGGGAGCAGCCAATGTTTATATCATCCGCGGAGGACACAATTTTGCAAAAATTGAGATGGTATGAGACGGGGAAAATTGAGAAGCACCTGATTGACGCGGCCTTTGTGTGGCAAATACAGGCAACGAAATTGGATCAAGCATACATCAAAAAATGGGCGAAGAAGTTGGGAGTGGAGAAATACTTGGTGAAGTTGAACAAGATTAATATCGAGGAGCAGTACTAAAGAGTAGAAGCCACCTGCATCACCAATTCTTTCCCCAATTTGACAAAATCATCCGTTTTGGCCACAAAATCCGTCTCACCCCCCAACGCCACCATGCTCCCCAACCGGCCGTGATCCTATCTCCCCCCACCCCAAAATCAACCCCCCGCAGTAAAATCTGGCCATGAACTGGATCGAAATCACTTCCTGTGCTCTCATCCCGATAGTTTCCGAGAGCATCATCGCGGAAGGATTTAAGCATTTCAGACTCGACAGGCATTGGGACGAAGAATCGTTTGTCAACGCCGGAACACATATGCGTCTGTTTCAAAAGCTTGGCAAGCAGGTTCCAGAGGATATGCTTCATAATCAAAGATTGGTGGACACATTGATATATGAAAAAGACTTTCACTACAAGTTAGGGACTCTCGAGACTTTAGCAACTGGACTATTAGGTCTATCCATTATCCCCGATATTCTCTCTTCAGACTTTTCTTGGACCGTGTTAAAAATCTACCTACTGTCAGCTTATGTATTATCAGCTGCCGATAATTTTTTCAAAGTCAAACTGTTAAAAAGCAAAATCTCCCGCCAAGCCCAAACCCCTTGACACACCTGCCCCCACCCCCTACCTCCCCTTCTTAGCCTTCCAACTCGCCACAATCCAATCCTCGTCAAATACCGAAAAAGTAACACCCATGTCCTGTATTCCATAAGTTAAAGCCGGCTGTCCCCACCCCTTACCCAACCCTGTTTTAGTTATTTTTGTTCCTTCCCCGCTAGGCAAATCCACATTCTTAGGTAAAAACGAAACCAGATACCTGCCCATGATCGCCCTCAAAGCCTCATAAAAAATATTTTCAGATGTCATTTGCAATATTTTCTGCAACAATTCCGGATATCTCGCCCCCGCCTTCAGCAAATCCCCGTTGTTTATCGCTTTCTCGCCTCCCACGTTGTCCAAATAGTTCCTGACTACATTCGCAGCCCTAAACTTCCCTCTGCCCGAATCAAACAGTTCACATACCTGGCTCAAAGACCAGACACCAGTCCCCCTCATGTGTTTCAACCTCTCCCCCACATCCGCGGAAAACCTCAAATATCCCGCTGGGTGATCCGAGCCCATTTTGGCCGCGCATACATCTTCGGCCAAAAGCTCCAGCACCATTGTCTCGCTAATCTTCCTCCGGACGGCTTTGCCTTCACTATCAACTTTATCCGTCAGAGGCATTCCCTCCAAAATCGACTTGTTTAATTTTTCCGCCAGTTCCAAAATTTCCTTTCTGGATATCACTTTGCTCTCCGGAACATAAGCCCCAAAATTATTACCCACCCGGATCTGTTGCCTATCCGCGGCATTCACACAACTTTGAAGTTCATCTTTGGAAATCTCCTCCACGTCCTTAAGCCCCAAGGCTTTGCCGATTCTGTCGGCCACCAACCTTCCTTGCACTCCGTCCATAGCTACATGTTTGCAATCCACCGAAATCATCACCCGCCGTCTCTCTTTATCGTCTCCCACATATACTACTACTGGAAAATTTTGGTCCCCCGCCACCTCCACTTTCTGATTCCAATTCTTCCGAACCACCAACACATCAGCTCCCCCATTCTTCCCGTTCCCATTTACATCCACGCTGTTTCTCCCCAACACATCCACAAACACCACCCGCAATTCCCTTTTCTCATCCGCCTGCTTGCCAACCGCGTCCACAAACGGCAATTCAAATTTAACCGCATCCTCTCCGTGCAACATATACACACCCATATTCATTGCTGACTTGACCGCTTCGACAATCGAGTCGGGGGTATCAGCTTCTATCACACCGGAAAATAGATTAGTCTCAGCAAAACTTACTGCCTGCAATTTCTCCGGGTTTTTTTCCCCCAACCCCCTCAATGCCAAATGCGCGTACCTTGTCCACCCGCACAATTTGTCAAACGTTTCCCTAGCCGTCATCGTCTTTTCTTTAAATACTGCCTTCAAGCTCTCGAATGACCCGCTGGCCTTTTGGAACAACTCTCCCGGCACCATCCCGAACTTGCAGGCTTTCTCTAATAATCTAATCTGCCCCTTCAATACCCCGCCGATTTTTTGTTCGCCGTAATTCCTTTTTTCCGGCAGTTCCAATCCCAACTCCAATTTCTCCCAAACTTCCTTAAATCTAATTTTATCTGCCTCTCCCACAGCTTCCACTTTTTCAACCGGCGGTTCCACTCCCCGCGCTGCCACCGGGCTAAACCTACCCTTTACTTTGCTCCAAAAATTTTCCCCGGACGCCTCTCCGTCACCCATCACCATATCTTACACCAAAACTTCCCTAAACCACTGTTGTCTTAAAATCAACCACCCGCCCATACCCATCCCATCCAAATCAGCCCGTTGCACACCAAAGCACCGCCCACAACCAAACCCGCTCCAATTGCCACATCAACCATATCCGCCCGAACCGGTATCTTGTTTTTAACCACTCTCCGCCCAGACAGTCCGGCCCCAAACTCTTCAACGGACTCGACCAGCCATTTTATTACCGATCTGCTTTCCGCCTTACTGGACATATTTACACACTCACTACTTTAAATTCGATTACCTGTATATTCTCCCCCAACTTCCCGATAACTTCTTTAATTAGATCCCCAATTTTCTTGCCCGGATCGCGGATATATTCCTGGTCCAACAAAATTTCGACAGACTCCGGCTGCGTCGAGGCCACTTGCAACGCTAGTTCCTTGCCCAATTTTTGGAAATCATCGGTTTTGGCCACAAAATCCGTCTCGCAGGCCACCGCCACCATGCTTCCCAATCTGCCGGTATGATGCGCGTACGAAAACACCCTCCCTGCCTTCACTTCTCTTTCAGACTTCTTGGCCGCCTTCTCAATTCCCTTTTTTCGCAGCCATTCTTCAGCTGCTTTATAATCCCCCGTCTCCTTCAGCGCCTGCCTGCAATCAGATACTCCCGCACCAGTTTCAACCCGCAGTTTTTTAATGTCTTCTATTGATACTTTCATAATTTTAAAACCTCACCTCTTCCGTTCCCCTCTCCTAAATTTAGGAGAGGGGCCAGGGGTGAGGTATTAACTTTCCTTTGGTTTTTTCTCCTTATTTCCCTCTTCAATTGCCTCCGTTACTGCCTTCACTACCAGCTCCACCGCCTTCACCGCGTCATCATTCCCGGGAATTACATAATCCACCTGGGTCGGATCGGCATTAGTGTCCACAAGCCCCACCACCGGAATTTTCATCCTCATTGCCTGTTCTCTTTTTGTATACACTTTATACTCGCCTTTTTCCCTTTTTTCCTTCATTTCGTGCAATTTTCTAATCCGCTTGCTGATCTCCTGCCAGTTAGTCAGTAGTCCCCCCACCCACCTTTGCGTCAAATACGGCATCCCGGCTTTGACCGCCTGATCCTTCACAATTCCGGCCGCCTGTCTTTTTGTCCCCACAAACAAAACTACTTTGCCCTCACTTGCTAATTTCTTCACAAACTCACACGCCTCGTCCAAGCCCTTCTTGGTCTGCACCAAATCTATAATATGCACCCCACCCCGCTCGCCAAAAATATATTTAGCCATCTTAGGATTCCACCTTCTCCCCTGATGCCCGAAATGCGCCCCCGCCTCCAACAAATCCTTCAGTGTCACCTCACTCATTTCAATATGTCCTTCCCTCACGTCTAATTGCAGATTTAATTAGATCTATTCCTCTTGAAAACTGATCCCACGCTATTCTACCAACATGCACCAACGCCGCCGCTTTGCACCTCAAACCCCAAAGCAAACTATTATCATTTTCAAATTTTGGACTAAATTCACTACTCATTTTTATCTCCTTAAAACCTCCCCGGGCAAACCTTAGCAGGAGATTTATGCCCGAGTGTGAAATAACTAGCCTAGTTTAACAGCCTCCTCGACTTCTTTCAACTCCTTCTTTCCCTTAACAATTTGCAACGCAGCATCCTCCCGCTCTTCAGCAGTCATCGCACCCAATTTAGG
>VMGA01000041.1 GCA_007376345.1 Microgenomates group bacterium Gr01-1014_16 | reverse complement strand
GGCGGGGGGTGGGGTTTTGCCTGGTGGCAATTTTCCCAATATTGGTGGCTGATTTTGCCCATTGCGGCGACGTTTGCGACGCAGATATATCTGGCGGGAAATATGAAAATGGTGGCTGGATCGGGGGGAGTTTCGGGGGCGGCCATGATCGCCTGTTGTGCGCATCACGTGGCCGAATTTTTGCCGTTTCTGGGCCTATTTACAGCCGCGTCTTTTGTAGTCCGCTACCAGGTCCAGTTTATGTCCCTGGCTTTGATTTTAAATATTTCGGGTCTGATCTATCTTATTTTCCGTTCCCGAAAGTCTAACTACCATACTACAGAGTATGGTAGTTAAGTAGATGCACAACTCTTCTATTTTTTAGCGAAGTAGTTGTAGCTTCTGGCAAATAGATATCCTACGGCCCAGGCGGCGCCGACTGAAGTTACCAGGCCCAAAACAAACGAGCCCGGGTCGGCGGCGGTGGACGCGGCGGCAATCTGGCTGATATCAATGCCGTGGAACCAGGTTCCGGTAATAGACAGGAAGAGGTCGGGCATCAGCAGCACCAGGACGCGGCAGACCACATATAAAACCCCGACGGTGACGGCGGCGGCGTTGGCAGTGGCATTTGGTTCATGCTTCATTTTTTCTCACCTCCTCCTCTGTGATCCCCATGGCCTTTCATCATCCAAATATGACTGATTATACACAGGGCTAGGAGAGCGATGTAAACCCAGTTCATACGCCGCAGCCGCCGCCGCCCTGGACCTTGGGGACCAAGCCCGTGGCCTGAAGTTCTTTGTTGACTTTGGCCGCTCCCTGACCGCTGGAGTAATCTACACCCAGGGCTTCCTGGGGATTGACGTCTTTCCAGGCCACGTTACTTTTGGATTTCATATAAGTGGCAATTTCGGCATAGGTCTGGGGGAACCAATATGAATTGAGGACCAGGGCTTTTTTATAAATTTCGTCTTTGGACATGCCCGAGGCGACGGCCATCTCGATAAAGCCCAGCATGGCCGCCCCGTGGTTGCAGTCAGGAAAATAGGTGCTGTTGCCGCAACAGGGGCGGTAGATATTTTGGGAAATTTCGGTAATCAGAGCTTCCTGCTGGGGGTTAAGCGAAATTAAGTTTTGGCTGTTGAAGAGTTTGCCGCCGTCTCTGGCGCCCAAGGTCCAACCGCCCGTGGAAGCAAATTGACCTTCCTTGCCTTTGTACTGGGTGCCGATGGGGCCCTGGGACAGGACATTGGTTTTGTTGGCAATGCCCAACGGCCAGAGAAGGTTAAGGATAAGTCCGGAGTTGGCCTGGGTAACGACGATGTCCTGATCAGACGGTGATTCGAGCATTTTTTTGACCTGCTCCAGGTCTGACTGGCGGCTTTCATACAGAGCTAAAAACTTTGTCTTGTCAATCGCTCCGCCGCGGACCATTTTGACGATGATATCCCCCCATTTAACGCCCAAATTGACGCTGGGGGGCAAAACCTCGGCGGTGGAGACGACACTGCCGGATCCCGGCGGGGTCGGTGTTACCGCGCTTTTTGTCAGCCGGGGCAGTTCCAGTTTTATGCCTTCCCGGTTGAATTTGATGCCAAGAGCAATTCCCAAAATTAGTGTGGCTAAAACCAGACCCAAAGTTTTTCTATCCATCATTCCACTTTACTATACCAATTATGAAGATTTGATGAGGAGGGATTTTTTCCTTTTAGATATATAATTGGCGGTAATGTTTACTTATTTTTCCACCTTCATTACAGGGTTGAACGAGGTAGTATCCGATGCGCTCAAAAAGAGTGTCTCAAGTGTCAGGATTGAGCAAATCCTAGATGGATTGATCGTCTATAAAACAAACGTTAATCCACGGCAGATAAGAGAGTTGCGATTTTTCAATAACAGCTTTGTGTTGTTGGAAACGGTAAGGGGCAATGTTAGTGATGATACCTTAAAGAAACTGGTAGATAAAGTAACGGGCGTGAAAATTCAAATACCTGTAGAAAAGAGGACGAGTTTCAGAATTATGTTTTCTAAGGAAAATCAGCCGGTTTCAGTCGAACCAAAAATCTTGCAGTCATTGGAGAAGAAGTTTGCTTCCAAAGACCTATCGGTGAATAGAACAAGTTCAGGAGTGGAACTGTTATTTTTAGCTAGGAGCGATGGTTACGGATTTTTTGGGTTGAGACTAACTAGACATGGTGATTACAAAAAGACACTTCATCCCGGAGAGCTAAGGCCAGAATTGGCAAACTTGCTTTGTTGTCTTTCTGACCCGACCCAAGACGATGTTTTTCTTGACCCATTTGCAGGATACGGGGCAATTCCGATAGAGAGAGCTGTCTCTTTTCCATATAAACGAATTTACGCGGGAGACATTGTGCCAAACCTAGTTTCTGAACTGAAACAGAAAGCCAGCAAGCTAGGGAAACGATTTATCATTGGACAACTGGATGCTACAAAGTTAAATACGTTTTCGGATAGCTCAATAAGCAAGATCGTAACCGACCCGCCCTGGGGAATATATTCCAGTGGTAAAAACTTCGACTAACTTTACTACGATATGCTAAGGGGTTTATCCCGAGTTTTAAAGTCCGGCGGGATTTTGGTCATATTGTCGGCAAATAGACTGTTAATGGATTTGTGTGTTCCTAGGTTTCCAGAGCTATCTTTGAAGAACAAATATGACATTCTGGTTTCTGGCAAAAAAGCATCCGTCTATAAGTTCGTCAAAAAGGGGTAAAATCTAATTTACTACAAATAAAAAATAATATGGCTGCAAGTGGAAAAGAGCTTAGAAAAATAGCAAAAGCACGTCTAAAAACGGCAAAGATATTGTTAGAAGCCGGTGATTGGAATGGATCTGTATATATGATGGGGTACGCCTTAGAATGTGCATTAAAAGCTTCAGCTTGCAAAGCACTTCACCTCACAACATATCCTGAAAACACACGTAATGAGAAAATTGATACGTATTTTATGACTCATAAATTCGACCAATTACTTATTGTTTCTGGTCTGAGTGACATTTTTGGATTCAAGGGAAAGTCTGAAGCGTTTAGAAATTGGTCCGAGTTTACGATAGAATACCCAGGTGACTGGCCATCAATGAGATACGACCCTAAACTGAGATGGGACGAGGTCAAGACCAGAAAACTGTATAATAACTTAGTGGATCTTTCCAATGGAGTTATTGCTACCATTAAGAGGAGGCATAAATGGTAGAAAAATTTAAAAAAATTCTAGGTACGATAGTTAAAGAGAAGGGCAAGATAACATTGTTTGCTATACTTAAAATGGACGACCTCACTGATAGATGGACGGTTATCTTTTCAGCTCCCTGGGTAGCTGAGTCTACATTAAAAGACAATTTTGCTTATCTCCGTGATTTGATTACAAAGGAGTTCGCTTCGGACGAGGTCAATCTTATCTCTCGCTTGGGAATTTTTACTAAAGATGAGCACATTGTACAATCTCTTTTGGTCTATAAATCAGGTTCAGAAATTAAAGAGGATGTAAAGATCAATGGAAATATAATCCATGAAGGATATGTTTTAGAGTCGGCTTCGAATGCATAAAGTTTAAGCTTATGAAGAGCTTATGAAGATTTGATGAGGAGTTCTTTTTGCCCAAAATTACAGCTTGGCAATTTCTTCCAGTAATTGCTTGTTTCTAATGGCCATGGTCGGATCATCCAGTTGAAACCTGACAATTCCTTTTTTGTCGATCAGAACATAGGTGTGGCCGGGGAACTGGCCCCGGTGCATGGACGACTCCAGGGAAAGCACGCCGTATTTGGCTGAAGCCTCTTTTTGGGTGTCCAGAAGGACGGTGGCGGAGGCCAATTTGGGCATTTTGACAGTGGCCTGCTGCCATTGGGACTGGGGATCGACAGTAATATTGAGAACGACGGTATTGGCTTTGGCGAATTCCCCGTCAGCTCCGAAAGCGACGATCTGGTCCCAGCAGGCGGGGTAGCACATCAGGCCTTCATTGAAAAAGAGGAGGACGTTTTTGCCTCTCATTTGCGAGAGCTGAAGGCTTTTTCCGTCAAATGTGGTCAAAGTAAAATCCGGTGCGGGTTGGTTAATAAGACTCGAAAATATACTTGAATCAGCTGGTTTTGGTTTGTGATGATCGGCCATGGGATCGGAAACAGGAACCGGGGCCGGAGGCGCGGAGGTGGTTTTGAAAAAAATTGAGCCGAGAATAACTACCGCCAAGACAGCTTCGACGATGATGACTGCGGATTTACTCATGTTGTCTCCATTGACGGACAGCGATGATAACAATGACGGAGACGGCTAAAAGAGTAAGAATTGCCCAAACCGGTTCGGGCAAAATCCGGGTATACAAACCGATTTTTTCGGTCAGGCCGGCGATGGCCAAATTGACGCTTAACTGATACGAGGTGTGCATGGTCAGCTGGCTAGTCCGGGCTTTGTTGAGAATGATTAGTCCTAAACCCAGAAACATAATCCCGGAGATAAGATTAGACAGGGTGACCTTGCCGAAAACTGGCTTTCTTAGGGCCATTAATTTAGTGGTGGCGCCGGACTTGTCCATGACCGCGGCTAGAATAAAAAGCGGGGCGACCATACCCAAAACATAGGCCAGGGTAAACACGGCTCCGAGCAAATACGATCCCGGCAGGGCGGACAGAGCCAAAACTCCGGCCAAGACGGGGGCACAACACATGGTAGCAATGCCAGAAAAGATGCCCAGGCCGAAAACCGACAGGGCGTCGGTTTTTTGCAATTTCGGGTGAATATTTACGGGGAGAGAGATGCTTTTTCCGCTGATCAGCAATATCCCCAAAAGAGTCAGGATAATTCCCCCAACTATAAAAACCTGATCATGATAGTCGGAAAAAATCCGGGTCAAGAATGTTGCACCCAAGCCCAGAGGCAAAAATACGGCGACCAGACCCAGAAAATAAATGAAGGTCATTAAAAAAACCGTGGATTTTTGCTTGAATACCGAGGCCAAATAAGTGGGCAGGAGGACGGTAATGCAGCAGGGGGCAAACAGGGCGGCCAGGCCGGCCAGAAACGAAGCGACGATCGAAGCGCTAAACAGCAAGTCCATGACCCAACTTTAATCCCGGAGGGATGAAGATTTTATGAAGACTCTAACTAATTTCTGGATTTTCTAAGTTGCTCTTTGAGGGGATCGAAAATGGCAAACTCGATTCCTCCATCTACTGCCTCATCCAAATTTAACTTGCCTCGTAAATGAGCTTCCTCGTGTTGGTAAAGCCGAGCTAAAAATCCCTCCACTTTTTCTCTGCGTTTTTTTCCACTAACATCCATCCACTCCATTACTATCCATTCGGACCTTTCAGTGTCTGCGGCCATAATTCCGGAACTTAAACAAAGCTCCCGGTAGTAATTTGTTTCTCTTGACCTCTCAATAATTTTGGGGTTAATGAAGGTTTGTAGTTGGTCGTCCACAAAAGTTACAAACACCGCCTTGTTCTCGCCGATTTGCGGGGCGGCAAAACCTCTCCCATATCCAGCGGCCTTTCGGAAACGCATTAGAACGTCTCCCAATTTTTCACTTAATTTGATTCCCTCTTGCAGAGACACGGTCTTTGCAACTTGTCTGAGTACCGGGTCGCCCGCATATCTCACTTCCGGAAACTCATCCAATATCTTCTTAAATCCGATGGTTTTAGCTTTTATTGTTTTTATCATATTCAATCGCTTGCAATTCTTTTACCCTTCTTTTCTCAATCTTTTTAATATCTTCCTCCGGTTTAAGTTTTTCGGGGACAATACCTCTGGCTAATAACGCATCTCTCGTTGCGGCGCTATTAGCTACCACTTCGCGCTCAAGATGGTCTCTTCCCACTAAATTTTGGGTGCGAATATTGTGATCGGTCATGCCTAGTGCAAAACTTTTGGCCTTTAACTCTACGTCGGTATCAAAATCCGCTAAGGCTCGCTCTTTTGGAATACCACGCCTTCTTTTCAAATCGGGGGTATTAATCCCTCCATAAAGAGCTTCTATGTGTTTATTTTTAAACGTGGCAAACTCGATACTTTGAGTAATACCCCGTTGATAAACTGTCCGCTCGATTTTCTTTTCGGTATCCCGTAATTTATCCCTTTCCTCCAGTCGCTTGTTTTCAATGGTTCTTTGCTCCCACATCTCTTGCCTACGGGTTTGAATAGCAAAGTAGTTTTGTGCCGCGGCAATCTGTGGCTTACGCGGGTCCCCATTTTGGGCAACGAGATAGCAGGCATAACGTGTTAAAAGCAAATCTTCTATCGCTCTCTGCGTACGAGAGCCTATATCGACCATTTTTAGGGCGCCCCGAAAATGGTCTGTAATAGCCTGACCAGTCTGTTGACAAGACTCCTGGGCACGACCAAGTGTGGTTTTAAAGGTTTCCCAGTTAGTATAGCCAAGTCTGGGCATCAACTCCCTTGCCGACCAATACTCTAGATTTTCTGCCGTTTTTTTAATTAGTTCCAAGTTCCCCTGAAGCTCGATTAAATAATCTTGCATACAAGATTAGAGTACAATAACTCCACCATATTGGCAATAGCTAGAATGGTCTATGTCTTAACTACCGCGCTCTGGAGTATGGTAGTTAATTCAAGTTGACGTAAGTCTTAGTACACGTTTGAGTAAACCGGCTTAATATACATTTAGCGTTGGTAAAAACGGGTGTTTTATCCCAATTGACGGTCTAATCTCGTTCGGGAGTTAGATCTTCCAAACTCCTGCAGTCT
>VMGA01000040.1 GCA_007376345.1 Microgenomates group bacterium Gr01-1014_16 | reverse complement strand
AATATTGCTGTGGAAGCAATAGCTGCTGTGCGGGAATTTATTGTAAATAAATTTGGCGAAAAATTTGTGGCCGAAAGGGCAAGGGAATATAAAACTAAGTCTAAAGTTGCTCAAGAAGCGCATGAGGCGATTAGGCCGACTGATGTCGAAAGATTCAAGATTCAAGATTCAGGATCCAATAGAGACCAGGAGAAGTTGTATGAGATGATTTGGAAGAGGTTTGTAGCGTGCCAGATGGCGGAAGTGGTGGGGGAAAGTATGAAAATTGGTGTGAGAGCGGGTAATTATGGATTGGAAGCGCGAGGGGAGACTATAAAATTTGACGGCTGGTATAGGCTCGCCAAAGGCGAGAATGATCAAGATTCAATGTCCAATGTTCAGTTACCGGAAGTAGTGGAAGGGGAGAAATTAGAATTTATTGATTTAACAAAAGAGCAGAAGTTTACTCAACCGCCGGCCAGGTACAATGACGCTTCTTTAATCAAAGCTTTGGAGGAGATGGGAATTGGGCGGCCGAGTACGTATGCCCCGACGTTGTCGACAATTCAGGATCGGCAATATGTGGAGAGAATTGAAAACAAGAGATTTAAACCGACGGCTTTGGGAATTGCAGTCAATGATTTTTTGGTAACGAATTTTCCCAATATTGTCGATTATGAGTTTACAGCCAATATGGAATACGGATTGGACGAGGTGGCTAACGGCGAGAAAAAATGGGAGCCGGTAGTGGCTGAGTTTTACGGGCCGTTTGAGAAGACGCTTGCAGATGTGACCCAAACAGCGGTGCGGGTGAAAGTGGAAGTAGAGGCGACGGGAGATAAATGTCCTGAATGTCAGGAAGGCGATGTAGTGATTAGAATCGGCAAGTTCGGGCGGTTTTTGGCGTGCAGCCGGTTTCCGGAGTGCAAGTATAAGGCTAATTTTCAGAACAAAATCGGGATGAAGTGTCCCAAGTGCGGGGACGGGGAGGTGATCATGCGCAAGACCAGAAGCAGGCGGAATTTCTTCGGCTGCAGCAATTATCCCAAATGCGATTTTGCCAGCTGGACCCGTCCTTCACTCCCTTCGGGAGTTACGGAGGGCGCAGCTAAACCTGTTGTTCCCGCGTCTGCTACAATTGGGTGATGGCGAAGATTTGGGATTATGATGTGAATGAACTGAAAAAGACGAAAAGCGGAAAAATCAAGATATTGGAAAGAATGATTAATTATGGCCCGGATAAAGGGGAAAAGATAAGTTTGTCAATGACTAAGAAATATTGGGATAAATTGCATTTATTTGAACGCAGCCGGAAGCTAATGGAGCTACTCATATGGGGAAAATATCGGTTCTCTCCCAAAACCAAAAAGTCATATTGGATGAATTAGTCGGAGACAAGTCCTTGGCTGGAAAGTTTTATTTTACAGGGGGAACGGCTCTGGCCGAGGCATATTTTGGCCATAGAGTGAGTGAGGATCTGGATTTTTTTTCGGAGGAAGAATTTGATACCCAGTTGACACTGGCGGTTTTGGAGAAATTGGCGAAAAAATATAACCTCTCGATTGAGGCTAAGCCCGGGGAGATGGTGCAAATGTATTTTTTGAAGTTTGCCAGTGGGGAGAAGATCAAGATCGATTTTGGTTATTATCCATATAGGCGGTTGGTTAAATCTACTGAAAAAAGAGGCGAGATGTGGGTGGATAGCCTGCAGGACATAATTGTTAATAAGCTGTTGGCGACTACGCAAAGAACGGAGGTCAAAGATTTCGTGGATTTGTATTTCGGGCTGGAGAAATACACTTTTTGGGATTTGCGGGATGGAGTGGAAGCTAAATTCAGGATGGAGGTGGACCCGTATACCTGGGCGGTGGATTTAACGGCGGTTGAGGGCTTTGAGACTTTGCCAAAGATGGTAAAGCCTTTGGGACTGGAGAAACTCAAGGAGTTTTATCGGAATCTGGCGAAAAGATTAGGGATGACGGGGGTGGAAAAGTAATTGGGTGTAATATTGGAGTGTGGCGGAGTATTTGCTGATGTGGGTGCCGAAAGAGCCGGTGTTGACCGGGTCGCAAATAAAGGTTTTGGTAGATATTTTTGTGGGAGTGGGTATGGTGGGTGTGGGGTCGGTGGTTGTTCCTGCGTTGTTTGACAAACAGTCTTTGGGGCAAGTAATATTGGGGTTGGTTGTCACTTTATGTTTTTGGGTGGCGGCTATTTATACGGCTAGAAATATAGAGGTATGAGTCAAATATATATCGTATACCTAACGTTGGCGATACTTTTGCTGGCGATGGTATTACTGCTCCTGCCGACTTTGGTGCACGGGCCGAAGAAGAGAAAGAAATAGGGATTGAAAATATAAGCGGGAACTGGTAGAAAGTGGGGAATGGTATTGAATGGGGTGTTGACGGTAACTGCTGCTGCTGAAGGAGATGTGGCATATGTCCCCCGGAAAGAATTATTTGGTGGTGAGTATTGGAGTGGTTTTAGAACCATGGATGAGAATCAGCTTTTTGGGCTACTAACGAGAACATTGTTGTTTGCCAGGAGGGGTGAGGAGTTGGAAACCGATCCTGACAGGAAGCAAATTATTCCCTATTTCGTGGTCAGACGAGGAGATGAATATTTTTCTGCGGTTAGATCACAAGAGGGAGGAGATAAAAGGCTACACAAAAAGAGATTGTTGGGTTTCGGCGGTCATCTTAAGGCTAAAGATATAAAAGGAAAGATGTCTGCGTGGCTAGAAAGAGAGTTTGAAGAGGAGCTGGTTTTAAGCGGGAGAGTTTTGGGCATTTCTTTTCTGGGAATTGTTAACCATGACGGAGACGATGACGATGGAGTTCATCAGGTTCACATGGGTTTAGTGTTTGAGGTGAGTGTTGAAGGAGATATCGCTGTTAATCCTCAGGATAATCTGGTAGAGGGAGAGTTTTTGAGATTGGATAATTTAAAGGGAAAAAGGGATGAAATGGAGTTGTGGAGTTCGATTGTATTATCTCATTTACTTAACCAGACTTCTGTAGATGGTATTAAGTGATAGGGAAATTAGAAAAAGAATTAAGGAAAAGAAGTTGGTGGTGATGCCGTTTAGGGATGCGGATGTGCAGCCGAGCTCGATTGATTTGCATTTGGGGGACGAGTTTTTGGCGTTTGACAATCACTCGCAAAGTTTTATTGATACCAGGGCGGATGTAAAAAACCTGATGAAGAAAATTATGGTCAAAAAAGACGAGCCGCTGATGCTGCACCCGCGGGAATTTGTGCTGGGAACGACCGCGGAATGGGTGGAACTGCCGGATGACCTGGTGGGACGGTTGGAGGGGAAGTCGAGTTTGGGGAGATTGGGACTGATTATTCATTCGACGGCTGGGTATGTGGATCCGGGATTTAAGGGGCAGCTGACATTGGAAATTTATAATCTGGCTAATCTGCCCATTACGCTGTATCCGGGGATGAAAATCTGCCAATTTAGTTTTGTCCAGATGACCGGCCCAGCCCAGTATCCGTACGGGCACAAAAAATTAAAAAGCCATTATTTGAACCAAAAAGGGGCGACGGGGGCAAATACGGCAAGTATTTGGGGGAGGAAATGAATTGGTTAGAGCAGAGGGGAATTCCGTATGCTCCTGAAGTCAGGGCAGGATATGGAAAAGATGAGCCAATGGATGAGGCTACGATAATTGCATTGGCTGCGTTGATGACCAACGTGGACAGGCCGGTGTATGCGCTGACAGACGCAATGCCGATGGAAGTGTCCACTGCGGCTTTTGCCAGATATAGCCGGAGTTCGAGGCCGATGAGGACTTTGTTGGCTCGGGAGTTTTGGGGAAAAAATGGGCTGGACGTAGAAAAAGCAAGAGAGTTGGCTGGAAGGGTGGCCATGGAATTTGGAGATGACAGTGTCAAGCAGTTGGGAGTGGTGCGGATGGCGTGTGAGATGGTGTCGCAACTGGCGGTTAAGGAGCTTGAAGACGGGCGGTTGGGGGGATGGTTGGAGAAGTCGTCGCGATATGTGGATTTTGGGACATTGGTGAATGGGAAATTTTTGTATTTAAGACCGAGAGAGATTAGGGAGGCTGGATCGATGGAAAAATATGAAGAGATTATGGACGAGGCTTTTGAGTTGTACAAAGCTAGTGCAAAGGTTATGAGGGAGTTTCTAGTCAAGAAGTTTCCCATGAAGAATGGGGTAGACGAACAGGTGTACAAAGCTTCAATTCGGGCCAAGGCCTTTGACATAGTGCGGGTGTTTTTGCCGATGGCGACGTTGACAAATGCGGGAATGATTCTGTCCGGGCAGGCAGTGGAAAATATGCTCAATAAAATGGCGGTTAGCCCTCTGGAGGAGTGCAGGACTTTGGCAAGTGAAATAAGGGCTGAAGTGAGCCAGGTGCTGCCGTCTCTGGTGGCAAGTGAGGAAAACGATAAACATGGAGTTAAGGCTAGGGACTATTTGTTGGAATCCAGGAAGAAGACCGGAGAAGCGGCAGCCCGACTTTTATCGAGAATCCCGGAGCGGCTAGTAAAAGAAGAGGGAATGAAGGTGGAGTTGGTAGAAAGGGATCCTGAAGCTTTAAACAAAGTAGTGGCGGCGATTTTGTTTGAACATTCGAAGTCTGATTTGGCAGATATAAAGGTACTGGTCGATGGTTTGACCGAAGCGGAAAAGCAGGAAGTGGTTGAGGATTATTTGGCAGGGCGAACCGATAGGAGACATAAGCCGGGAAGGGCGTTTGAAAAAGCGGTGTATGGGCTCCAGGTTACGGCTAAGGTGGCGGAATGGAGGGATTTGCAACGGCAGAGAATGATGACGCAGCAGAGACAATTAATAACGATGGACCATGGGTTTTTTGTTCCACCCGAGTTTGACGAGATTGAGGTTGATGGAGTGAAAGTGACCTATTTGTATAGGGCACATATGGAGAAAAGAAGAGAGGTGTTTGAACAGGTGAGGGATAAGGTGTCGCCGGAAGCGGCTCAATATATGGCGGCGTTTGGGAATTTCATGAAATGGATCATCACGGCCAATTTGAGGCAGTTATACCACATGATTCCTTTGAGGGCGGGGGCGGCGGGTCATCCTGACTATAGAAGAGTAGTAAGGGAGATGTTTTATGAGATGTTGCCTCATGATCCGATTTTAGTATTGCCGATGGAACGGTTTATTGATTTTTCTGATGAACCGAGACTGGATAGACTGGAGCAATTGGAGAAGGTAAAGCAGAAACTGGATTGGATTGGGGCCAAAGGCGATGATACGTTTGAAGCGGAGTGGTAAAATGGGGGTATGGCGAAGGAGAATGAGCAGAATTACTTGAAGCCGTTTGTTTGGTCGGCTGTGGCTTTGTTGGGAGTGGTGGTGGTGGGGAGTTTGGTATAATTTAATTATGGTGGAAGCTAATTCGGGAGAAAAGAAGTGGTATCAGGAGTGGTGGGGTAAGGCGGCTATAATAGCTGTTGGAGTTTTGGGATTGTTTGCCTTTATTTAATTGACGCAGATGTATTGATAGGATACAATGTTTGTATGGACACGATGACGATATACCCATCACATGGAAGTTATTTATGCGAATAACGCATTTCGATGGGTATATATCCATCATCCTCTCATGAATTCGAGTATGATGACTATTAACATTTCCATGCCGAAGGGATTGTATGCCGAGGCGAAAAAGAAGGCTAAGAAATACCACTATGCTTCTGTTAGTGAGGTGATCAGGAATGCTTTGAGGTGGTGGTTGAGTGATAATTTAACTGTTAACGGATTTACACCGGAATTTGAGGAATGGATTTTGAAAGCTGAGAAGGAAGCGGATAAAGGAAATGTGATAGTATGGGATGGGAAGGGTTCGTTTGGAGATTTCGTATTGAGGGAAGGAAAAAAGAAATGGGGAAAAAATGATAAAAGTAAAAGCCGTGGAAAGTTATTACCGCGGACTGAAAAGGCTCATAGAGCAGGATCCGAAATGGAAAGATATAGTGGAGCAGCGGCTGCAGTGGTTTAGGAAGAACCCGGACGATACCAGGCTGGATAGCCATGAGTTGAGAAGGAAGATGGAAGGAGAATGCTCTTTTAGCCTCAGTGGAAATATGAGAATTGTGTACAAGTGGACGGGAAAGAACGAGATTTGTTTGTTGGATGTTGGCACGCATCCGGAGGTATATAATAGAAGATATGAATAAGGGATTGTTTATTGTTTTGTACGGGCCGGATGGGGTGGGGAAGAGTCGGCAGGTACTGATGCTGGAGGAAAAACTGCGGGAGTCCGGATTGCATGCCCGAAATTTGCGGTATCCGGTTTACAGCTGCGAGCCGACGGGGCCGAAGCTGGATGAGATATTGCACAGGACAAAAAAGAACCTGCCGGAGGAGGAAATGCAGAAGCTGTTTGCTCAAAACAGAAAAGATTTTGAGCCGACGTTGAAATCCTGGCTGGAGAACGGGGTGAACGTGATTGCGGAGAATTACAAGGGGACGGGGATCGCGTGGGGGGTGGCCAGGGGGATGACGGTGGAGAAAATGGAGGAGATGAACAATGACACGATTGAGCCGGACGTGTCCATTTATGTGGATGGACCGAAGAGAGGAGAGAGTTTAGTTGAAGGGCATCCGTACGGGACGGACGAGAATGAAGATGAATGGTACAAAATTAGGAAAGTATATTTGCAGATGGCGGATAGGTATGGCTGGGTGAGGGTGGGGGGCGACGCGCCGGTTCTGGTCGTCGCCAGCCGGATTTGGGCG
>VMGA01000039.1 GCA_007376345.1 Microgenomates group bacterium Gr01-1014_16 | reverse complement strand
TCCGGCTTAGTTCTTTATTGGCTGGTCTTTTCACTTGTTTCCATGGCCCAGCAGTATTACGCCACCGGCTGGGGTGGCCTGGCTCCCTGGCTTTCCCGCTTCGGCCTACTAAAATCCTCCACATGAACGATCCAACCACTCAAATTCTTAATTACACTACCAATTTCCTCTCCCAAACCGGTTTCGGCTCCGAAGTCGAAGTCGAAGTCAGACTGGAAGAAGATCTTTATCACATCGTTCTCCACACCCCCTCCCCCGCTCTTCTTATCGGTTATCATGGGGAAACCCTTTCCGCGCTCCAGCTCATTTTAGGCCAACATCTACACGCGCTTACCGGCGAATGGCTCAATTTATCCGTCAATGTTAACGACTACAGAGAGCGCCGTGAAACCGCCCTCAAGTCTTTGGCCGATTCGGTCATCAGTCAGGTCGTCGCCTCAGGTCTTCCTCACACCCTTCCCCCGCTACCCGCCTCCGAAAGACGGGTAATCCATCTCTATTTAGCCGACCATCCCCAGGTTTTCTCCTCCTCCCAAGGCGTCGGCCGCTCCCGCAGTGTCATAATCAGTCCCAAATGACAAAAATCCTCGAACGTTTTCTTCTGTTACTGTTACTGTTACTCTTACCAACCCAATTGGGTTATCACTTCTGGCCTTCCTGGTCTCTTGTCCACGGCATTCGCGTCGACTACCTCTCCCCTACTATTTATTTAACAGACCTGATTATACTGGGCTTATTTTTTCTTTCCCGTTTTCGCGTCAGTGTTCCATTACCAGTCCTCATTTTCGCGACTCTCAATATCCTAATATCCTATTCACCCAATATTGCAATTTATTCCTGGCTACGCCTACTCGAATACTTTTGGTTTTTTAAATATTTATCATTTAGATTTTATTGGATATTGAACATTGGACATTGGACATTAAGCTTATCGATATTTTGGACTTCCCTTTTAGCGTGGATGCAATTTCTAAAGCAAGCTTCAATTGGCGGCCCCCTCTACTGGCTCGGTGAACGGACATTTAACATCAGCACTCCCGGCATTGCCAAAATCTCTTTTGCCGGCCACCTGCTCCTCCGGCCATATGCCACATTACCTCATCCAAACGCCCTCGCCGGCTTTCTCCTCATAGCTGGGCTGATAATTTATTATCTTAATTCCCAAAAAAAATTGGTCATTGGACATTGGTCATTGGTCATTGTGGCACTTACAGTGCCGATTACCTTCTCCCGCACCGCCATTGTTTTAGAAATTTTAGTTTTGGTCTCTTGGATTTGTTCTAAAATTAAAAACTTAAAATATAAAATTATATTTTTCGTTCTTTGCATAATTCCTTCTTCATTATTAATGATTCAATTTTCTGGTTCTCCCGATTCCCTCCCCCTCCGTCTCGCCCTTAACCAAAAAGCTCTTCAAGCAATTAAGCAAAACCCTCTCCTCGGCCTTGGTCTGGGCAACTTCATCCCCGCCACATCCAGCTACCAACTACAAACTACCAACTACCAACTAATTACTCAACCTGTTCATAATATTTATTTATTAGCTGCCTCCGAGCTCGGTCTCCCGGCCACAGTAATTATTATATATTTAATAATAAAAAAAATTAAAAATTCATTGAATATTGAATATTGGATATTGAATATTGCAGCCCTGGTCGTCTTAACGACCGGGCTGGCAGATCATTACTGGTTAACGTTACACCAGAACATTCTCCTTCTAGTTATTTTAATTTCTCTAATTAAGGTACAATTTATGCCAACTGAATGACTATCGCATGACCATTGTATGCCAATTGTATGCCCTTGAATGACAGTATTTTGAACATATACTGCGACGGTGGTGCCCGCGGCAATCCCGGACCCGCCGCTTCCGCCTTTGTAGTTAAAGACGCTACTGGCAAAACATTGCATCAACAAGGCTTTTATTTAGGGATCGCTACCAACAATATTGCTGAATACACAGCGGTTTTAAAAGCAGTCGAATGGATTATTAAATTTCAACCAACATCAGAAATCACATTTTTCTTAGATTCGTTGTTAGTAGTTAATCAACTGAAAGGAGTGTTTAAAATCAAAGAACCAAATTTAAAAATTGAAAATTTGAAAATTAAGAAATTGATTGAAAATTGCTCGCCCCGAGCGGGGTCGAGGGGTAAACTTCAAATTTCAAATTTCATTTACGTTCCCCGTGAGCAAAACTTTTTTGCTGACAAACTAGTAAACCAAACCCTGGATTCTCAATAACTTTTTCCGCAAAGATTAAAAAAATCCAGTTTCACGTTAAGTTGTACTTACAAAAATAAATAAAACCAGTCTTAAAAAATCTGCAATATCATGCCTAATCAATAAGTACATACAAATAGCTTCAATATCTACGTCACTTTAGGATAATTAGTTGATATAAAATATATTAATGGCCAGGCATCACTACCACATCGAAGTTGTTTCAACATTCACTCCGAAAAAAATAGAAACACCAAAAACCAGCCCCAAAATTTATCAAAAAAATCTCATCCCAATACTACTAATCACAATTGTTGTGTTGGGCTTTTATATTGCCTCAACTCTAATTCCCAAAAAATGTTCTTTTACCCCGGCCTCATATTGCTCCAAACTGGAAGGGGATATTAAAAATCTCACTTCTTCCACAACCCCCATTTTTCAATCATTATTCTCATCTGGTAGATTTTATGACGAGTCACTTTCCAAACTTTACACTTCCCTAACCCGTCTTGACGAAACCCTATCAGAAATTAATGGCCAGGCAAAAATAGATCCTCAAATCCATCAAATAGTCAATCAACTTATTTTGCTCTCTCCTAGTTTTTCTCGTCTCTTGGCCGTCAATTCTCAAACCTCCTACCTCGTCCTAATCCAGGACCCGACCGAATTAAGATCGTCCGGTGGGTATATTGACACCCTTGCCTATTTTACCCTGACCAATACCCATATCACCTCCTCCCGATTTTTTTCGTCCTCGTCTCTTACCGCCTCTTCCCCCGCTCCGGCCTCGTGGCAAAAACTTACTCGTCAAACAAATTGGCAAATTCGTGATGCTAATTTCAATCCCGATTTCCCGTCCGGTGCCAAAGAGATATCCTCTCTTTTTACCCGCTCCACTTCCCTGCCGGTTGATTACGTCATTGCTCTAGACCTTACCACCCTTGAAAAACTTTTAGATATTTCTGGACTTGGTTCACAAAGTCTGATCCCCCTATATCTTAAACAACTTTCTCAAACCGGATCCAACAATTTGTTTTTATCATCACTTGTTTCATCGCTCGTTCCCCGCTTGTCCCAACTTCCACCCTCGTCCCAAATGGCCGTCGCCCGTTTTTTGCTTTCTCGTCTTCAGTCTCGTCAAATCTATCTTTATCCCAGTATTCCCTCTTGGGACGGTTCCTTCACTCCCCCGTCTTGTCCAACTACCAATTGTTTTTCCGACTTTTTAATTCCTGTAGAAAATCACTTGGGTCCCAACAAAAGTTCTGCCTTTATCATTAGGTCTTCTTCACTATCCCAAACATTTTCAGACAGGTTAGTTACTTATGAATATCGCCTGACTTTAGAAAACACCAGTACCTCATCAGTTTGGCCCGCTGGTACAGTTAAAAATTATTTTCAGCTCTTTCTCCCCGCGGCCACTTCAATTGATTCTGTCAACATGCCTTATTCCGCGTCCCGCCTATCTGGTTTCAATTTGATCTCTTTGCAAATAGATATTCCTCCGGGCAAAACGCAAAATCTTATAGTCGGTTATCACCAGCCTCTTTCTCAGCCGCTTTCCCAATACCTCTTTTCTCACTTACCCCAGCCTGGTCTCCTTAGTCTAACTTTTACCCACACGCTGAATTTTCCTGACACCTGGTCCGTAGTCACCCGTCAAGTTCCCGCTGTTGCCCAATCATCTCAGCTCCGGTATAATGTCCAAAACCCAAACCCTTACATTTTGGAATTGGATATAAATCAATGACTCAACAAAAACTCACCGTCCAACCCCGGCTCGCTCTCGGACGCAAAGTCAAAAAACTTCGTGCCCAGGGCCTCATCCCCGCTAATCTCTTTGGTAAAAAAATTCCCTCCTCCAATCTTCAACTTCAGACCAAAGACTTCCAAAAAATCTACTCTGCGGTAGGGGAGTCGACTTTGCTTTACCTCCACATCGACGGCGAAAAATCAGACAAGCCGGTCATGATTTCCGAAGTCACCCGACACCCTGTCACTGGGCTTATCCTCCACGTTAGTTTTCATCAAGTTGACCTCAAAGAAAAAATCACCGCCCCGGTTTCAGTTAAATTGACAGGCGAGGCACCGGCAGAAAAAGAAAAACTTGGCATCCTCGTCCAACAACTTGACGAAATCGAAGTCAGTGCCCTTCCCGCCAACCTTCCCGACCATCTCGATGTCGATGTTTCTTCTCTTACCGAAGTTGACCAGGCCATCTACGTCAAAGATCTCAAACTGGATTCCAAGTTGGAAATAAAATCAGACCCCGAATCCATCATCGCCAAAATCGAGCCCCTAGCCAAAGAAGAGGTTAAGGAAGCGGCTCCTGAAGCTGTCCCAGCTGAAGGTGTCGTCCCGAGCGAAGTCGAGGGACCACCTGCCCCTGCCGCAGAATCCAAAGCAGAGAAAAAATGACCGAAAAAATCACCGGGTATTTACTATTGACGATTGGATTACTGACTATTTGTCTTTCGGCATTTAATATTTATCAAGTTTTTACCAAACAGATCGAGCCGACTAAATTATTTTCAGGGGAGGGGATCAAAGTTGAAATCCCAGGTTCAACCACTCCTTCCGAACTCGTCTCCGCCGACTATCTCAATTACACCTCCAATCTCACCGTCCACTATCTTCTCATGAGCTTCCTCGTCTCCGTCGGTTTCAAAATATCTTCCCTCGGCGTCCAGCTCCTCCGGCCGATTGAAGTAAAATTATCTACAAGCAATTCCACCAAAAGCATATAATACAACCATCCTATGGCTACCTACGACAGTAAAATAAGCTATGAATCTCTCCAAAGAGAAAAGGCAGTAGTTTTTTTAAACTTTTCTGGAGAAACAACACTGCAAGGAGTCGAAAAAGATCGGTATCAAACAGCCGTTGAGCTAGCAGCAAAACTCGGAGTTCAATACGCCGCGCAATTTGAAAATCTCCCAAACGACGATCCTCGTGTAAACTTTAGACAAAAGTTAGCACAACAAATTGCTGACTTTATCCAAACTGGTGCATTTCCGGAAGGAAACAACTTAACAACAGAACAAGAGTCACTAAGTCAAGACATTGCAGAAGTACTGCCTTTATTTGCATCCAAAGCGGCAGTAATTGATTCAGGGAGGAAAAAAGAGCTTACGGTAAAATATAATGCCAAAATTACCGAAAAAGGACTTAGAACAGATTGGACTAACGATCCTGCTAAGGGTTCAGCTCTTTCTTTTGCTGAAACCTTATTGTTTACTGCAGCAGATCAATTGGCTACCGTCAAACTTCAGACTCAAACCCCATCACTAGTGCCAGTAAAATAGTATACTTAGTCAAGTGTCCACTAAAGTTTCAATTCTAATTCTTTTTTTCAACTCACTTTTCTTCAGTTTAATTCTGGATCTTATCTTCATGATCGTTTTGGGTACATTCACACCCCCAGCCAACCTAGTCTTTACTCTCTTAATCGAAACCATCGACTCAAAGTATGGATTTCTTAAGTTCATCGTTCCTTTTGGGCTTGTGTGGGTTATCTCAATGGTTACCTACGCCTTTCTCGAAAATAAATTAAAACTGAAGCGGTTTGGTGTTTTTTCTATGTTGTTAATTCTATTTTCCTTTCCGATAGTTTGGTGGGGGAGTACGGAGGTAGTTACAAATTTAATAAAAAATAATTATTCGAAAAACTACTCAACATCCAATTCAAACCGCTTAATTCCAGTTAAACGTGCGCCACCAGGCAGGTTATTTTAAATGATTACACTTATTCAGCAACTTCCGGCCACGAAGCAGTAATTAGTAGACAATCGCAATACCGGATCAAGAATAAAAACGTAATATAATAATAAAAGTATGGACGTTTTACATGACGATCTATTTAAAAACAAATATTTTCTGGGAGCAATTGCCGTTATTGGGACAATTATTGCAGTTGTTTGGTTTACCAGCTTTAATTCAATTGAAAACAAATGCCGTCGCCGTTATCAAACCTATGGAAATCTTCTTGGTGTTTCGTCGAGCAAACTATCCCAATTGCAACTTAAGACAGCAGCTGAACCCTTAATCCAGGAGTGTATCCTCTCAGCTAAAAATAAAACTGTGCAAACTACTCCCACAACCGCGCCGTCAAAATTGTTTATATCCCAAACTCCAACTAACCTTCCAAACCGTGAACCTACTATTGAAGCCGCTAAGGAATCATGGAGAACCTACAGCCATTTTGTTGCAGGATATAAAATCAAATACCCAGATAATTTCCGACTGGATGATATGGCCAATACAGTCGAAATTTATTCATTACCTACAGTATCGTGTACGAGTGGCGCTGGAATTGGGAATGCAGAAAAAGTTAATGTTAATGAACTTAAGATGGTTATTAACTACATACAGAGTAAAAGTTATTCCGAAGCCTGGAAAAATGCCTTTGAATTTGATTTTGACGGCAAGGGAGACGGCAATTCTTTAATAGCGGGAAAGAAAGCCTATTATTTCTACCAGGGAGCTGAAATGCTATATAGTCGTCAGGCGTTCCTGTTAGAAACAATCCCCGGCTCATATTTGGAAATAAATATCTATCAACCCCAATTGGTATACAATTGTCGGTTTAATACTCATTTTGCGTTGGTAAAAGTGATTGTTTAATTCTGTAATTCGGCGTTTATACCCAAACGAGTTTCGAAGTAAAAACTCCCGGGGTCTG
>VMGA01000038.1 GCA_007376345.1 Microgenomates group bacterium Gr01-1014_16 | reverse complement strand
CAGAAATGGATTTTTCGTGTCGTTGGGAATGGCGCTCGCCACGCCCGCCCCCGTGGCGAGCGCTGCAAAGCCCTGTTTATATACGCAAAAAAGCCGCCGTATAAAAAGAGAAAAGAAAAACGCAAAAATTTAACACAAAAATAAAACAATGATTAAATACATTGCCTACTGCCGAAAATCAACAGACGAAAAGGAAAAACAAGTTTTGTCCATCGAGTCGCAAATTGCAGAACTGAAAGAATTTGCGGCAAGAGAAAAGTTGGTTGTTACAGAGTACTTAACAGAGTCTAGAACAGCCAAAATTCCAGGAAGGTCTATTTTTAACCAAGTAATAGAAAAAATTGAGAAAGGAGAAGCCAATGGAATTCTGGCTTGGCACGCAGATAGACTTGCAAGAAACTCTATTGACGGCGGCAAAATTATTTATTTACTTGATACCGGGAAAATAATTGATCTTAAATTCCCAACATTTTGGTTTGACAATACTCCACAAGGTAAATTTATGCTTTCAATTGCATTTTCCCAGAGCAAATACTATGTAGACAATCTCTCCGAAAACGTAAAACGGGGAAACCGTCAAAAACTACGAAAGGGAATTTTGCCTAATAAAGCGCCGTATGGATATTTGAATGAGCCAAGACTGCGGACAATCGAAATTGATCCACTAAAATCCAAAATCGTCAAAAAGGCATTTGAGCTTTTCGCCGAAGGCGAAAGCTCCATTGCGGATATTTCTCGATTTTTCCAGAAGTTCGGAATCACCAGATATACCGGAAAGATGTTGCACCTTGATACAGTCAAACGACTTTTAAGTAACAAATTTTACATTGGAATTATCAACTTCGGCGGTGAAACTTACGAAGGAACCCATAAACTATTTCTCCCACCGGAATTATTTGGAAAAGTCCAAAAAATTCTTGAAGCCAGAAAACATCCAAAACCTAGAAGGAATAATTTTACTTTTTTGGGATTAGTAAAATGTGCGGAGTGTGGCTGCGCCATCACCGCCGAAGTTAAACACAAGTGTTATCCTACAACACGCGGAAATGTTGACTACATTTATTACCGCTGTACCAAAAAACGGAATGATTGCTCGCAAAATTATCTTCGTGAAGAACTTGTAGAACAACAATTGCGGGCAATCGTTGCTAAATCTAGTCTGCCAAACTCTTGGGCTAAACTGTGGCTCGAAAAACTGGATAAAGAAGAGACAGAGGAAAAAACCAATAGTGAAACAGCTATTTCAAAACTCTCTTCCAAAATTCTAGAAATTGATCAAAAACTAGACAGACTGCTTGAAGGGTACCTCGACCAAATCGTTGACCCTCAAATTTACCAACAAAAGAAAAACGAATTAGTAGAACTAAAAATCAAGTTAAAAGAGAAAATGACGAGTATTTCCAAAAACGGAAGTGAATCGGCGGCTTTTTTGCGTATATAAACAGGGCTTTGCAGCGCTCGCCACGGGGGCGGGCGTGGCGAGCGCCATTCCCAACGACACGAAAAATCCATTTCTGTGGGCTCGCATGGAATCGAACCATGTCCAGGACTTTATAAGAGTCCGGTCCTGCCATTAAACGACGAGCCCAATTCGTTGATTTTAACTTACACTCTTATACTCTTCCACTCTCATACTCTCTTACAGCTTACTTCTCGTCGCAATCTCACTCTCCACCAATCTTACATCCCTCCCATACTTCAACCGCGATAGCTGTTTGATCGCCTCCGCCAGCTTGGGATTGCGTAAGCTCTGCTCCGTCTTAAAATCTTTGGTCACATCCATGGAAAATGGTATCACCGGCTCGTTATTTACCAGCGTTTTGATATACACATGGTACCGCTCGACATTCAGTAGATCCGCCTCCGAAAAAGTCGGCGTAAATTCATGCTGCAAATAATTGGCGTCTCCCACCCCCACCCGGAAAGACAACAGTGTTCCCACGTTTCCAAACACCGCGTTTTTCACCTCGTCATCCATCTGGGTCGTAAACTGGTTGGCCACGATCAAATTTAATTTGTATTTCCTCGCCTCAGACAAAATCGTGGCGAAATCCGGCGTGGCAAAATTCTGAAACTCGTCCACATACAGGTAAAACGGTCGCCTCTGCGATTCGGGCATATCCGCCCGCGACATGGCTGCGGCCAGCAGCCGCGGCACCAACACCAGTCCCAAAAAGTTGGAGTTCTCCTCCCCCAGCATGCCCTTGGACAGGTTCATAATCAAAATCTTCCCCTCGTCCATGACTTTTCGAAAATTAAACGCGCTCTGGCTCTGTCCGATAATATTCCTAATCGTTTTATTGGTAATAAACCGCCCGAACTTGGACACAATATAATCCAGCACTTCCGATTTATGGAATTCGCTGGTCTGGGCAATCTGGTCCGTCCAATATCTTCGCACTACCGGGTCTCTCACCCGGGGCAGCAGTTCCTGAACGTACTCCGGCCGGGTAAGTACCTGCACCAGCTCGATAAACGATCCACCGGGCACCGCGTCCATCACCGACAGCATCGCGTTTCTGATGGCGTGCTCAAACCTTGGCCCCACCATCCCGGTCTTATGCGGGTCGTATATTTTATACATCATTTCGATAATGGCGGAGGTCGCCATATGCCGCTCAAAATCGGAATTCGCCTCCAGCAAGTTCATCCCCATCGGCCGGTCTTCATCCGCCGGATTAAAATAAATTACGTCTTCCGCCCGTGACGGGGGAATAAACCCTAAAAGCTGCTCCGCCAGATCATGCGGGTCAATGACGCATACTCCCTTCCCGGCCTGGATATCCTGCAAAATCATCGATTTCATCAATTCGGTTTTCCCCGTCCCCGTCCGACCCACAATATACATATGCCGTTCCCGATCGCTTTCCGTGATATACACCGGCCGCTCGATCCCCCGAAAAACACTCTTCCCGATAAACAATCCCGATGTGGCAATCCCCGCCGGGGCCGGCGCGCTTTTGGCATTCAGCCAGAAAATATGCGGCGTCTCCACCGTCTTATTTGGGAAATGATACATCGTCGCCAGTTCTTCGGAATTTAGTACTGTCCAGTTCCCCCACCACACCATTGGTTGGTATCTATAGACAAAGTCCACCATAAAATGCCCCTTCATCCGGATCTTTTTGCCTTTCAGGCCGTTCAAGTCCCCGTTAAACTGCTCAAATGCCGCCCTAATGTTGCCCATATGCGCCTTGGCCGACGAGCCGTCTGCCGAACACACCACGATTCGGATCGTCGTCATAAACCCATTCTTGCCCACCTTGTTGTCCACCGCCTCCAATGTCTTCGCGTCCACCTTATAACTCGCCTTCTCCGGATTCGCCTCATTTTTTTTGGTCTTTCCAATCCACGCCCTCCCCTTGCCTTTCCACTTTCCATCCGCCGGAGATACCAGTATCTGCACATGCGCTCCCTCCCCGTCGCCCATTTTAGCCAAGGCCGAAGTCAGAGCTGCCATAGGGTCTACCGCCAGGTTCTTAAATGTCTGGATCGGATAATGCGCCGAACTGCGCAGTATTAGCCAGGAGTATTCCACTTTCCCCTCTTTGGAAAATATGTTCGGCTCCTCTACCACCCTGATCTCCGCCCCCGGGTAACTCCCGTGGATCTGTTTTTCGACTAGATCCCTAAGTTTTTCCGGCAGCACGATATAAAACCGGATATCCTCTTTGCGCCCCACGATCTCAAAGGAAATATGCGGCTGCACTTGCAAAAAAGTCAGCCACCCAAACGGTCCTTTAGGTCCTTTTTTAATCGAATACAAGCTGGAAATCACCTGCTCCATAGCGTCGATTTTTATCTCGTTGTCCCGCGGCACCGCCGCTTGCAAACAAACGGTTTTCAAACTTTGCTCTTCCCGATCCCGATGTCTGTACCACACAATCAGCAAATACCCCGACAGTATCATCACCCACACTAGCCCCCCCAAAGCCACCAACACCCCCGCCAGTTGTATCAACACCACCACCAAACCCTGATTCATACACCACCCCCTTGCAATTTCTGCACCTGTCTCATGCACCACGTCGCCAGCCATCTGATGGCTTCCCACACTTTATGATGCAACCCCTCTTTTATTTCCTCATCAGTCAATGGCAAGGCTTGTTTATCCGCTTTCTGCTTCGGTTTGAGCAACACCTGCGCCGTATAGTCGTCCATGACCGGTCCCAGCATCTCCGCCTCCTTTTCAACTTTCTCCATATACCCTTCTACTTCCGGTCCCACTTCCGGCGTAGTCGGAATCTCGATCACTTTCTCCACCGGCTTTTCCATATGCCGCTCCTTTACTACCGCCTCTAATCTTTCTTTAAACGGCCCCCCGGCATCGTACGCCGCCTGCCAATCGTGTTGTTTCTCCTCAAACTCCTCCACCTCGTCCGCCAAATTCGGCGCCGCGTTCCTGGTTATCTCCTCCAAATCCGCCTTCGCCTTCTGCCCCGGTGTCATTGTCTGCTGATCCGTCTGATCCGCCATGTCTTTATCTTACAATTTGACAACCCCAACAACAACATGACAACCCGAAACCTAAAAAGGTTAGTCCTTAAAGGAGTGTCCCTTCCAAATCCATCACTTTCAACCCTGCTGTTCCAGCAAAATCTTTAACATTTTCAGTCAGCAAGGTTTCCACGCCGTTCGATATTAAAGTCGCAGCCAAAAATATGTCATGAATTCTCTGCCCTACTGGTTTAGTCTCCTCAATTAACTTCAAAAAGACTCTGCCTGTATAAATGTTTGGAAATACCAACTGCAACCAATCGCTATCTATATAATTTTTTATAAGCCCAGCTACCTGGCCAGGCTTCAGACAATGTTCAAATCGCTTCTTGTCACTCACAATAGCAAAAAATTCAGCAAAAGTTTGCCATGTCGCCACTAATTGGACATCCTTCTTTTCCAACTCCTCAAACGCTTTTTTGACCCGTTTGTGAAAAACGCTATTTTTATTCAAATAATATACCAACCAATTCGCATCCACTCCAATCAATACTTGACTACTCATACGCATCAGCACGCCTGAACACATATTTTGGATTGCCCAAATCATAGGTCTTAAACACCATTCTTTTTTTTCTCTTAGGCTCAATTCTTATTTCTTTCTTCAACCCCTCATACATCATGCTTGTCAGAGTCATCTTTCTACTCATTGCTTCCAGCTTCACTGCTTCCACAAAGTCTTTAGGTAAATAAACTGTAGTTCTCACCATTTTTCCATTCATAGAACAATATTAACATAAAAACATAATTATGTCAATAATTGCATCTCTTGACAACCCCAAATAACAACTATAGTTGTGTAAATTGACAAAGACTGACAAAGTTTGCTAAGATTACTTCATGACCACTGTCAACCTTTCCCTCACCTCCGACCAGCTCAAGTGGATCGATCAATCCGCCCGCCAGTTTGGATTCGCCAACCGCAGCGAATTCGTCCGGAATCTCATCCGTTTTTTTTCCCAACGCGCCGACCTTCTCTTCCATTCCCAAACTTTCCCTTTTTCCTCCCCTTCCACCAAAAGTAAAAACGATATTCTAACCAGCTTTGCCAAAACCGGTAAATATTCTACTGCCTTTCTCAAAGATCTGGAAGCCGGCCTCGACCGATCCGACTATTTCAAATGACCATTTTACCCGTTCATCCGGACATAACGTCATATTTAACCCGTCGTAATCTACTCAAAAAATTCACCAAACAAATCCTCTTCTTCGAATCAAATCCCAGACATCCCAGTTTAAACGTTGAGCTGATGGAACCCAAAAACAAGGGCATTTACAGCTTCCGCATCGACCGCAAATACCGTGCCCTCTTTATCTTCCGCGACGACGCAAATGCCATCGAAATCCTCTCCGCCACCGACCACTACCAATAATTTCCAACCCCGCTTACTGCTTCCAAATCTCCTCTTTTACATCTGTTTTCAAATTCACCCACCTGGCCATCACAAACAGCGCGTCGGAAAGTCGGTTGAGATATCCCAGTATTGAATCTTGAATCTTGAATCCTGAATCTTTAAGTGCCACCACTTCCCTCTCTGCCCTCCGTGCTACAGACCGGGCAACTTGTAAATGACCAATCGGGTATACAAAGTTATTTATTTTTGGTAATTTCGCTTCCAGTTTATCTATTAATTTTTCCAGTTTTGTTGTTTCATATCTGTTAAATTTATATCTTTTTGATCCGGCCAGAATAGATCCGATAATAAATAAATTGTTTTGAATTTTTTTTAGTTCTTTATCTAAAATTGAATCTTGGATTTTGAATCTTGAATCTTCTCTGCATACTCCGATCCAACTATTCACCTCATCCACACTCCCAATTGCCGTCGCCAACTGGTCACCCTTGCCCATTCGTCCGCGAAACGTCCCTGTCTCCCCCTTATCTCCTGTTTTTGTATATATTTTTGTCATTATTCAGAAAACTCAGAACACTCGGAAGATCAGAACATCGGATCGTCTGATTTTCAGATCGTCAGATTCTCTGAGTTTTCCGAGTTTTCTGAATATTTATCTTTGTATATTAAATATCACCTTACTCCCGTCCCTACTCAACCCCACCGGCATTTCTCGTAAGCCATGCAGCGCGCTCCTAACTTTTTCTCTTTTGGAGGTCGGCACAAACAATGTCATAAATCCGCCCCCGCCCGCCCCGGAAATTTTTCCCCCCAGCGCCCCGGCTTTTCGCGCCGCCGTGTACATCTTATCAATATTTTCATTAGAAATTTTTGACGCCAATTGTTTTTTTAATTTCCAACCCTCGTCTAATAATTTTCCCAACCCCGTCATATTGCCGGAAATTAAAAGCCGTCTGCCTACTCTGGCTTGCTGGGCCATTTCCTGCAATATTTTATTTTTCTTTTCAATATTTTCTTTTTGCTCTTTTAAAACGGTATCTGCCTGTCTGGTTTTCCCCGTAAAAAACACCATCATATAACTTTGCAGATCGTTCACGTGTTGTTCAGACAACCCCAGCGGCTCCACGCTTATCGTCCCGTCTTTTCTAAATTCCATAAAATTTATCCCCCCGTAAGCCGCGATATACTGGTCCTGCACGCCGATCGATTTTTTCAAAATATCGATTTCAATTTCACACGTCTCCCGCGCCAGCCTCTCCGCTTCCACTACCCGCCCGGTGTATTGATATAAAGCGTTCAATACTCCCACCGTCACCGACGAGCTCGACCCCAATCCCGATCCTGCCGCCGGAATATCGGACAAAAAAGAGATCTCAATCCCCTCAGTTACTCCGGTTTTTTTCATCGCCTCCCGCACCAATTCATGCTTTAGCTCGTCAATTTTTCCCACCGTTTCTTTTATCGAATACCCGACCACAATCAACTTATCAAATCTCTCTTTAACTATGCAGTACACATATTTATCAATCGCCGTCGTGATAACACATCCCCCATACTCCCGATAAAAACCCTCCATATCCGTCCCCCCGCCCAAAAAACTGATTCTCAACGGTGTTTGAGTTATTATCATTTTGTGATTATATCCCGAAGCGTGAGCGTCGCAAACACGAGCAAAGCACAATACTTGGTGAGGGCGTAATATAAACCCTGAACATCACATCTTTGCGAAGTGTTTGCAGCGAGCCTGAGGGGGTCCTTTCTTTGGTTCATTTCTTTGGACAAGCAAAGAAATGAACAAACCGGTTAAATAAGTGATATAAAAGAGTTGTGGCCAACTCTTTTTCCGTCGTCCAAAAAGCCTTCATCGTCAACCACCGCTGGCAGACGCTCATTCTCAAGCGCGCTAATTCAGACAGCAAGTATGACATTTGGGATCTCCCCGGCGGCCCCTTAGACTTTGGTCACTCTCTGCGCGACAGCCTGGGCCGACTCGTGCGCCACGATTGTTCCCTCAACCTGACAATCATCTCCATTCCCTTAAACATCACTTCCTACGTCCAAGACGGCTCCCAAACAGTCCGCATCGTCTATCTTTGCCGCGCCGCCGGCACGGTTTCCCTCAATTCAAATCATAGCGACCATCTCTGGATCGACCCCGTCGACCACCAAAACTACTCCTTCCCCGACGAAGGTTATCATGCGGCCTTCAGCAATTACTTATCCCACTCCGCCATCGCCTCCGTCGAATTCCTCGGCCCCTGCCTAATATCCACCACCATCGAACCAATTTCGTAATATCTTCCTTATTCCCTCTCCTTCTCAAAGGAGAGGGGTAGGGGTGAGGTTCTTACATTCAATTCTATTTTTATAGCCCCTGTTACACCATCTACATCATCCATAACTTCCTGGTTCCAAAACTCCAATACTTTCACCCCCAACTCTTTCAAATAACTCTTTCGGTAATCGTCATAATTCTTTGCCGTCTTTCCCCGGTGCGCCATCCCCTTCAGCTCCACTGCCAATTTTTTCTCCGGACAATAAAAATCCAGGGTTAATAGTCAAAATGCGTTGGTGAAATCAGGAAACTATAAGCTGGCAATGGAGAAGATAAAAAATCCACAAAATCGCATTGGCTACCCTTTTTCT
>VMGA01000037.1 GCA_007376345.1 Microgenomates group bacterium Gr01-1014_16 | reverse complement strand
AGAAAAAGGGTAGCCAATGCGATTTTGTGGATTTTTTATCTTCTCCATTGCCAGCTTATAGTTTCCTGATTTCACCAACGCATTTTGACTATTAACCCTAGTTTGGGATAAAAAGATTTGGATAGTTGATTTTACACAGCAGGGACCGCGAAAAAGTTTACTAGTGGATGTAGGACAGCCAATTTTGGATTTGGCATTGTCTCCCGATAAAGACAAGCTGGCTTTTACTTTTGGAACGGAAACGACCGGACTTAAAGTTTTTGGCATGAAAGAAGGGAAGACTACGGAGTTTATACCGGCAACGGAAAGAATTCGTTATCCGGTGTGGTCTACTGACAGTATTTATTTGGCGGCGTGGAATTCGGGAAGATCGAATATTCTTTTTGATATGGTAACCAAAAGACGACAGCTGGAAATCGAAGCTTCGGGATCGGCAGAGCCAAATTTGGGAAAGATAGTGTTTTTATCAAACCAGCCCAAGATATCCTATGTGGAAAATGGATCCTTGTACGAAATGGAATACACCGGGGGTAAGAAGGTTAAGATTGTAGACGGAGTTAGTCCGACGAGTCCCCATTATTATTCTATGGATAGCCGTTTTGTAGTTTTTCATAACAGCTCTAACCAATTGATGTTGTTTAATAAGAGTACCGGTAGTATACAAATGTTGGCCGAGAGTGATTCTGGCAATCCTTTTGGGAGGGTAGTGGCATTTGCAGGTGATAAACCAACGTTGGTGTACTACAACGGAGGGAGCAGTGGAAATCAGTTTTATAGTTATAATGCAAACAATGGAAGCGGGGAACCATTTTTCAAAAATCGCCAAACAGTATTACCGTTTACAAGTATGCTGGCTAATAAGTCACGGCAAAAATTATTGGTTGTGGAGGGGGGTTTTGATACCTATACTGTTGGCGGGGTGAGAGAAGCTTATTGCCCGTATACGCAGTTGTCATATGACTATGGTTATTTTGCTCCGGAATTGTGGTCGCCTGATGGGCAATTTGTTCTTTCTCCTAAAACGGCGAAGATTGCAGGTTTAAATAATTGCTCACTAAGTGGAGAATTCGTTTCCGAGATTCCTGATCAAGTAATCTGGCTAAAGTGATTTTCAAATTTATGTTTGTTGAAAACGTTGATGAAAAGGCAGCAGTAAGGATGATGCTTGAAAAGATTGGTTGGGTAACGCCTGACGGTAGAGCTACTAAAAAGGCCAGGTTTGAATATCCTGATGAATTGATTGAATTGTTGGGAGGGGAAGATGCTAGGTTTGCGGTCGAAAGAGGGGGAACGGGGTGGCTAAAGAGGAAAGTTGTTGGTTTGGTTAATCAAAATCCACCTAGAGCTGGATGGCATAAGTAACTCTCTGTGTGGAGACTTTTAAAAAAGTTAGAACGCATTTTCGCAACCTCGCATCGTGACAGGCTCGTCGGCCTGCAGCCTCCTCGCCGCTTTGTCCCGCCAGAGGGCGGGATTATTTTCAGCGCGCGTTGTCCCTCGACCCCGCTCGGGACAAAACCGGAAAGTACGAATCAACTTTTTAAGGTAGCCATGTAATTTTAACAGATCCCGCCGCTCGCTCCGCTCGCCACGCCCTCGCATAGCTGCGGGCGACGGCGGATCCCAGTTCGCTTCTGCTCACTGCCGCCGTCTCTCTAGCACCTTTTACGCTAATTCATACGGCTCTACACTTTTAAACCTCATGGTAAAACGATGGTCGGCGTGGGGTGATTCCGCCTTGCCCCCGCCCTTTTTTATCGTACCCCATCCCCGGGTCCGCTCCGCTACGCGAGGACTCTCCGTGGCTCCGGCCGCGCCTTAAAAACCCAAAGAAATTCTCGCGGCCTGAGCGTTTCTCGGGAGCGGGCTGCGAAAGTAAAACTAATTCCGATAGTTTACCTAGCCCGCTCCCTCGGATTTGCAGGTACTCCCCGAAACTGGGGCGGGGGAGCGGAAGCCTGCCCATTTCTGGCGGCTGACGCCGCCACGGGAAAGAATGTAGAATGGAGTGGAAGATGAAAAAGGCTACTGACGCTACAAGTTATTTTTTCGTTGATGAGTCCGGTGACCCGACTTTTTATGATAGATATGGCAATTTTATAGTTGGTAACGAGGGCATTTCTAAGATTTTGATTTTGGGCTTTATAAAGACAAGTGATCCCAAACCGATCAGGCAGAGATTGTTTCAGCTTCAGGAAGAGATTAGAAATGACAAATACTTGCAAGGAATTCCTTCTTTGCAAAAGAGTTTGGTGGCATTTCATGCGAAGGATGATTGTCCTGAAGTTCGTGAAAGAGTGTTTAAGGCAATTATTGACTTGGATTTTTCGGCTGAAGTATTTGTGGCCAGGAAGATCCAGAACATATTTAGTGTCAGGCATCATCGAAATGAAGGTGAATTCTACGATGATTTGGTAACCAAGTTGTTTGAAAACAAGCTGCATTTAGCTAAAAATAACGAAGTGTATTTTGCTGTTCGGGGAACTAGTGTGCGGCAAGCACCATTAGAGCACGCTTTAAAAAACGCAGTAAAGTTATTTGAGACTAAGTGGAATACGAAAGTGGAAACGATAACCAAAGTGTCTCCGCAAAGTCCGTCTGGGGAACCATGTTTACAAGTTATTGATTATGTTAATTGGGCGATTCAAAGAGCGTTTGTTAAGCATGAAGACCGGTTTTATAGGTTTATCGAGGACAAAGTATCGTATCTGGTTGATATTTACGATACTGATAAATATCCGAAGAATTTCTACAACAGGAAGAGCAATAGATTCGATGTGTCAAAAATAAGCCCCCTGTAAGCTAGGCGGGTGTTCCCCGCGCAAGGCATGAAGCCTACTTTCACTTACAGAGAGCTAATTAACTACATACTAGCATATTTGGTCAACCTATGAAGAGATTCCTCTCGATTTCGGCAGCAATAGCAGTTTTGGCTCTTATTGCGGCGTTATTTACGCTACGGCACGTGGTTACACGAATTATTGACGGGGATACGATTGAAGTTTCGGGGTATGACAAAAATATTCGTTTGATGGGGGTCGATATGGCAGAGGAGGGGAATTGTTACCGGAACGAGTCGATAAAAATGATCAGTGATTTACTACTCAACAGGTCGGTGCGAATTGAAACAGATATAAAAGAGAGAGACACTTTCGGCCGGATTTTGGGATATGTCTATTTGGTGGATGGCACTTTTTTGAATAAACGACTTTTGGAGATGGGTGCAGGTGAGTTTTTTTACGATAGTGTAAACCTTAAGCATCAAGATGCGCTTGTCTCGGCGGCAGAAAGTGCGAGAGAGATGGATGTGGGTTTTTGGGAGACTTGTGGGCCGTGCGTGGTTAAGGGCAACTATGACATTCATGGTAAGCGATATTACCATTTACCGGAATTTAGGCATTATTCCCAGGTTGTGGTGAACTTAGACAAGGCAGACCGGTGGTTTTGTTCGGAGGCCGAAGCTATTGAAGCCGGATTTACAAAGGCCAGAGAATGAAGTTAGTCAAACTTTTCAACCTCAGTTATTTGATCCCCTGTCGACTTCAACAATTTTCCCTCCAACACTTTTGGTAACCATTTATCTGATCCAGGGTGCATTTGTGGAAAGGGCAACTTGTTAACTGGAAACCATTTGAGCTCCTTAACCGATGGCTCCTTGGGTTTTATTTTCCCCGACCATTTATAAGCCATGAAAACATTTAATTGAAAAGTTTCAAGTGTTCCGATTTCAGCCACTTTCCTTAGGTCATTTTTATTAACCTCGATATATGTTTCCTCTGCAATCTCACGGACTACTGCGTCTTCTAATGATTCACCAACTTCAGACCATCCACCAATCCCCGTCCATTTCATATCTGTTGGACTATATTCAATCAACGCAAGTAGAAGTTGGTTGTCTTTTTGGAGAAAGCAAACAGTGCCTCTGCGTATTTTGTTATCCATAGTACTAAGATAGCATATGATCTGATCTTTTGCCCCCTGTGGCTATATAAATAATCCGAAAACGAGGGGAATAGATGTGGATTTCAAAGTATCGGGGTTTGTTAGAAAAGCGTTTGAACTGTTTGCAGAAGGAGACAAGTCATTCACTGACATTTCCGAGTTTTTGGTGAAGATGGGAGTAACTAAAGGAAATGGAACGCCAATAAAAATCAAACAAGTTAGGCAAATTCTGGCTAACAAGTTTTACATCGGGATCATGAAGTTTGCCGGGGAGTATTACGAAGGCTCGCACGAGCAGTTTATCGGCAAAGACTTGTTTCAAAGTGTACAAGGGGTGTTGAAAAAGCGGGACAAGCATCATGCCAAGTCAGATAGCTTTCCGTTTTTAGGTGTGATGAAGTGCAGCGGATGCGGGGCGAGCGTCACGGCAGAAAAACACATTAAACATTACAAACGGACGAACCGGAAAGTAACTTACTCTTATTATCGGTGTACCAGAAAACAGGGCAGATGTGTGGAACTACCGATTACGTCGACTGATCTGGAAGTACAGATGAGAAACGTTATTTCAGATGTAGCAATACCGGCTTCGTGGGGTAAACAGTGGCTTGAATGGTTGGCGAAGGATGAAATAGAAGAAAAGCAAAACACGGAAATTAAAAGCGAGGGGTTAAGTAGGAATGTCGAAGCGACTGACCGAAAGTTAAACATTCTCTTGGATAGTTATCTGGATCAGGTGATTGACCCCGATACCTACAAGTTAAAGAAGAACGAGCTGTTTGAAAATAAATTCAAATTTCGAGAAGAAATGGGCAGGCTTCAAAGAGGGGAATCGAATTGGATTGAACCTATGAGAAACTTTATAAATACCGCGGTAAAAGGAGAAAAAATCGCGCGCGCTGAAAATAACATTGACGAAATTGCCAATTTCGTCAAAAACCTCGGATCGAACTTCTTTTTACACTCTCGGCAAATTTCGGCAGTCCATAATAACGGCTTTGATATGCTGCGGGCGCCCGCCCCCGCCCGCAACTTGCTCACCTGCGAACCCGACCATTCTCTCTGTGTGGACTCACCGGGAATTGGACCCGGATCTCTGCGATGCGAACGCAGTATTCTACCGTTTAACTATGAGCCCGAGTGATGTCATTTTACCAAACTGGGAAGTTGACAGGTATATACACTTATGATATGGTGTATATAATATGAGCCCAATTAAAAGATATCAGGTTTACTTAGATTCACGATCTGTTGGTGTTTTAGACGAGGTAAGTGAATTGTTGCCGATTACCAGGTCCTGGGTAATACGGGAAGCGGTAGATCAAGTGGCAGGCAGAATGGGGAGCATGTTGGCCAAAGTAAAGCCAGTGAACTCAAGTGACTATTTGTGGTTGGATAAGATGGTGGGGAGTTTGGACTCTAAAAAAAAGTTCAAACTTAGCGCAAGTGAGAGAGTTGATGACATTTATTACGATAAATGAAAGTATTTGTAGATACAGGCGTGTGGATAGCACTAAAGGCCAAGAGCGACCAGGATCACCAGGCAGCTAAAACACACTTACAAAAATTGAAGGAAAAACGGGCTATCTTTTTTTGCAACGATTATATTTTGGCTGAAACTTATACCAGATTTATTTATGACTTTGGATTAGATGCGGCCTGTGATTTTTATCAAAACGTGATAGACGGGGAAGATTTTAATTTAACCGTTTTTGAGGTGGGTGAGGAAACCCGGCAAAAGGTTTGGAAGGCGCTGCGGAAATATTCAGATCACAAGCTGTCGTTTGCCGATGCTACTGCGGCGGTAAATTTTTTGGATTATCAATTGGACGAGATTTTTACTTTTGACCGGCATTTTCGGGATATAAATTTGCCGACTAATTTGGATTAGGGGTGGAGGAGGGAGTGGCGTTGGGGCCGAGGTCTTCGGAGAGTTGGATCGGCGGGCTGATTTTGGGAGAGGGAAGGGGTTTGGGGGCGACGAGTTCGGATTCAGTTGCTGTGACGGGGATCGGAGTGGGGGTGATATTGACTTTCTGCTGCAGTTCGGCTAATTCGCCAGAGGCTTTGGTGTAATCGGCCGAAGTGCGATCGAGGGAATTGACGACGTTTTGCAGGGAAACCAGCGCGCGTTGCAGATCACCCTTTTCGCGATAAGCGGCCGCCAAGTTGTAGTGGGCATTGGCCAAGTCTGGCTTTAGATCTGCGGCTTGTTGGAAGAGCTTAATGGATTCGTCGTAATTTTTGCCGGCAAAATAGAGACCTCCTAACGCGATGCGCAGGTTGGGATTAGTGGGATCGAGCTGGATGGCTTGTTGATAGGAGGCCAGGGTCCATTGGTCGGCGCCTTGGGCCAGGTTGAGCAGATTGCGGTAGACGGCAGCCAGATTTTCGACATTGGCGGCTTTGGCCGGGTTTAAAGCTACAGCGTTTTTGGCTTCGCGGATGGACTGCTGGATGAGCTGGACGATAGTTTTCCGGTCGTCATCAGTCATATCTTTTTTGACCGCCAGGGAATTGGCGATAAGTAAATTGGCTTGGGAATAGGCGACGCGATATGAATCGACACGGGGGTTGGCGGACATGGCGGCAATAAGAGTGTCGTAGGTAGTCTTGCCGTCGTTTTTGGCGGCGGCAGTCAGGGCTTTTTGGAAGAGGACTTCGGCCCAGTAGGCGCGGGCGCCTAGATAGAGAGTCGGCAGAACCAGAGCCAGGACCAGGACTAAAGAAAGCGGGGGGAGGAGAGGGGAACGATGGCCGGACTCGGAGGCGGCGACAAGGTCGATGTTGGCTTCGTGGACAAGGGATGAGCCAAAGTGTTTTAGGAAGAGGGTGGTGAGAATCAACCAAGAGATCAGCGAGGAAGTGAGGATGAATGACGACGGAAGGAAGATTTGGACGATGAAGAGCAAAATGATAGTTACCAGAGCGGCTGTGACGGATATGTAAAGGGGGGATTCGGAAGGCGAGCGAAGGGATTTAATAAAAAGGGACAGGGACTTGGAGACCAGAAAGAGATAAGCTGCCAATCCGGCCAGACCGACTGTGGTTAAGACGTGAAGATAGTAGTTGCTGCTGGAGCTGAAGCGGATATTCCAGTTGGGATGGGTGTTGAAAGAGACGGGGCGGAAACGGGTAAAGTCGGAAATGAACGTAGTCGGGCCGGTACCAAAAAGAGGAGAGGACTTGATAGATTCCAGGGCGATGGACCAAGCGGTGGAGTGGGGGAGAAAGACGGACCGGTTGGGGCTATCCGGGGTGAACAGGCGATAGCCGATGACGGCAGCGCCGATGAGATTTAGGAAGAGACAGCCAGTCAGAAAAAGGATTTTGGGAGAGCCGGTTTTTTCCTTGATGATGTGGATGGCCAGGTAAGGGAGGGTAGTGGCTAGGACAACAAGGGCGCCCAGGGGATTGCCGGTCGGACTCCAGACGGGATTTTTGAGGAAAGCTACCGGGATGATTTTGTCGGTTAAGCCTGAGCCCCAGACGATAGAGATAATGGATAGAAGAGCGAGCGAACCCAAGAAAGCATAGGCATATAAGTCCAGTTCCCGGCGCGAGCGGACGAGATTGATTGTAGCGGTGAAAAAGAGAACAAAGGCAACAATTGTTGAGGTATTTCCGGGCTGGATAAAAGCGTCGACTCTGTTGGGAGTTTTTAAGAACGTGGAAACGATCCAAGTGAGGGCCAAGATGAGAAGGGGTAGACCAAAAGGGGAGCGCAGGATTCTAACCTGACGCTGGATGACATATTCGGTGGTGAGAAGAAGTAGGAGAATGGCCGTGGAGACGACCAGGAGGGCAAGCTTGTTGAATTCGTAGAACTCAGAGGTAACGGGGAGGAAGAATAAGGGGAGGAGGATGGTAGTGGAGAGGGAAATCCAAAAGCCAATTTTTTGTAATGCGGTTGCAAGTTTCATGGATATATATTTAAATAGTAACAGCCTGGGGTCAAGGGGTAAATTGCAATAGGTCTATCCTATTGTGCTCTAGGTCAGACCCATGCCAGTTAAGCACAGAGTTAAAAATTACCAGCTTGGAGGGATATACTATATATATAGTAGGGCGTGGGAAGGAAGGGAAGTCTTTAAGGATGATGAGGACTTTAATTTGTTTTTGGATTGGATGAAGAAATACCTGATACCGGTAAAGGTGGAGACGGCGGCAGGATATAAGACGGAGAGACCTTATAAGCTGAAGAGAAGGATGGAGATGAATTTGGCTGACAACGTGGAGATGTGGGCGTACTGCCTGATGCCGGATCATTTCCACTTGTTGGTGCGGCAAAATTGGGAGAAGGGAATAGCGGAACTTATGCGGCGGGCGATGACAGGATTTGTGATGGATTATAACCGGAAGTATAAACGGAGGGGAATGCTGTGGGATGGAGTGTATAGGGCAGCACTAGTTAGTGAAGAGGAAGTGGTGGAGGCAACACGAATAATTCATTTAAACCCGGTAAACAGAGTGGTTAAAAGGTTCGGACCAGTGGAGACGGTTACGGGATCAAGGCCCGAGGAATATTTGTACTCAAGTTATAGAAGTTATGTGGGGGAGGTAAGAGAGGAGTGGGTGAAGACGGAAAAGGTTTTGGAATTGGCAGGGGGAAAACAAAAATACCGGGAGTTTGTGGAAAAGGGCAGGGGGGATGGGAGAAAGTACGAATGGGAAATGGACTGAACTTGTTAAATAAACTCTGAGTACTAAATCCTAAATTCTAAAAAATTATTCAAATTCGAATGTTTCAAATCCCGAGCAGGATTCCCTGCCACGCCGAAGGCGGGGTAGGGATGAATGCCGCAGCACTTTCGTCTAAAATGCTGGGGTGGAGTATAGATATT
>VMGA01000004.1 GCA_007376345.1 Microgenomates group bacterium Gr01-1014_16 | reverse complement strand
CCGAGGATTATCTCGCACTAAAATTGCCAACACTCTTTTCTGGACGTTTTATTACCTAAACAAACGTTAAATCACCAACGCATTTTGTATATTAACCCAGTAAACCTAAGTTTTTGGGCGATTTTTAAAGAGGCAGAGTTGTTTTCGTCAGTGCTCCAAACCGGAGTGAGATTTTTAGCTTGAAGCATTTGAATTAAAAACATGGCTGCCGATGTAGAATAACCCTTATTTCTGTGGTTCGGAGAAGTAAACGTTCCTACGTCGGCAAATTTTTCCGTGATATGAGTAGCGTAAGCGATTGAGGCTAGCTGGTTATTAACGATTATCCCAACAACTATTCCGTCCGAAAGCATTTCTTGATATGAACTTGTGCTACCGGCAGCTTGCAACCATTTTTGTGCACTCAAAAGGATGGGGGTATCATCAAAAGTAAGTTGTCGGACGTTGCTTGTGGGCAAAGTGGTTACTGGTTGTTTTAGGACAAGGTAGATCTCTTTTTCGTAAGTGATGTTTTTCGTTTGAGATATAAGACGGCCTAGAGTCTCAGAAATATCGTTGTTAACCAGGATACTGTGCCAGTTTTCCAGTGATTTAAGGATTTGAAAGAGAGCGCTTGGATCTTGGTACCCAAACAATTCTGATGGGGTGGGTTTTGACCTGATGATAATGGCCTGGGGGTTTGAAATGTTTCCGGTCAAATATATTTCACACAACCTCTTAGTTAGAAAATAGCGGACATGAACGTTTTCGGGTGTATCCGGAAAGAAAGGTAGAAGAGCTGGGTATTGGTCAGGTGAGATTTGTAAAATCATTTGCTTGTAGTTTAGCATTAGCCAGATCGAATGTTGTCTGTCAGAGGAAGAGAGACAGTGAAGGTGCTGCCGTGGCCGGGCAAGCTTTTGACTTTGATTTGTCCGCCGTGAGTGGCAAGTATGGACGAAGTGATGGCCAGGCCGAGTCCCGACCCCAAGGTTCGGCCGCTTTTGGAGCCGCGGTAAAAACGGTTAAAAATATGGGGCAGGTCGCTTTGGGCAATCCCCGCCCCAGTGTCTTTAACTTCGACTACGGCCTGGTTTTTACGGGAAATAAGGGAAAGAGAGATCTTGCCCTCGGCGGGAGTAAACTTGACGGCGTTATCAATTAAATTGAGAAGAGCCCGGTAAATTTTTTCCGGCTGGCCCAGGATGAAGATGCCAGGGGCGATGCGGCTAGTAACAGCGATATGACGGGGTCGGGCAAGTTTAGTTGCTACTTCGGCCAATTCACCAACAGTTTCAGACAAATTAAATTTCTGCCAATTAACTGAAGGAGTAGATTGCGACCAGGCTAGATCCAAAACGTTTTTGAGGGTAGTGGCCATTTTGACGGCGTCGGTTTGGACTTCCTGCAGGGCTTTCTGATAATCAACCGGGGCGCGCGGGCGGGTGAGGGCAATTTCGGCGGTGGAAGTGATGGTAGAAAGGGGCGTTTTCATTTCATGGGCTACGTCGGCAATAAACTGCCTTTCGCGGTCAATGGACTGTTTTAACCTCTCCAGCAAACTATTAAAGGCAACTGCCAGTTCTTGGAGAGCGTCGGAGGTTTGGGGGACGGCCACCCGCTGTGATAAATCCGAGGATTCGATCCGGGCAATTTTGTCCGCCATGGCCGAGACGGGCGACAAGCCCCGGCGAACCAGAAAATACCCCCCGGCCGCTACCGGCACAACCAGGATCGCATAGACCCCCGCCATAAAAAACAGCAGGGAGTTTAGTGACTTGCGGATGACGTTGACGGGGTGGGCCACAATGATGGAGGCAATCAGAGCGGCGTTTTTGGTGACCGGCGTGACATAGAGGCGCATCTCGAGGTCTTTGACCGGCCGATTGGTAAAGAAAGACCGACGATCTTTTTGAGCCCTGGCAAACAGTTCGTAAAAAATCGGGTCGGGGCCGGTGGCGGCGGATCCGGAAATCACCACCCCCTGTGAATCAGTGATGACCACCAGCATGCCAGGGATTTGGCTAAACTGCTCTAAAAAAGCCTCCTTTGCCAGGGCATCGTGCATGCCGGACTCCCGGGAGCTAACTACATCAGCCACTTTGGTGGCGTGAGCTTGGAGATCGGCATCGGTATTGGCCTGAAGCAGGCGGGAAGTGACGAGGTAAAATCCGACGAAAGCTAAAATAGTGGCCGCCAAAAACGACAGAATGACCCAGAGGGATAAGCGAAAACTTAATGACCTGAAGTTCATAGTTGACCGGCCTTGTACCCCACCCCGTGGATAGTATGGATGAGTTTTACGGCCTCCCTGTTGTCTATTTTACGCCTGATAGCGGCCATAAACACGTCCACCACATTGCTCATGCCCTCGAAATTGTAATCCCAGACGTGCTCGGTGATCATGGTTCGGGTCACCACTTCATTTTTGCGGCGGAGTAAAAACTCCAAGACGGCAAACTCTTTGGGAGTCAATTCGACCAGTCGGCCGGCCCGAACAACCTTGTGCTTGATGGGGTCCAGTTCCAGGTCGGCCAGAGACAGAAGCGGCGACGGTTCCTGGCGGCTGCGGCGCAGCAAAGCCTGGATGCGAGAGCGCAGTTCCAGAAAAGCAAAGGGTTTTGTCAGGTAATCGTCCGCCCCGCTATCCAGGCCGGCGACTTTGTCTTCCACCTGGGATTTGGCCGTGAGCATGAGAACCGGGGTTTTGACATTTTGGCTGCGGAGGCGGCGGCAGATTTCTATGCCATCCATTTTGGGTAGCATGACATCCAGAAGAATTAAATCGTAATCTTCCGATTGGGCTAAAAACAACCCTTCTTCGCCGTCAAAAGCCGCGTCCACCGCAAAGCCGTCTTCCTCCAGGCCTTTTTTTAAAACGCCCGACAACCGGCGTTCGTCCTCCACCAATAACACCCGCATAGCCCTATTTTACCCTGGATGGATGAAGAAATTATGAAGGCTATTTTTTGGGTTTGGATTTGCGGATGTCAGAGAGGATTTCCGACTTTAATTTTTGGGCGAGGGATTGGATTTCGGCTTTGATGTCTTTGTCGATGCGCTGATTTATATAGTCTAACAATGCCTCGTCGTGGGGAGTTTGGTGATAGAGATGTAAAAACTCTTCATGATGATGGTGAGGCAAGTGGGTGAGAATAATGTCTAAAACGTGATGGTGAAATGTTTGATTGATAATAGTTATTAATTCTTCCCTGTCTTCCGATTCACCCAATTCGGAAGTGATTTCATCTATTAAAATTAATTTATCGTAAAATTTCATACGCCGGTTAAGAGCTGGGGCTTTTCTAAATTGTACTCCAAGGGACCCAATGGGACTTTATTTTCGGGGTCGTCGACAAAAAATAAAATGACAGGACCTTTTTGCTTGCCGATGTTGAGCTTGAGATCGGCCATGAGTTCCGGCGAGCCGCCGAAATGTTTGCCGGTCCAGGCGGCCGGGCCGGCGTCAGCGACCACGGCCACATCCGCTTTGCCGTTGATGGTATTAACGACGATAACTTTGCGGTATTTGTACCAATCGCGCAGATACGGCAGGCGGGTATTCCAGTCGGGAAGGTAGAGGGTTTGGACAGCAACGTAATACTTTTCCTTTTCAATTAGATCGGGTGTGAGTTCGGATTTGGAATAAGCAAAATAGCCCCAGGCTCCCCGGCCGGGCGCCATGTTTTCTACCACATCTCCTGGATAGCGCATGAGATGCTGCTCGGCGCCGATCAGGCCATATTGATGATTGAGGCGATTGCCTTCCAATTCAGCTTGAGCGTGGATTCCGAAGGTGTCATGTAATAGATTGATAATTTGAGATTCCTGATTGTCTGTTAAAGGACCGACCTTTTCAGGGAGAATTTGTTTGAGGCGATCCCGGATATTTTGTTGGAGATCAAAAGGAGCGACTGACAGATTTTCGGACGCCGAGGGCAGGGCGGCGTGGAGAACGGGCGGGGCGGGAGATAGAAGAAGCGTGCCGGCGGTAGCCCCGGCTGCCAGCAACTTGGCCACGTGGGGGTGATGGGCCATGAGTTGGTTTTTGGCCTGGAAACTTTTAAGTTTTAATTTCGCCCGAAGTAGGTCAGTATTCATGAAAGGCAGTTTTTATTCGATTAATACTTTCGTCCTTACCTAAAATGAGCATGGTTTCGGTAATGGGGGGAGTAGAGCGAGAACCGCAGATAGCAATGCGAAGAGACATAAAGAAGTCCCCCACTTTCCAGCCTTTGGACTTAATGTTATCGATGAGTTCGCCTTTGATGAGCCGGTCGTAATTATTTATGGCGAAACGAAGGTGATCGGGGGAAAGAGAAGGATCAGGGGGAATGGGCGGATTAGAAGTAAAGAATGACGTTAAAGAAGGAACGTCGGAGAGTTTGGTGATGCGATCTTTGATGAGGGGGATAATTTCATCCAGTTTGGGATGATTGAAATACGGCGTGATTAATTGAACCAGCTCGCTGTCAGATTTTTGGCGAATGTAATGAGCGTTGAACCAATCCAGCTTTTGTAAATTTAGGGCGGGGTTAGATTTTTGGAAGCCGTTGATGTCAAAAGCTTTGACAAACTCATCTAGAGTGAACAGTTCGCGATTATCTTTGGGCGCCCAGCCCAACAAAATGACAAAGTTTAGTAATGCTTCGGGTAGGTAACCGTCGGCCAAAAATTGCTCGACCGAAGAATTGCCTTTTCGCTTGGATAACTTGCCGCCGGCCGGATCCAAAATAGAAGTAGGGTGTCCTACCTCCGGCCATTTGTAACCTAAATAACGATGGACAAGAAGATGAACCGGGACGCTGGAAATCCATTCTGGACCACGAAGAACATGAGTGATTTTTTGAAAATTGTCGTCTACTGCCACAGCCAAGTGATAAGTGGCAAAAAGTCTATCTGACTTAAGTAAAATCGTGTCCGGAACATCGTTGCTGTTCCACGAAACTTCGTGCTTGAGGACAAAATCATTGTAAGTAAGTGTCTCATTGTCCGGTATCCGGAGTTTTACCGCGCCAGTTGTATTGTGTTGATCACGACAAGGATCTCTTAATGTTGTGGAGAAACCTTGTTCCTTGGCGTTTCGAGGTTGGCACTGGCAGTAAAAGGCGTGGCCGGAGTTTACTAGTTTTAAGGCAGCATCACGATAAACACCGGCTTTGGCCCGGTCAGACTGAATTACAACTCCGTCCCAGTTCATAAATTTTTCCAAAACATCAAAAATCTTTTGTGTCGCGCCTTTGATTTCGCGTTTTTGGTCGGTGTCTTCGATGCGCAGGAGAAATTCCCCGGAAGAGTGTTTTGCCAGGGCGTAAGCATAGGCAGCGGTGCGCAGGCCACCGATGTGCAAGTAGCCGGTGGGGGAGGGGGCAAAACGGGTTCGGATCATGCTACAATGATTTTACCTCAAAAGTATGGCGACGCTGACGGAAATCAGTTTTTACGGAAGAGCGGTAGTTAAATGGAGCGCGGTGGGAATAGTGCTGATTGCTTTGGCCCCATTTGTGTTTAGGGGGGGTAAAGCGTTGTACTTGAAGCTAAACCCTCCTCCGCCCGCGGCGCCAACAGTGCGTTATGGAAAATTGCCGGCGTTGAAATTTCCTAAAAACCCGGGTGAGGGACAGCCTGTATATAAATTGGAGACAATTTCCGGGGCTCTGCCGCAGCTGGGAGACCAGGGGAAAGTATATCTCGTGGGCATTAATAAGTCCCGCCTGCTGGAGCTGGAGCGGATGAAGGCCAGGGCCGGGGCATTGGGGTTTACAGCTGAACCGATCAGAGAAAGCGACCATATTTATAAATTTGTCCATCCCAGAATACCGGCCCAGCTGATCGTGAATCTGATCTCCAGCGGATTTATATATAGCCTGGACTACTTGGGCGACAAGATCCACTTTGAACCAATAATTCTTCCGACTATTGAGCAAGCTGGAATCGAGGCCAGAGCTTTTTTCTCGACTTTGGGCGCGTTGCCGGAAGATTTGGCCAAGGGAGTAGTAAAGTCCGAGTATCTGATAGCTACCTATTCGGGAGAAATGAAGCAATCCCCGTCGTATTCTGAAGCCAATATGGTCAGAGTGGATTTGTTCCGGGCTAATATGGATGAGCTGAAATTTGTAACCGTGGGCGGAGAAACTTCTCCGGTTAATATTTTGTTTTCGGGAGTGGCCGACAGGCCGAAGAGAATTGTGAGCGCCCAATATCAATATTCGATGACTCTGGGGAACGATTTTGCCACTTACCCGCTGAAAACTGCCGATTTGGCCTGGTCGGAACTGACGCAGGGACTCGGCTATTTTACAAAGTATTTGCCAGCTGTGACGGTGAGAAGGGCGTATCTGGCTTATTTTGAATCTAACGAGCCGCAATCTTTTATCCAGCCGGTATTTGTATTTGAGGGGGACAATGGATTTTTGGGGTATGTACAGGCGGTGGATGCGAAGTATATTAATACGCCATAACCCCGCCGGTACCTCCCCTCCTCGCTTCGCTCGGTTTCCCCTCCTAATTTAGGAGGGGACTAAAAGGTAAAGTTTTTATAAGACCAGTCGATAAGTTTTTGAGTATCCAAAAAGCGGTCGGTGGATTTGAGGACGACTATTATTAGCGGGCGGCCGCGGTCGACCAAAGTTACCAGGGCCTGACCGGCATTATCGGTAAATCCGGTTTTGATACCCAAAACTCCGGGAACCTTGCCCAAAAGCTCGTTGAGATTGGTGAGGACGTGATTGCCTGGCAAAACCGCGTTTTCGGTGCTGACAATTCGGGCAAACTCCGGGTCAGCCATGGCGACGTCGGCCAGACGGGCCAGGTCGGCAGCGGAAGAATAGTGGCCGGCTTCGTCCAAACCGGTGGGGTTGGCAAAAATTGTGTGAGTCAGGTGTAAATCCGCGGCTTTGGTATTCATGGCGTCTATAAATTCTTGTCTGCCACCGGTGAAATTTTGGGCTAATATTTCGGCCGCGTCGTTGCCAGATTGGACCAGAAGTGCGTAGAGAAGTTGCTCCACGGTGAGTTTTTCGCCGATTTTAAAACCGATGACCTGGCCGTCCGAATGTGACGTATCGACGGTGATTTCCTGATTAAGCGGGAAAGAGTCCAGGACGACCAGGGCGGTCATGATTTTGGTCGTCGAGGCGGGGGGGACGGGATCGTCAGCGGCCAGTTGATAAACGACTTGTTTTGAATCCCGGTCCAGAATCATAATGTGGTTAGCGGAAACTTGCGGCGGGGAAATATTTTTGGATTTGGGTGATGGATCGACAGTCGGTTCCAAAAAAATAAATTTAGAGGGAGGCGGGGTCTGAGCCACGGGTTTGATTTGAGATCTGGGGTAGAGATAGAGAGTCAGGGTGATCAGGGAGATAAGGGTGATCTGGGGATAGTTACGTAAGATCTGACGGATATAAAATTTAACTAATTTTCTGGTTTTGGTCATGACAATCTGAAGTCGACGCGTTCCATGTCGCGGGGGAAAAGTGAAGCTTCGCGGACGTTGGCCAGCTTGAGGATTTGCATGGTGAGGCGTTCCAGACCAAAAGAAAAGCCGCCTTCGGGAGGCATGCCGTATTTGAAGGCCATAAGGTACATTTTGAAGTTTTGGGGCGACATACCCCGACTTTCAATGGCCGCAACCAACTCGTCGTGATCATGAATACGCTGGCTGCCGCTGAGAATTTCCATACCTCTGAAAAGCAAATCGTAACTTAGGGAAAATTCGGGGTTTTTGGGATCCGGAGCGGTATAAAAAGAACGTTTCTTGGTGGGAAAATGGGTAATGGTGACCAGGTCACAATTGTGGGTTTCCAGGGCCCAGCGACAGATTTCCCGCTCGTCCTCGGGCATGAGATCCGGCTCGGTAGTGTGATCGATGCCGGTGCGGTCTAATATAATTTTTTGGGCCTCGCGCATGGTCAAACGGGGAATATTGTCTACATTGGGGTGAGGAATATTAAAACGGTCGAGAATGGGATGGCAGGTTTTTGTAACGTATTTAAGGGTATTTTTACCAACAAACTCCAAAGCGTCTAACAAGTCCCTGAAGTTGACAAAACCCAGTTCACAGTCCAGCTGGGTGGATTCGGAAAGATGGCGGGTGGTAACCGATGGCTCGGCCCGATATGCTTTGGACATCAAGAAAACGCGTTCAAAAACGGGAACGAGCATTTGTTTGTAGAGCTGGGGGCTCTGAACCATGAAAGCCGAATGGTCGTAATACTGGACTTTGAAGACTTCGGCTCCGCCTTCTGTGGCTGAAGCAGATATTGTGGGAGTAAATATTTCTGTGCATTTTAATTTGAGAGATGCCTCACGAAAACCCTGATAAACCGCTGATTGGAGAGTAAAAATATCGCGGACAGTGGGATGGCGTAAGGTCAGGGAACGATGGTCCAATAAGGTCGGTAACTCGACGTTTAAGGTCGGGCTGCCCATATCAAAGGGCAGTTCGGCGGCTTTGCTTATCAACTCGGCACTTTGGACTTCGATTTCGATTTGGCCGGTGGAAATATTTGGATTGATTAGTTTTTCCGGGCGGAGTTTGACGAGACCAGTGATATACACCACGTCTTCGGGATGGAGACTGCCGGCTAATTCGGGGGACAAAACTGTCTGAATAATGCCGGTACGGTCGCGAAGATCGATAAAAACGATTTTGCCGTGGTCCCGGCGGGCGTTGACCCAACCTTTAAGAAGAACCGTTTGTCCGGTTTTTTTGAGGGTATCTATAACTAAAGTTCTGACCATAATAAATTTCACTTGATTATATACTGATGTCATGAGATTTTCTAAGCCATGGTTGAGGGTGCTGGCAAATTTGTTTGGAAATATGGCGGCGGCATGGTTCGCAGCGGCTTTACTGGTTCCAACAATATCCGGCTTTGTTTCGCCGATTTACCCGGGAGTATTGTTTTATGATCTGATGTTTGGTACAGTTTACTTGTTAATTGCCGTGCAAGTGGAAAGGGAATTAGACAAATATGATTGATTTGGCCGACATAAACATAAAATTTGGCATAGCTAACTCTTTACTCTTGATTGTGCTACTTTTGGTCTACATCGCTTTCTTTAAGAAAGGCACTAACGATCAGTTGAAAAAGTCGGGCTTGACAAAACGCAAGAGTAGAAAGTAAAATAACGACAGTGTTAGGCCATGCTTTTATTATCCTCTCCCTTAATCGCACCCAGAAGTGGGCGTGAGGGGGGGGTGGTAAAAGCCTAACTAATTAAACTTTTAACCAATCCCTCCCAAAAACGGGAGGTTTTTTTATGCCAAGCGAACAACAATCATTAATAAACGCAAAAGCTTCGTTGCGGGCTTTGATTAATGCGCCCGATGATAGGTTACAGGAGTTATTGTGGAGGATGACCATAAAACCCTTATCAAAACAGCAAAGGGAGTTAGCTCTCGAAGTGATAGAAAAATATACCACAGGAGAGATCAATTCTTTGTCGCATGCAATTATTTGTGTAGCTGGTCAGTAAGGGGGTGTTTTTTTGTGAGTGAAGAAAGATTATCACCTAAAACAGTGGAGGCTTTGGTGATGCTTTATGAAGTTTTTAAGGCTCCTTTTAAAATAGTGGCTTTTGCCCTCAATGGCGTTTGGGATGTGATCAAAATTAAACAACCTGAGCAGGGGGTAGATATGACCATAGGAGTAGACAAGACGGGCCACCCTAAACCTTGAGAGCTTTTTGGATTTGGTGGCGGGCGGAGGTTGTCACTACGAAGTCCAGCCATTCGTGGTTGGGAAGTTTGCGTTTGCGGTCGATGATAACTTCGACGACATCGCCGTTAACTAATTTGTGACTTAGAGGAACTAGTTTACCGTTGACGCGGGCACCATTGGCTTGATTGCCTAAATCCGTGTGAACAGCATAAGCGAAATCGACAGGAGTGGCACTATGTGGCAAATCGTATACATCCCCTACTGGAGAAAAAACTAAATTGCGATGTTGAAGCGCATCAAATTTCAGTGTTTTTAAATATTCTGAATTGTCGGTAATTTCCTTTTGCCAGGAAGCCAACTGCTTGACCCAGGAGAGCTTGTCCGAAACCCGGACGTTTTCTAGCTTTTCGCTTGATATACCAGTTTTTTTAACATCGGAATATTGCCAATGGGCAGCAATACCGTGCTCGGCCTGATTGTGCATATTAAATGTTCGGATTTGGATTTCCACAATGCGTCCCTCCGGGCCAAAAACATTTGTATGAATGGAACGATAGCCGTTTGGCTTGGGATTGGCGATAAAATCGCGCATTCCTAAATACGGAACGGGGTGGAAACGGGTATGAATGAGACCAAGGGCAGCGTAACAAGATTCTACGGATTCAACTAATATTCGTGCGGCGGCGAGATCATAAACTTTGGAAAGATCGTTGGCAACTTCTGGGCGTTGGAGTTTGCGCCAGAGGCTATACAGATGTTTGTGGCGGATATTGATAACTGCGGAGGGAATTTGAGGAATTAGTAGGTTTAGAAGTTCCTTTTTAAATTTTTCGATATATTTTTCACTTTCAGCAAATATCTTTTTGGTTTGATTAATTAAAGATTTATAATCTTGCGGATAAACATACGGGAAAGATAAATCTTCTAACTGGCCCTTGAGTTCTCCCATACCCAGACGTTCGGCCAGAGGGGCGTAAATTTCCAATGTTTCTTTGGAGTTTTCCACTTGTTTTTCGGAGGGTAAAAATTGCATAGTTTGCATATTGTGGAGACGGTCGGCCAGCTTGACCATAACGACGCGTAGGTCGCGGGCCATGACCAAAATCATCTTGCGCAGGTTTTCCACAAAATCTTCCTGGGAACTGCCCTTAAGACGAATGTCTGTAACTTTGGTCACGCCGTCGACAATTAAAGAAACTTCTTCTCCGAATTCTTTTACCAGGTCTTCATGTTTTGCTCCGCCATCCTCGATGGTATCGTGCAACAGACCTGCAACTATGGTAGTAGTATCCATGTTCCAAAGAGATAAAGTTTTGGCCACCGCTGTGGGATGAATGATATACTCTTCACCCGAAAGACGTTTTTGGCCGGTATGGGCCAGATGGGCAAATTCCCAGGCTTTGATGATCAAATCCCGGTCGATAGGACGAGGGGTTTGGTCGAGAGAAGATAGCAAGTCGGTGAGAAGTGGGTTCATGGAGAAGATTGTATATCCTTGACGATTAATTGCAATTTGGTGGTGCCGTTCCAGGTGTTTTCACCGATCTGGTAAACCAGATCGACAGCGTCTAGCGGATAGCGTTCAGCGTCTAGCGGGACGTTGAAATAGACCGCTTCAAAGTCGCCAGCATTGAATTTCAGGTGCTGGTTGAGCTTGCCCATTTTCCGAATGTTCGATATTTGGACATTTTTGGTGAGAAAAACGGGAGTGGGATTGCCCAATCCAAAAGGTTCGAACTTTTGGATTGCAATCCACAAATCCAAATTCACAAATCCCAATGGAATTTCTAGATCGATTCGTTGTTTTTTGATTAATAGATCGGCGGGAATATCGGGATTCGAGATGCTAGATATTAGATCCTGGATCCTAGAGTTATCAATGGTGAAGCCGGCGGCCATGGCGTGGCCGCCGACATTTTCTAATAAATGCGAATAGGAGCGGAGGTGGTCGGTGATATGAAAACCGGGAATTGACCTGGCTGACCCCTTAGAAATCTTTTCTCCAATACTAATGGCTATTGCCGGACGGTGATGTTTTTCCACAAGTTTGGCGGCGATTAGGCCAATTATGCCTTCGTCATACGATTCGTGAGCAACTACTAAAAGATTGGTTAAATTTATGGAATTTAAAGCGTGTTCTGTTGATTGCAAGGTCAAATCTTGGCGAGCACGATTGGTTTCGCCCAAGTGTAGAGCCAATTGACGGGCTTTGGCAGAGTCTTTGGTACATAGGAGCCGAAGACTGTCTATGGCGTGTTCCAAACGACCGGCGGCGTTTAATCGAGGGCCGATGATGAAGCCGACGTGATAGGGGGTAATGAGTGGTTTGATGGCTGCTTCTTCGAACAAGGCTAGTAATCCCGGACGTTGGGTTTTATTTAATTCTTCCAGTCCGAATTTGGCGAAAGAACGATTGATTCCCAGAAGGGGGACAATATCGCAAATGACGGCAAGGGCGACTAAGGATAAATGTTCAAAGTTCAATGTCCAATGTTCAATTTTTTGAAGATCTCTACAAAAAAACCAAGTTAAGCCTGCGGCGCAAGTATTAGTTGAATGTAAAATAACGTTGGCATTTGGCAGTTGGTCGGATTTTTCGTGATGATCGATAATGATGATATCGCAGCCCTGATCACGACAATATTTGATCTGATCGTGGGCAACAATGCCGTTGTCCACGGTGATAATTAGTTTGGCGCCTTGGGATAAACAATGATCAATTCCGGCTATCGATAGACCGTAACCTTCTTCACGGCGGTGGGGGATATGAGGAAAAACGTTTTTGTAATCCTGATATAGAGTCTCCCATAAAATCGCTGTGGAACAAATGCCGTCGACGTCGTAATCACCGTAAATTGCGATTTTGTTGCCTTTTTTAATATGCGATTTAATCAGTTTTATTGCCGGTTCGGGATCGAACGGCGATTTTATTTCAGAGGGATGGACGGGGTGGAAAAATTCGTCGACGGATTTTTTTGATTTCAGGCCGCGGGCGGCCAGAAGTTTTTGGATAATTTCAGCTTCAGTCATGCTATGATTCTAACAGTTAGCATCCTGGTACTTCTTAAGTACCTCACCCCCGACCCCTCTCCTAATCTAGGAGAGGGGCGCAATAAGGAATGAATATCGATATAAAAATTCCGTCACAGGTATCTGAAATACTAGGCAAGTTTCAAAATTCCGGATTCGAAGTATATATAGTCGGGGGGGTGGTGAGGGATATTCTGCTAAATAAAACTCTTTATGATTGGGACTTTACGACGAATGCTATTCCTGAACAGATTTTGGAACTATATCCTGATGGATTTTATGACAATAAATTTGGCACTGTTGGAATTGAAAATACGGATGGAGGCAGACCTCACGAAATAACAACTTATAGAACCGAAACCGGCTATTCTGACAACAGACATCCTGATGAAGTTAAGTGGGGAAAGACGCTGGAGGACGATTTGAGGCGCAGAGACTTTACTATTAATTCCATGGCGATAAATCATAAGATGGAGTTGGTTGATTTGTATGGCGGGCAGGAGGATTTGAAAAATAAATTAATCAGGTGTGTGGGGGATGCGAATGAGAGATTTAATGAAGACGCGCTGAGGATGATGCGGGCGGTAAGAATAGCGGCGCAACTGCAGTTTACGATTGAACCGGTAACGATGCGGGCGATTCAGACAAATGCAAGTAAGATCGGACAGATTTCCGCTGAAAGAATCAGGGATGAGCTGCTGAAAATTATGGCCAGCGACTGGGCTGCGGACGGATATCTGATACTGAAGAACTCAGGATTGGGGAAAGAGGTCTTGCCGGAGATGGAGGCAGCGTTCGGGGTAGAGCAGAAAAGCCCGGACAGACACCATATTTATGACGTGGGGACGCATTGCGTAGAGGCACTGCGGCACTGCGCTAATCCCGATCCAATTACCCGGCTGGCGACACTGTTACACGATGTGGGCAAGGTGAAAACGCAAAAAGTTTTCCCCGATGGTCGGATAACTTTTTATAACCATGAAATGGAGTCAACGAAGATCGCCGAAAAAATCGCGGAGAGATTGAGATTATCCAATAAAGACGAAGATAAATTGCTGAAGCTGGTCAGATGGCATCAGTTTACGATGGACGAAAAGATGACCGATTCGGCGGTGCGGCGGATAATTACCAACGTCGGATCGGAATATGTTAAAGATTTAATTGATTTGCGGGTGGCGGACCGGATCGGGAGCGGGGCTGCGCCTTCCAGCTGGAGACTGGAAAAATTATTGGAGAGGTTTGAAGAGGTACAGAAACAGCCGTTTTCCATTCCCGACCTAAAAATCGATGGTAATGATGTGATGGAAATCAAAGGCCTCAAACCCGGGCCAGAAGTGGGAAAATATCTGCAGATGCTGTTTATCGAGGTAACTGAAAAAGGAGTTGCAAACGAAAAAGAAGCTCTTTTGAAACGACTGGGGGAACTTTAGCTTTGAAAGGCGTGGCCTTTTTGATGGGGTTTGATATCTTTTCTAACTCACCCCCCGCCCCCCCCTCTTTAATCACCTTCGACTGCGCTTGGTTCGACAAGCTCACCACAAGCAGGGCGAGAAAGAGAGGGGGAAATCCGAAGACTAGGGGTTTTCATCGTCCTCCGAATTCTCCGATTCGGGTTCCAATTCTGTGGGGATTTTTTTCGGGGGAGGCCAGATTTTTTCCCGAGTAATTTTTTCTAAGAGCCTCAAGTAAGCCACTATGGGATCTACTGGCTGTTGTGGTTCTGGTGTTTCGACTGACATTTTTTCTCACCTCCTTTCTGGAAATAATTCCTGAAGTTTAGAGGGTAAATCATTAATTGTAAAATATTTCTGATTATGTGTCATTTTCACTTTTTTTGTGTAATATGATACAATCGTGCGATGATAAAGATTTCTGAAGCTGTTTTGGATTTGATTCAGGGAGACGAAGTGGCGCTAGAGGCGTTGCGAGCTGGTGTATTAAATCTGAGTGCTTATGCTAGAAAAATTAAAACCCAAATTGAGAAAAGACTGTATAAAAGTGTCAGAAGCGGAAGTATTGTGACGGCGTTATCTAGGATTGCTACCGGTATCAGAGATGTCCAGCCACTACGACCTGCAGTAAAAATAAACGACCTGAGTATTAAGGCTCGACTGTTTGAAGTGACTTATGAAAAAACCCAAGAAATAATGGATAAAGTTAGTTTGATAGAACCTAAACCAGGTGGAAATGACTTTTTTACGATTACCCAAGGACTAGGTGAAGTTACAGTTATAGCACCTGAGAGTAACAAAGAAATTATTCTGAAACATTTTGGGGTCAAGCCAAAAGGTCAATATGATAATTTAGTGGCAATAACTGTACGGTTTTCTGAATTGGAGTATATTGAAGTGCCGAATATGATTTACGCATTAGTAGCAGCGTTGGCAAGTAAACGAATAAATTTGATTGAAATAGTATCGACATTTACTGAAATATCATTTATCGTAAGGCAAAAGGATGTTGATGTTGCGGTAGATGTATTAAGAAACCACTTCTAATTTGCATCTTAGCTTTGAAAGGCGTGGCCTTTTTGATGGGGTTTGATATAGTATTAGAGTTTTATTTTGGAAACACTTCCAGGCGGTGGCGCCAGGACTGAAAACAGAAAGTAAAGTTGTCGAAGAAAGAGCGTTGGCCAATAAGATTTACTCCAGTTCCTAAATCGGCTGAAAATCCAATTCGAGCTTTAAATTCGACACCTGCGAAGTTTACTGATACCGGGTGGGTGTAAATTTTGATTTTTGAACCGTCCCCAATAACAAGGTAGTTTATGATTCCGTCATAAATATTTAAGCCTAATAACTTGGCAACATAGGGCTTAAAAACGCTAATGCTAGCTCCGGAATCTACATACGCTTGGAATCGCAACCAATGATTTTGACTGCTTTTTATCTCCAACGAAACTATCGGCTCTTTATCGATATATGGAAAGACCATAACATATTTTTATACCCTTTTATCGGGACAGAGAAAAATGTCATCTTTTCTATAGGATATTCTTTCTCCGCTTGAGTGATAGCTTTAGATGCGTCTTTGGAAGCTGATATAACTTTGCCATCAACGAGGATTACATCCATACCGGCGTATTTAGAGAAGAGATTTTTGGGATATTTGAATTTGTATGTCATATTTCTATTGTATCATCTCTTTTCAATCTGAATTCTGAATCAGGTCTATTGAGCTCGAAAGGCGTGGCCTTTTTGGTAGGGTTTGATATAGTCTTATTTTTTAGGGGATTCCCAGAGAACGAGGAGGGGGGCGGCGTTGAAGATGGAGGAATAAGTCCCGGAGATGATGCCGATCAAAAGGGCGACGACGAACCAGCGGATGGAGGAGCCGCCAAACAACAACAGCGCAGTAAGAGTAAGAGTAACAGTAAGAGATGTATTTAGGGATCGAGCTAAAGTTTCGGTAAGGGAAAAGTCGACTATTTGAGTGAATTCTGTTTTGGGATGCTTGATGAGATTTTCGCGGATACGGTCAAAAACGACGATAGTATCGTGGACGGAAAAGCCGATGACGGTCAAAATGGCGGTGACAAACAGCGAGTCTATTTCCACGTGGAAGTAATGGCCGAAAATGGAAAAGATGCCCAGAAGGACAACCGCGTCGTGGAGAAGGGCTATGACGGCAGAGACGCCGAATTTCCAGGAAGCGTAGGGCTTGGGAATAGTTCTAAACGACCAGGCGATATAAATTATGATGAATAACGAAGCCAGAATAATGGATAGAATGGCTTTTTGGGTTAACTCTTTGCCGATAAGCGGGCCGACGGTTTCGAAGCGTTTTTCTGTTACATCTCCAAGAGCTTTTTTGAATTTGTCGTTCTCCTCTTGAGATAGAGGCTTGAAGCGCAACAAATAAGAATTGTCCCCCGTCGATTGGACTGAATAAAGTTCCAGGTTTTGATCACGGGCCACACCGGCGAAATTGGCCGATCCGGTGGCCTGGATTTCCAACAAGGATCCGCCGGTGAAATCTATAGACAGGCGCAGGCCGTAACGAATTAGAGAATAAATGCCGGGGATAAGAACGAGAAGTGATATCGCAAAATAGAGATATTTATATTTCATGAATTTCATAATTACTTTTTTGAATAAATTAATCTAAGTAAACTCCGAGTTACGGTTATTGAGGTAAATAATGAGACTAGGATGCCGAGGATAAGGGTGAGGGCGAAGCCGCGGACGGGACCAGAGCCGAACCAGAAGAGAATGCCTGCTGTAATAAGAGAACTGACATTACTATCGCGAATGGAGTTCCAGGCGCGGTGAAAGCCCAGCTCCATGGCGGCGCCAACCGGCCGGCCCCAGCTGATTTCCTCTTTCATACGCTCGAAGATAAGGATATTGGCATCCACGGCCATACCGATGGAGAGAATAAACCCGGCGATGCCGGAGAGAGTCAGAGTGACGGGAACTAATTTAAAAAGAGACAGCGAAATTAAAATATAAATAATTAAAGCAAAATCGGCCAGAAGGCCTTTGAGGCCGTAGTTGGCTAACATAAACAGCCAAATTAAGGCCAGGCCGATGAGGCCGGCGACGAGACTTTTGGCAATGGATTCGGAGCCCAGGGTGGCCCCGATGTTTTTTTGCTCGACAATTTTTATGGGCACGGGGAGGGCGCCGGCGTTGAGCTGGACAACCAACCGCTTGGCATCGTCGACGGTGAAATTGCCGGAGATAACGGCCTGGCCGCCGGTGATTTCCTGCTGGACGTTGGGCGCGGAGACGAGCTGGTCATCTAAAAAGATGGCCAGGGGTTTATTGATGTTTCTTTTGGTAATTTCGGCAAACTTTTTGCCGCCGTCCGGAGAAAATTCTATCCCCACTGAAGGGGTACCGGAAATCTGGTCTGACGAACCGCCGAACTGGACCTGGGCGATTTTGAGATCAGCCCCGGTTAAGCCGGTTGATTTGAAATCTGATTGGGCGGACGGGGTGGCTATGGCACTTTCGCGAAATTCCAACTGGGCGGTGGCGCCTATGGTATTGACGGCCTGGGTGACATCGGAAATACCCGGTAATTCAATAAGGAGGCGATAGTTGGAACCGACCTGGGAAGTCTGGACTAAAGACTCGGAAACGCCTAAAAGATTTATCCGGCGCTCGATGTTGTCACGGGTAGCTTTGACGGCATCGACCCGGTCTTCCGGCTTGATTTGGGAAGTATCTGCCTGGTAGGCGAGATGGGTTCCGCCCCGCAAGTCCAACCCCAAATGAAATTCCAGGTCGCGGTACTTTATTTGGGGGCGATACAAAGTTTTGGGTCCAATCTTTAAGGTGGCCGGCATTAAAACCAGAAAACAAGCCAGGAAAAGAAACAGGAAAAAAACAAACTGCCGCATATATTATTTGGAAGAAAGCAGAGATAGCTGGGCAACGCCGGTAAAAGTATGAGTTAGCCGGGCTTTTTGGAGATTTATCTGGGTAATAATTGTCTGGCCAGGCTGAATACCAAAAACTTTGACGAATTGGGAAGGAATAGTAACTCCTAAACTGTTGCCGGTTTTGATGACTTTTTGACGCATAATATCAGCTTACCAGATCTTCTTCGTCTCCGATGACCAGAAAGCGGCCGTGGGTGAGAATGCTTAGTAAAAACGGGTCACGGCGGGTGCGGCGGAACTTGAGTTCGTCTTCGGTCATGGGGGTGTAGTTGATCGGCTGGCCGCGCAGAGTTTCCTCGGCCCGGATGATGTGGCCCAGCTCGGACATGTTGACGTCACCGACGATGAGCAGGTCTACTTCTTCGGGATCTTTTTTGGGAATTCGGCGGACAAAACGGCTGGATAACATGCAGAGAGCAACGCGGCCGAGTTTGGAGCGGTTTTTGATAATGGCCGCCCCCAGGCCGGTGGTTTTGGCGACCAGACTTAACAGATCGAAGTAGTAGACGTAGTCATGGCGGAACCAGTAATACAGGCGGTTGCCGCGGGGCTCTTTTTTGGCCATACCCAATATTTCCATGCGGGCCAGCTCGCGACGGACGGCGTTTATTTCATCACCGGTTTTTCTAACTAAATCACGGACGTGGAACATCTGGGTGGGGTCGGCCAAAAGGGTTTCCAGAAGCTTGACGCGGGTTTTACTAATAAAAAGGTCTTTCAACATTTCCCAGTACCTCACCCCTGGCCCCTCTCCTAATCCAGGAGAGGGGAACCAATCAGATGAATACTATCTCGAAGATATCAGATATTTTGAGTAATGCAAGTACCCGATTACTAATTGTATTCTATTCATGTTGCATTAACCTAGGATTTTTGCGATACTTCAGGATATCAAGGTATGGAGATGAATAAAAAAAGACCTAAACTTCTGGCTGTAATAATTATCTTGACTATTATCGGAGGTGTGTGGGGAATAATTAGCTCTTTCCCCTTCTTCAGTCTCTATACTTCAATCAAACAGGGAGGAATAACGGTAAATAATAAAGTCAGTATTCAGCAAGTCCAACCGAATACCCCAGCCTCTGAGGCACAATTGATGAAGGGCGATACGATTGTTTCTATCAATGGGAAGAACATTACTTCATCATCTGAATTTGTGGATATTTCAAGGACTAATCAAGGTAAAGAGGTCTCGATAGTTATTGAGAGGAACGGTAATCCTCAAACTGTTCAACTTGTACCAAGAATCAACCCTCCAACTAATGAAGGAAGGTTAGGCATAGTTTTGACAAATACTGGAGTCGAGAAGAAATCTACATTAGAACTAATATCACAAGTGATTATTCGGTCATATTTAGGAAAGGAACTAATTAGATTGCAATCATTATTCTTTGGAATAATTAGTGTGGCAATTGGTATAGGCCTTTGGAAATGGAAGAAGTGGGCATTCTATGGTTACTTGCTCTCTGCTGGATACGGGGTCATTGCTTCTATTCCATACTTGGCTAATCCTGCTCATTACAACACTACTAAGCAGATTCAACCATTATTCTTTCCAATTGAGCGGACGTCTAATCTTACTGATACACTCATAGTTATCGTTTCATTAATAATGGGATTACTGCTTGCTTACTATATTTTCAGGCAGAAAAAACTGTTTCAATAGAATCAACTAATTGTATTCTATCTTGTTGGCGGAAGGGACGAGTTCGATCCAGGTTTGACCGCGAGTAAATTGAATTTCTTTACCTTTATCATCGAAAAACTTAGTGCGGGAAGAGACGCTGGCTTTGGTCCACGTTCCGGTAATGGCCTGGCCGTCCTGGAAAATAAGGGCTTTGCCGGTCCCGACCACTTCGTAATACATGTGGAGGTGTTCGTCGAGCGGGCCGGTTTCTTTGACAAACTGGATGACCACATTTTTGGCTGATAATTGTTCGCCTGTAGATAGGTCGGTGGCGGTTTGTCCCCCGTTGCTGCGTAGGTATTGATTGTTTACGGGATCGTATTTCCAGGAAACGGAATAATCGCTTTTTGAAGCCCAGAAATCAAAGCTGATATTGGTTATCGCACCTTTGTCAGCCGGATCGTCCTTGAATTTCCAAGCCACAAAGTTTTTGTCCCAGGGGACATTTTTGACGTCGACATTGGTCCAGTTAAGTTTGGCGGCGACTTTGTACAGCTCGTCGGAGTAACAGGCCATGGTGTGCTCGTAGGCAACTTCGCGATCGAGGCGGTTGGTGACCCGATGACAGGTTTTAAAGTCCCCGGCTCGGCCGAACTGATCCAAGTCTTTGATTTTGTTGGTCCTTATAAAACAGAGGGCTTTGGCACGGTCGTCTACAGTGGGATCATCACAGTTGCCGGCACCGCCGACGTGGTTGTAAAGGGCGTCGTATTCGGGAACCAATTTGGTGAAGTAAATACGGGCGGAGCGGACCGGGGCAAACATAGTACTTTCATAAGTGATACCACAGTAAAAGAGGCCCATGAAGCGGGTAATGCCGCCTTCAGATACAGCTTCATAAACTATATCTGCCGAAGAGACGCCGGAGGTGGGGCGGGAGTCGAGGTGGTTTTCAATCATGACAGCCAGAGGTCTATGTTTTTCGTATACTGAAGACTCCGTTGTGGTATACATAATTCCGTTGAGCGGGCAAACTTCGGTGCGGGGAAGATTGGGGTCGATCTTGGGTTTCTTCGTGGGTAAAGCTATTTTGGAAACCGACGATGAAGGAGTGGCAACTGGAAGTTTTACCCCGGTAAAGGCAAAGTAAGAAATTCCGGCTGAGAGAAGAAAAAGAGAAAGGCCAGCCAGAAGGTAAACCAGCGGGTTTTTGGGCATTGTTATATATTACGCATATTTGCTCCGTTTGACAACCTGTGATATTGTCTGGTCATGGCTAAACGACGCACGCGGCAGGAAAAGATAATAGCAAGGTTAAAGAAAGAAATCCGGCCCTCCTACGCTAAAGCTACGGAGGGTGAAAAAGTTGCCGAAGTGAAGCCCAATATTATTATGGATGAAGAGAGCTTGCCGAAGGTTGAACTTAAGGCGGACTTGACAAGAACGGCAATCGTGGCTATTCTGGCCTTGGTTTTGCAAGCAGGCATGTATTACCTACTTAACTATCGGAATGGGTGGGAAATTATTTCCAAATTTTGGGAGAGGGGGTGAGTGGAAGATGGCAAGTTTTTACTGTGTAAAATGTAGAACCAAAAGAGAAGATCCCGACGCGCAGGCGGTAACCATGAAGAACGGAAAGAAAGCGATGAAGGGAAAGTGTCCAGTGTGCGGAACCGGGATGTACAAAATCGGCGGCTAAGGACCGACCGAAACGGTATGTCCGAAGCCCCGTATCCACTCGGGGCTTTTCTGTGTTTCTAACTCACCCCTTTCGTTCCCCTCTCTTTAATCAAAGAGAGGGGAGTTAGTTTACCGGAGGTGGCGAAGCTGTTCCACCTTAAAGGTGGAAAATTCACATGGACTCACTATTGACTTCGGGTAAAATTTGGTCTACAGTGGTCTTGTGGAAGAGACGAGGATTGCTATTTTTAGAAACAAGAAGATAAGAAAAACTATTCATAATAATGAGTGGTGGTTTTCGGTAGTTGATGTAATTGAGGCTTTATAAACTACTATTCCCTTGGCTCTGGCAAAGAATCTGGGTATTCAGGTACAAAAAACCACGACAAAATTGTATGGGATAGGCTCCCAAGCCGTGAACGCTTTCTCGGGAACGATAATATTAAAAATCGGCGAGTCTAAGTTTACGGCCCGAAGTTATTTTATTGAAGCTGAAAAGTCGACATTGTTGCTTGGGAGACTGGATACTTTTGATAGGTTTTCGGTTTTGTTTGATAAAGCAGCTCAAACCGTATCGTTCTCATAAACTAAAGGTGGCAAATCTGTTCCACCTTAAAGGTGGAAAACATTCATTAAGTACAAGTGAATATCTTTCATTACCGTTTTCTCGTCGTCTTGTACCGACGGCCTGGTTACCACCCCCAGCTTCTTGACAATATTCAGCCCTTTTAGCCCGGTTTCCTCTCCCACTTCTCTCAAAGCGCATTGCTCCAAACTTTCTCCAGGTTCCACCGTCCCCTTGGGAAACGTTAACTTCCCATCAGGGGAATTTAACAAACACGACTTTGTTTCCTTGTAGCACTATTCCACCCGCGGAAATCGCTCTTTCCATCCACACATTTTATCATCCTTTAAACATTTATAAACCCGATAGCTTCTTGAAAATTTCGTAGGTGGCGCGGATGTCCGAGTCGGGTTTGTGATGATCCAAATACACTCCTAGTTTTTTGCTGACGCGGTTTAAATTGAGAAAATTCACATCTTTTTCAGGATACAGTTTGACGAAAGCCAACGTACTGACTTCGATGAGGTGGTGATGATAAAAATAGGGCAAATTCTCGCGAGCCAGGGCAGCGTTTAAAAAGTCCCATTCGTTTTGGACGGCCCAACCGGCCAAAAGACAGTCCGGAGCCATGCGGGACAGATCAAGGAGGGCCTGGCGAAGAGGAATGGCGTCGGACCAGGTCTTGAGGTCGTAAGAATTTTTTTTGAGAGCTTTGGGATCGGCAGTATTGATATGTTCCGGCCGGATTTTGGCATAATAAGAGTTGGTGACTTCAAAATTGGGTTGGGAAACCAGAAGCGCGGCGATTTCCAGAATTTCGTGACGGGAAATGTCCAACCCAGACATTTCAAGGTCAATAAATAAGATTGGCCGGGAACGGAATTTAATGGGGGATTTATCCAGAAGATAGGGCATCTATTTTAAAAACGGGAGCATCAGGGACAGGCCGGTGAGGATGAAATAAATGGCGATCAAGTAATTGAGAAGCTTGGGAAACATCAGGACTAGTAAACCAAAAACGAAAGAAATTAGTCCCTGGAGAGCGTTTCTATTGGTAAGAAAAGTTGCCCACATAGTATAATTATACTGCCTGGAGACAAGATGGCAACCACGTTCATGTAAACTGAACGTGGAGGAAAGTCCAGACACCTGGAAGCAGGGTGCCACGTGCAGTTACATGCACGTGGACGCGTAAGCGCTAGTTTAGAGCAACAGTGACGAACCGAGGTAGTGCTCGGATGAAACGGGCAATCCTCCCCGGTGCAACCTCCGAAACGAGTGGGATGCTTCCCCCGATACTCGAAAGCTTGAGGGCGTTAGAGAGATGCCATTAATACAGAATCTGGCTTATTAGTCTCCAGGCACTTTAAACGAGAAGAAAGTGGAAGCAATGATTTCGGCCACTAAAATGAGCGGAATGGCCAGGACGGCTCCGGCCGGGCCGGCGAGCTTGAACCCGACCATCAGAGCCAGAATACTGACCAAAGGATTGACCCCGGTAGCCTTTTCCATGACTTTGGGAACCAATAAATTGTTTTCCAGCTGCTGAATCAAAATATAAAGGGCCAGTGTGGCCAGGGCGGTAATGGGATTAATGGTGAGGGCGACAAGAATTGCCGGGACAGCGGAGATAGTGGGACCGATGTTGGGAACTATCTCTAACAGACCTGCCAGAACGGCTAGGGGCAGGGGAATATCTACGCCCAAGATAACCAGACCGATATAGGTGAGAGTACCGACTGCCAGCATGAGAAAGAGTTCACCGCGGACCCAACCGCCTAACCGATGCTCAACGCGGTTAATAACCTGCTTGGCTTTTTCCGGCTTATCAGGGCCGAGAAAAAAAGTTAGATAGCGATCCAGGTTTTTTCTTTCCAGAATAAGATAAAAGGAGATGACTAAGGTCGTTACGACGCCCAGAATGTTGCTAAATAAACCCACACTGAACTTGATCAGGCCTTCCGGGAGCGAGCCGAGGCGGGTAAGAATTTCCTGATATATTTCCTGCTGATGGGTATTGAATAATTCAATTTGACCAAGAGATATGGGCAGGAGACGGATAAGCTTGGCTGACTGGTCGACAAGACCCGGGACAACGGCAGCGATGAGAGTTCCGGCCAGGCCCCAAACTATAGTGTAGATAAAAAATATGGCTAAACTCCGGGGAAGACGATATTTTTGCAGCCAATCTATGAGTGGATTGAGAGCGGACATGAGGATAACGGCTATGAAAAGCATGAGAAGAATGTCTTTGATCTGATAAACAAACCAGAGGGACAGGAGAAACAAAACCGTAAAGACAATCGTTTTGCGGGATATTTCTATTGTTTTAGGCATGAGCTGATTTTTATTATACCTTGAGATTGCCAGTTGGGTCGAGTGATGTCAAACCAGGTGATGCCAGGTTGTTTTTTGAACCAGGTGAGTTGGTGGCGGACAATGCCATGTTCTATACCTTGCCATTTGGCGGGATGGGCGGCCAGATCGGGGTCTTCGGAAGCGGCGCCAAGATTTATTCTGTCGGTAATTTTTCGATTGACACGTTCATAGAGGTGTTCACGGGCTGCCGTTAGACCAAATTGTAAATACCTCACCCCCCGCCCCTCTCCTAATCTAGGAGAGGGGAGCTTTGATAATGAAATTTCAATAGCTCTAATTAAACGTCTTGGATTCTGTCTGTCTGAAACATTGAGTTTCGCGGCACGAAACGAGTCGAGGCGATTTAGATAATTAAAGAGGTATTTCGGAGATTTATTATTTAGTTTTTCGCGTAGAAGAGAATTGGGCGGGATAGATATTTGGTTTAAGTTTTGAGATAGAGACTTGAGATAGAGGCCGGTACCGCCAACGACAATCGGTAATTTTTTCCGGGAGAGAATATCGGCGATAACTAAATCGGCGCATTCTTTCCAATATGCGACACTGAAATCTTCGCCCGGCTCTACTATGTCATACAACCAAATTTTCACTCCTTCAATTTCGTAATACTTTAACTTTTTATTTCTCCATTCGATATTCGATATTCGATATTCGGTATTCGGTGGGAGATCCTTGCCGTGAATAAGGTTTTTTCCAGTAAATACCTGACGGGAATCGGCGGAAATAATCTCGCCATCAAACTTTTTGGCCACTTCGATTCCAAACTTCGTTTTTCCAGTGGCGGTAGGACCGCAGATGACGAGGACTTTATTCACAAGTGTATTTTACCTCACCCCTGCCTGCCGGCAGGCAGGCCTGCCCCTCTCCTAAATTTAGGAGAGGGGAATTATTAAGAACTCGCGGATGAATATCGGCGGAGGGCGAAGTGCCAGAATTTGAGGGCAAAAAGCAAGTAGCAAATAGCAAAGATAAAAGAAAAGAGAATTAAAGATGGGGACAATAAGCCGAGGAGGGTTTTGGCGGGGAAAGTGAACATGAGGCCCACAGGAATGACGAAGGTAATAAGAGAGCGGACGGGTTCGGTGAAGAGGTCGACAGGAATGCGAACCAGGGCCGTAAGATCTCTATAAACCATCACCAAATGATCAACCGAAAGAGTGAGAATACCAATAGCTAAAACTAAAATATGAAAGGCGGTGGCGACAATAAATGCATTGCTCAACATTAAGAAGAACGAGAGTGTTTGTGAAAGTGAAGGATGGATATAAACAGAAGTGAAATAGATTATGACGATACTCAGAATGACCAGTACTCCTAAATCAATAAAATCAGGTCCTCCGAGGAGACAGCGAACCAAGGGCGGGAAGGGTTTGGCCAGGACCATATCAAACCCACCAGTGACGACTAACGATCGAAAACGATAAACTTCGCGGAAGAACATTTGTACGATGGTATCAATGAGAATAAAAATGAGATAGAAAAAAAGCATCTGTTCCCAGGTGTAACCGCCGATAAGTTTGACGCCAGTACCTAAGTAATAAAGAAAGGACATAAACAGTGCATAGCGCAGAAGTTTACTGGTAAAAAACAGGAGAAAAACTGTCGGTCCGCTAATGTTTTGCTCAAGTGAATTGATGAAGTAACGTAAAGTAACTTTAAAAATTTTCATATACCTGATGCGGAGTAAGTTTTGAGGCCTTTGGCCCAGACTTTTTTGAGCAAATAATATAGGATCCCCATCCAAACAAAACTTTGCAATAAAATTCGCAAGTCCACCGGTTTACCGATAATTGAGGCGAGGGGAAAATAAATTAAATACGGGAAAGGAGTGAATTGGAGAGTAGAGAATGCCCAGTGAGGAAGAAGGTCGAGGGGAAAGATTAAGCCGGTGAACATTTCCATAAGAACCAATATAGTGAACATAAATCCCCAAGTATTTTCCGGCGCCCAAAAAACAATTGAAATTGCAAGTTTGCCTAAGAGGAAATATATAATCACTGCGGAAACTAATAGTAATAAACTAATTAGATTTGGAGAAACATACAGAGAAGGTCGAAAAATTATGTAAAGTAATGATATTTCTCCAACTGCAAAAATAATATTTATTAATTTGCTGGACAAATCCCGAGTGAACCAATAACGTAAGTAGCCAATTGGCTTGACTAAAAAATTATTTAATGTGCCATTTGATACTTCGCCCCCAACGTTGTCATTTGAAGGACTGGAAGTTACTAAGCTACTGATGAAAAGAGCTAATAATAGATAGGCGATCATTTGTTCTTTGGTGTAGCCGAAAACTGAAGTTTGAGAAGAAAATATACTAATCCACAGATAATAAGTCATCAGAACGCGGAGGACATTTCTAAAACGCCAGAGGATAAAGTTTAGTCTGTAGATAAACTGGTTTTGCCAGTCGATGGCAAATACAGTGAAATATTTGCGCATTATGCAAAGTCTTTACCGGTGAAAACTTCTCTAATTATGTCTTCGATTTGGGGTTCTTCGATGTTCACATCCTCGACCGTAAAATCTTCTAATATTCTGGCTGCAATTTTGGGAGCCTCCGATCGCTTGACCGATATAACCGCCTTGGGATATTCGAATTCTTTTATTTGGCCGAACTTAGCTAGCTGTTGGGATTTAACTTCATCGCCAAACACTACGGTTATGAGCTTGTGATCGGCGTATTTTTTGATGATTTCGTCTAAAGCGCCGTCAAAAATTAATTTGCCTTTGTCAATAATCACTACCCGCTGGCACAACTCTTTGACGTCGTCCATGTAGTGACTGGTTAAGATAATCGTGGCGTTGTATTTTTTGTTGTACGATTTGATGAAATCGCGCATTTTTTTCTGCATGACCACATCCAGGCCGATCGTGGGCTCGTCCAAAAAGAGAATTTTGGGAGAATGGATGAGGGAGGCGATCAATTCCATTTTCATGCGCTGGCCCAGAGATAATTTGCGCACCTGAACTTTGAGAATATCTTTGACATCCAGAAGTTCGACTAACCCATCCAAAGTTTTTTTGTACTGGGCGTCGGGGACTTCGTAGATTTCTTTGTTCAGGATAAACGACTCGATGGCCGGTAGGTCCCACCAGAGCTGGTTTTTTTGGCCCATGACCAGGGAGAACTGCTTCTGGTAGGCGGGCTTTCTGTCCCAGGGGGTGTAGCCTAAGGCAGTTACAAAGCCGGAGGTAGGATACAACAGCCCGGAGAGGACTTTGAGTGTGGTGGTCTTGCCCGCGCCGTTTGGACCGATAAACCCAACTAATTCCCCTTCTCCTATTTCGAAACTGACATTATCCACGGCTTTGACGTCGTAGTATTTGCGGTGAAACAGGGATTTTATTGATCCGGAAAGCCCCGGCTCTTTCTGATGGACTTTATAATATTTTTTTAAATTTTTGACCTCGATGACAGCCATAAGAGAATTTTACCACTATTCAAATCCTAATATCACCCCTCTGACTCCCCTCTTAAATCCAAGAGGGGAGAACCAATTTTTATGAGCTGGCGGAGGAGTAGTGGCGGAGGGATGTTATACTTAGCTTATGGACAAAGTGACCAGAAACTTCACTAGTTTCAGCAAAAAATACGGCCCCGGATTCGTGGCGTATTCTAAAAAGTCTGGGCGGGTCTTGGCTCATGGAAAGGATATTAAAAAAATGTATGAGGACGCAGAGAGAAAAAATCTGGATTTGACTGGTGTAGTTATCAGCCATGTTCCCCAATACGGAGTATTTAGCGCTTATTAAGTGATCTTCCCCTTCCAATATAAGTATTTACCAGAGGTTGGTCGTGTGTTTGTGCCAAATATTAAAGTTGGTCTAAAAACGATAGATGGGATAATAGAATATGATTTTCTAGTTGATACGGGTTCGGACTTGACAACATTGCCTTTCTATATGGCTAAAAAACTGGAAATCAATTTGTCTAAGGCCAAGGCTAGCAACACTCAAGGAATAGGCGGGCACGCGGTTAAAACGTGGTTGATTGAACTGCCGTTGATATTTCCAAACAATACTATTGTTGTCCGCGCTTCGATTACTTATGAAAACTCTACCCCTTTTCTACTGGGAAGGGTGGACTTTCTTGACGTCTTATATAGCTGGAATTTCAATGCCAAGAAGAAAACTGTCGAGTTTGAAAAATTATGACGAAGCGGAGGAGTAGTGGCGGAGGGCTAAAAGCCAGAATTTTCTGGATATATAGAAAATTGCCACTGCCAGAAACGGGGAAAGGTAATGAAGGTGGTCAGGTTTACCAAGAATGACCCTGGCTGGAACGGTAACTAAAAAGATTAGTGGAATAAAAGTTAGTAATTGGACTGTGGGCTTGCGAAAAATATCTAAGGGGTATTTACTTACTGAAAAAATAGTGTTCATAAGTTCTGTAACTTCGCCCCGGGAGGTCCAAAACGAACTAAGGGATGCCAAAAGGATAAGGCAATAATAGATTACCGTACTCGAAATTACAGAGATAATTCCCCAAACGATGATTGAGGGCGAGAAAGAAAGATGGAGTTGTCCAAAGGCATAAATCATGACAATGATAGATAAAATTACACGATATGCATTGGAGGGGTATGTATTTTTAAAACTAACGATAAATTGACTGTCGATTGGCTTGAGTAGGGAGAAATCTAGTTTGCCTTTTTGGACGTCATAATCTAAATCGTTTAAACTATCTCCACAGAAAAAATTGTAAGTGCTGTTTACCATTTGAAATAAAGCGTAAACCAAAAATATTTCGGCCTGATTCCAATTTCCAATACTAGATGTCTTGGAAAAGAAAACATTTATAAATACAAGTGCTATACCAAAGTCCATGAAAATACGGATGAGGCGGAAAAAATACCCGAACCGATATTCCCAAGATGTCATTTGCCCGGCTTTGGCATAAAGAAACAGTAGTTTTATGGAACGTTTTATGTTCATGCTTAACCTCCTAGGGCAGTATATTTTTGAATTCCCTTTTTAAATAACCATCTGTAAATGATTATAAAAAGAAATAGCCAAGTTAAACCTATGGCAAAACCATTAACGATATCTTTAGCACTTGCCTGGGCGACTAAAATTTCCAGGGGAAATGATGTGGTAAACCTTGCCGGGTAAATGGTCATTATCGACTTAAGGAAGCCAGGCATAAAAACTAAGGGAATTGCGTAACCACTGAACAAGTTTCTCAATGTGTCGTGAACGCTACTGATACCGTGTGTTTCATGAGTCCAGAACGCTAGCAACGCCAAAGTGTGCTCCCAAATAAACAATAGAATAAACCCCATAATTACGGCCAGGAGGAAAAGAATGATCCTGAAAGGGGCGAAGTTGAACGAAAGGCGAGATACAAAAAAAGGGAAGATAATAATCATAAAAGGAACAAGGGCAGTTAACCTGATCGACTTTTCTGCAAATTGGCGAGACAGATTTTCTATGATGTAGTTATACGGTTTAACAAGAATGTTAGAAAACCCTCCATCCTTGATCCAATCGCCCACTTGATCTAAAGTCCAAACTTGGGTGAGGCGAGAAACTAAGAGCGACAAGAAAAAATAAGAAACAATTTGGGATTGATTAAGAGGAAGATGAGTCTGAGAGGAGATAATCAGCCAAATTGACATGGATAGGAGGGGACCAATGGCGCCGTTAATTATCCAAATGAAGGAACCTAAACGATAGGCCATATAATTTTGCCATTGGCCTTTGAGAAAAATCCAGAAGATTTTAAATTCTCTGTGCATAGGATGATTTTAACCCAAAATACAGGAGAGGGGGGTGATTATTCAAAAATCGTTTTGAATTTGTGGAAGTGGAGATGGAAATGGTCTAGGGCTTTGTGGCGACCGAGGATCGGTGGCAAATCATCATTTTCTGCAAAACCGAGGGTTATTTTCCCTTGCCAATGACCAATTCTGGCCAAAATTGGTTTTTTGAGAAAATGGATTTTCAGTTTGCCACCGGCGCCTGACAAATATGCTTCCCGACAATCCCTTTCTATATCTAATCCTAAATTTAAAATGCTGTGAAAAGGAAGCAAACTAAAATCAGCCCCCGTATCTACAATCATTGTGTAAATAAACCATTTGTTGAGATCTTGAGAATTGATTGATACCAGAGCTATTGGACGCTTTACCTGGCCTAATATTTGCGATGGTTCTTTTTTGTACGCAAATTTTGTTTCCATCTTACTTGAGAAGAAGAATGAGGGTGTCCGCTTTGGGAATATAAGTGAGAACGGGCGTTTCCTGAGGAAATTGCTTTATGAGACGCATGAGGTGTTTGTGAGAACCCATACCGGATCTGGTGGCATGAATTTTCCCTCCCATAATAATAATGTGCTTGCCGCGATATCTGGGATCTAGATAAATCTGACTGATCAGCTTGTCTGTTTTAGACTTGGCCATGTTTTAATTGTATCATTTGGAGGCAAGGGCGGTTATGACGAGGCGGAGGAGTATCGGCGGAGGCCGGTGATCCAGATAAACCTGCCTATTACAAGAAACCCGATTGCAGCTAAATGAAAATAAATGATATTGCTCAAATTGAACGACGAAAATAAACTTTCCGCAGGAACTGTAACCATTAACGAAATCGGGATTATGGTCGTTAAAATGCGCTGGAGAAGAGGAGAAAAGATACTGCCAGGATAGCGCGAGGCATCATAAAGAGAGGTGAAGACGTGGTGGATGTTGTTCAGGCGGCCGACAAACAGTGAGCAAGCGACAATGGCGAAATAGATGCCGTAGATAAGAATTGTGGAGATGATCGTTAACCAGAGGAAACTTAAGAATGACAGCGGGGAAGGCGAGGTGCCCAAAATATGGAAACCGTAAAGAATAAAGCCGATGCCGGCAACCAGGGAAGGCAAAATCGAAAAACCAAATTGACGGGAAGAAACCTGAAACTGGCTGTCCAGCGGTTTAGTAAGAATCAGATCTAATTTACCCTCGGAAATATATTGAGGAACCAGAGAAAAACTTTGAAATAACCAGCCCCAGACCGGAACGACCATGACCCGATAGAATCCGAGTACAATAAACATTTCACCTTTTGACCAGCTGCCCAGGGTATGGGTGAAATTAATGAGAACTAACATAAATAAAAAGTCCAATGAAGACCATCCGGTGTCGATGATCATCCAGGTAATAAAGTTTGACCGATATTCCATGTCACGCATCCAGGACAGGCCAACAAATTTAATAAACAATGAAAGATATTTCTTCATACATCAACCCCCCACTGACGAATAAAATTTAACGGCATACTTCCAAAATCTATAGGAGATCCAGTAGAGCAGGAGTATCCAAATCAGTGAGATTAACAGCGACCAAAAAAGGCCTGATGTGTTGCCCAAAAGCAGCTGTATCGGAAAGTAAAACCAATAATAAAACGGGGTAAATTTTGAAATATTTTGCCACCAAAGGGGAAACAAATATAACGGCAGCCAGGCGCCTCCGAAAACTCCTTCAAGCATCCATTTGAAATGAACTAAGGATTTGGACTGGTCGAACCAGAAAGCAGGGATACTGATAATCCAACCGAAAAAGAAGCGCTGCAAGAAAGCCATAACAAGTGACAAACTAAAAATAATGATTGTGCCAAGAGGCATTGACGGAATTTCCAAAGACGAAAGCAGTGGTAAAACTACAACCAGACTTGGCAATAAATAAATTAAGCCGGCCAGCCTCCATGAGAGCTCACGGGGTAGTAAATGCCAATAAAAAGAAAACGGTTTCATCAGGGATGGGCTGATTCTGCCGTCTTTGATCTCATCAATCAGCCCATCTTCAAAGTGAATCGAGGAGATTCTGGAGACAAAAAGACTAATTATGTAATAAAGCAGGAGTTACGCACCCGTAAATTAGACCTGTGTATCTGGTGAATGTATACTATTATCAGTGGAAAACAGTCTACTGCCCAAATTTGTCGAAGTATA
>VMGA01000036.1 GCA_007376345.1 Microgenomates group bacterium Gr01-1014_16 | reverse complement strand
AACATTGAACATTGAACATTTTATTTAGATGTGTAACGCATTTCCTCCCCCCACTGGCTACGACATTCGTCATCAAATTAATCTGCAACGGCGTCGTCAACAGATCCCCTTGTCCAATAGCCAAGTGATATGTATTTCCCAGATACCAAGTCTGACCGGCAGGATCCGGCACCGTCCCCGGCACCTCGCCCGGCAAATCAATCCCGGTTCTTTCGCCTAATCCCATTTTTTTAGACCACTCAACTATATTTTCCGACCCGGTCATCTCTCCAATTTTATAAAAAAAAGTATCTGTAGAACGGGTTAACGCTCTGGCAAATCCCACCTGCCCTTCCACTCCCCCTCTCTTTGTAAACAGCCAATTTGTATACTTAAAACTGCCCACAGCAATTGATCCTGTATCCACAAAAGTAAAATCAGGTTTCACTTTATCAGATTCTAATGCGGCCGCTATCGTTATCATCTTAAAAGTCGACCCCGGTGGATATACTCCCCCAATTACCCTATTAAACAACGGCAAATTTTTGTCGGTCAAGTAATCGGCAATTTTATTGGGATCGAAACTGGGACTACTCACCAGGGCCAATATTTCTCCCGTCATCGGATTAGAAACTATTACTCCAGCCTTCTTACCACTTACTGCTCCATAAGCTACATCCTGTAACCCTGCGTCAATTGTCAACTTGATATCTTTTCCCGGTTCCGGTTCCTTTTGTCCCAACTCTCGCACTGTATTTCCCCCGTTGTCCACTTCTACCAACTTTCCCCCATCCACGCCCCGTAACGTTTCTTCGTATTGTACTTCAATGCCACTCCGGCCAATCAAACCGCCTGCCACATATTTTTCTCCAGCAGTTTTTATAAGCCCCACCTCATCCTCTTTTATCTCTCCTAGATATCCGACTACGTGTGCCGTTGCTTCGTTTCTAATCAACTCCATCCCGTTTCTATTCAAAATTTTTCCCCGTGGAGCCACAAGTCTTATCTGTTTTATCCTATTCTCGTCCGCCAATACCTTCAATTTACCTCCCTGCAAAACCTGCAAATCAAAAGCCCTAACCAGGAGTAATCCCATCGCCAGCATCGTCCCCAGCCACACCACCCAACCCCTCCTGTAATCTCTTTCCCCCTCAGTCCTAAATTTCCACACCTTCCCCCCTTTTTGCACAAAATCACCAAAACTTAATCCAGGTCTAAACTTTTTCATTTATCAATTCTATCTTAACCCCCCACGACTCTTACCCTATTGAGCAGTTTGGGATCATCCAATACCCTCCCGCATCCCCGCACCACCGCTGTCATTGGATCCTCCGCCACATACACCGGCATCCGCGTCTCTTCCTGCATCAATTTATCTATTCCGGCAATCATGCTCCCCCCCCCGCACATCACCAGTCCTCTCTCCAAAATATCCGAAACCAGCTCCGGCGGAGTTTCCTCGACCAGATCCGCCACTGCTTCCGTAATCTGCCGCAGCACAGGTATCAATGCTTCCCGCACTTCATCTGAAGTAATCTTAATCGACTTGGGCAACCCGCTCTCTATATCCCGCCCCCGAATCACCATAAACTTTTGCGTCTCAAATGCCTTCGGGTGGGCATTTCCCAACGCAATTTTTATCTCTTCCGCCGTCCTTTCTCCCAACAAAATATTATACTTCAGCCGCATAAAATGGATTATTGTCTCATCCATTTCGTCCCCCGCCACCCGGATCGACTTGTTAACGACTACTCCCCCCAGGGAAATTACCGCCATTTCCGTCGTCCCTCCGCCGATGTCAACGACCATTATTCCTCCCGAACCGTCTATGGGCAATCCTACTCCGATCGCCGCCGCCATCGGCTCTTCTATCAAAAAACACTGCCTGGCGCCTGCCGCCAAGGCAGCCTCCGATACCGCCCTCTGCTCCACTTCTGTGACTCCCGACGGAATCCCCACTACTACTCTGGGTTTAGGTATCTTTGGAATCAATTTATTAGATTCGTGCACTTGCAAAATATAGTGCTTAAGCATCGCCTCCGTCGCATCAAAATCGGCAATCACCCCGTCTTTCAGCGGCCGTACCACTTCAATTGTAGCCGGACTCCGCCCCAGCATTTTTTTGGCTTCCGTTCCGATCGCCAATATCTGCTTTGTTCGAGCGTGCCGGGCCACGACCGACGGTTCTCGGATCAAAATTCCTTTCCCTTTCACATACACCAGCGTATTCGCCGTCCCCAAATCAATCCCCACGTCATGCGACAGCAATCCAAAAAAATAATCCAACATACAAGCGCAATATACTATGCCCTACCCTTGACAACAAGGAGTTCTAGTACTAAACTACCCAAATGAAATCTCAAGAACTTGCACGCCGACTTATTAAAGGACCATCTTTGGACGATAAAATAACTGCTGCTATAGCTGGAGTTGATCCAGAAGAACTATCGTTAACAAAAATCAGAAACCAGGCAGCGCTAGATGCGGAAAATATTAATGATAAAGAGGCTTTTGCTACGGCACTTGTTGCACAATCATGGCTTTCCAATATTAGGCGAAAAAAATAGTACTAAATTTCCATCTTCTGCTAAACTAATCTTCATGTCCCTTGCTTGACAATTTTGCATTCCATGTTAAAGTTATTCCAGTCTCGCTGACAGCGATAGTTCTTCGAAAAGACTTTCGACGGAAGCAAAAGAGCCCTTGGAAACAAGGGCTTTTTTGGTGGCTATTTTTGATATACTAAACACGCTCTGGCTGCCGCACGCCGCCGAAGGTCAAGTAGAGGACTGTCTCCTTTGTCAGCGAGACGGTGCGGGTGCAAGTCCCGCCGGCGGCTCCAGAGTCACTTTTTATGTCTATCCCCACCCGTATCATCCGCTGGAGTTTTTATGCGTTAGTCTTTTCGGTCCCTCTGGTATTTCTCCCCAACACCTCCGAACTCTTCGAATTCAACAAAATTATCATCGTCTTTCTTCTAACAAGCATTATCTGCGCCGCCTGGGTTTCCGACTGTATTCTCCAAAAAAAGTTCATCTTTCGTCATACTCCTCTCGATATCCCGATTTTAATCTTTCTCATTTCTCAATTCTCATCTCTCATATTTTCTATATCTCCCCACGTCTCCTGGTTTGGTTACTACTCCCGTTGGAACGGCGGCCTGGCCTCCCTCCTCTGTTGCTCCCTCCTTTACTGGTCCTTCGTCACTTATATGGATCGCAAATCAACTGAAAAACTGCTCAACTGGTCACTGATAACTGCGGCCCTTGTGGCCGCCTGGGGTATTGCCGAGCACTTCGGTATAGATGCCGAAAAATGGGTTCAGGACGTTCAAAACCGCGTTTTTTCCACCCTAGGCCAACCCAACTGGCTAGCCGCCTACCTCGTCTCCCTCATCTTCATCCCGATTTCTCAACTTAACCCAAAAAGGTTAGTCCTTAAAGGAGTATCCCTAATTATCATGTTTATCACCCTCCTCTTCACCAGATCCAGGTCGGGTTTATTGGCTTTCGGAATATCGTCAGCTATTTTCTGGAGTATTTATATATTTCGCACTCGCAATTTAAAAATCCCCCTAATTCTTAATTCATTATTCCTAATTCTCATCTTCGCTACCAACAATCCAATAAGCGAACGTTTTTACAACCGGCCTCCTCCCCAAACCGCCGGCAAGTCCGCTCCTCCGGCTCTGGAATCAGACACCAATATTACCGAATCCGGAGATATTAGAAAAATCGTCTGGACAGGCGCCGTCCGTATTTGGCAATCCAGTCCTAAAAATTTCTTCTTGGGCAGTGGTCCGGAAACCTTTGCCATGGCCTACTACCAGCACCGCCCTGCCGAACATAACCAAACATCGGAATGGGAACTCCTCTACAACAAAGCCCACAACGAATTCTTAAATTACCTATCCAACACCGGCCTCCTCGGCCTGCTTTCATACGTCATCTTGCTATGTTTCATCGCCTGGTCATTTATAAAAACAATGAATGCCAACCGTATGACTACAAATGACTATAGTATGACCGTCGCTTTATTTTCCGGCTGGCTTTCTCTTTCAGTAACCAACTTTTGGGGCTTCTCCGTCGTCATCACTAACTTATTTCTATTTCTCTTTCCCGCAATCGCCATTACCTTGAATTATGAATCAGGAATCAGGAATCAGGAATACAAATTCGCAAAATCCCAAATATTTCTGTTGTTTATCCCCTTATTCCTAATTCTTTATTCCTTATTCGCTATTTCCCGTTATTGGCTTGCCGACGTCAAATACGCTTCCGGTCAATACAACACCAAAGCTTTCGTCACCACCCAGGATCCCCAATACCTCCTGTCCGCCTATACGGCTTTTCTCGACGCCTATCAGCTCAATCCAAATGAACCGGCCATTACCGCCGAATTCAGCACCATCGCTTCGTATATGGCAGCTTCCTTGCCCGCCGACTTGCCCGCCGAAGCGGGAGCGAAGGCGGGAGCCGAGGCAAACAAGCTCACCCAACTAGCCATCTCTTTGTCCGATAAAGCTGTCTCCCAAAATCCGTATCATCCTAATTATTTCAAATCCCGCTCCCGCGTCTTTCTCATCCTCGCCACCCTCGATCCCAAATATTATGTTTTAGCAGACGTTGCCTTGGCGAAGGCCGCCCTGATTTCTCCCACCGACCCCCGCATCCCTTACAACCGCGGCTTAGTAGCTCAATATCAAAACGACCCCGAAAAAGCCACCCAATTCTTCGCCGCCGCCAATCTCCTCCGTCCCGGCCTCGCCCCCGCTTCCGCCTCTGGTAAAATAGGCCAATGAACTCCATTCTGACCGCGCCCAATCCAGTTCTTCGCCAAGTTGCCAAGCCCGTCGAACATCTGGATAAACGCACCCTGGGCATTATCGAAGACATGATTTCCACTCTCAAAAAAGCCAAAAGTCCCGAAGGTGTCGGATTAGCGGCTACACAAATCGGCATCTCTCTGCGCATTTTTTTAATCCGGCCCCTGCCGAACCAAACCATCACTCTCTTCATAAATCCCGAAATCATCAAATTCTCCCAACGCCAGCAATCACCAAAAAATAACAAAGGCGTCTACGAAGGCTGCCTCTCTCTTCCCGGCCACTACGCCCCGATTACCAGATCCATGAGCGTCACCGTCAAATATCAAACTGCTATAAACCATGAACTAATAACTATGAACCAAACTTTCACCGGTTTCCCCGCTCACATTATCCAACACGAACTGGACCACTTAAACGGCATACTATTTGTAGACCGCGTTTTGGAACAAAACACCAAGCTTTTCAAAGTAGACGGCGACTCCTGGCAAGAAATCACTCTCTAATCCGTATTTTTGCAAGAAAATGCGGGTTCCAATCCGTATTATTGACAAAATAAGGAATTTAGCTTAGAATCCATGTATGGATTACGATCAGATATTAAAAGTGATAGTTGAATCGGCCAAACTTGAGAGTACCAAAAACATTATCAGGTCAGTAGAAATTGACCTGGAAAAGGATCTGGATACGCCCAAGCCGGTCAGAATATTGACCGGTCTGCGCCGATCCGGGAAGTCTTTTTTGTTAAAAAGGCTCTATCAAAAGCTTTTAGGTGTCCTCATCCCCCCAGAAAACATCCTCTTTATCAACTTTGAAAGCGACCTGCTTACGGGACATTTAAGTCTAACCGGTTTGAGAAATATCTACGAAACCTTTCTGGCCCGTTCCCAACCGGACAAACCCATATATCTATTTTTGGACGAGATCCAAAACGTGTCTGAATGGGAAAAATTCGTGCGCACAATCTACGATTCTACCAACCATGCTATCTTTCTGACCGGATCAAATAGCCTGCTGCTCTCCGGCGAGCTGGCCTCATCTCTCGGCGGTCGGGTATTACAATATTACATCCTGCCGTTTTCCTTCGCCGAATTTCTGGACTGGCGGGAAATAAAATACTCATCCGCTTTCGACCGGGCCAACAATCAAATCGCCATTGCCAATGCCCTGGACGAATATCTGAAATTCGGCGGATTCCCGGAAACCTTCAATCTCTCAGACCAGGGAAAGCTCAACTACCGCACCAGCCTGGTAGAAAAAATAATTGTCAACGACGTCATCACCAGGTTCAAACTCGAATCCCCCGACCTGCTGCGCGATCTTTATCGTTTTATCGAAGCCAACCTGGGAAATATCGCCAGCGTCAGAAATATATCCAACGTCATAAAAAACCAGCGGGCGGACAAAGAAGGCAACGAAAAATCCGTCAAGTCCTATCTGGGGTATCTTGAAAAAACGTATCTATTACAACCTGTACCCAAATTTTTCACAAAAACCAAAGAAATACTGCAATCACAAAAAAAATACTATGTGCTGGACAACCTGTTTTCCCATTACGCGGACAAGGAAGATTGGCTGGAAAATGTTGTTTTCCACCACTTGGTCCGTCGCCACGGCACAAACAATGTCTTTTTTGGCCGTGACGAGCGGGGGCGGGAAACCAACTTTGTTATCAAAAAAAGTGACGGCGCCTGGGAGGAAGTCCAAGTAGTCTGGGAATTAAACGACAAAAACCAAAAGCGCGAGTTTGCCAATCTAAACAGCTCCACTGGTAGAGTCGTGTTTATGACTGATTCCCGCCTTCTCACCCGCAACCAGTCCGGTCCGCTCCTGGTCAGCGCCCCAGACGAACTCCTCCCCCACCTCCTCTAACCCTTAATCAAATGGAAAGCTGACGTCATCCGGCATGAGCTTTTGTGAAGCCTGCCACTCTCTTATAAACTCATCCCACGCCGCTTGCTGCTCCTGCGTATCCCTAACCTCCCATTCTTTTTGTCTCTTCCACTCCTCGAATGCGACAATCACATCGGACTTACTTTTTCTGGGACGTCCTCTCTGCGAACGTTCATAATTAACATCATCTCTAACCACCTCGTCAAACCTCCATTTTTTTCCCAATTTACTTCTCCACTCATCCACCTTCACCTGCACTCCGTCATCTTTCCCCGCTTCCTCCTGCGCAATTAGCCTCCTGGCCTCCGCCACGTTCGCCGCTTTCCGCGTATCCACCAGTTTAAATATTCTTGGGTAATCAGGATCCCCGAATAGCTCGTCCATTTGCTCTGGTCCAATCCCCATCTTCCGGCAAAAATCAGCTTCTTTCCTCCTCACTCCTTCCTGGGTAATTCCAGCCTGCACGTCCTCAGCCTTCCTCAAACTGGCTTGCCACTGCACCTCAAACCCAAACAGTCTCAATCTATCTTTTGTGGACATATTTCCCCTCCCATTTTCCTCCCCCAAATCCAGTACCTCGCCCCCTAGCTTAAAAACTTCTGGCGCAACCGCAACTGAAACAA
>VMGA01000035.1 GCA_007376345.1 Microgenomates group bacterium Gr01-1014_16 | reverse complement strand
TGCGCGGGGGCGGATGTGGAGAGCAGCAGGATGGCAATAAAATTGGCCAATAAATATGATTGTGTGTGGGCTACCGTAGGTATGCATCCTGAATCAGGAATCATGAATAATGAATCATGTGAGGAGCTACGAAGATTGCTGAAACAACCAAAGGTTGTGGCGGTGGGAGAGTGCGGGCTGGAGACGGGGAGCGATGAAGAAACTGAACTGTTTAAGTTTAATATTGATTTGGCGAAGGAGACGGGGTTCCCGCTGGTAGTGCATTGCCGGGATATGTTTGAGAAGGTGTTTGAGGTATTGAATTATGACAAAGTTCAAATGCATTGTTTTACGGGGAACGAGGAGGAGATGAGGGAGTGCGTGAGGAGAGGATGGTACATAAGTTTCGGGGGAATACTGACTTTTAAGAAAAGCAATGAATTGAGAAGGGTGGCTGGATTGGTACCGGAGGATAAGATTTTAGTGGAGACGGATAGTCCATATTTGGCGCCAGAGCCGGTAAGGGGAACGAAAAACGTGCCAACTAATGTAAAATATGTATTAGATTGCCTGGCGAAGTCAAATATGGAACAAATAACTTCTGAAAATGCCAGGCGGTTGTTTGGAATATGACAAGGAGAAGGTTTTTGGAAATAATGCCCGGATTTATCAGCTGGAACGTGATTTTGTTCCTGGTGTGGGGAGGGTTCTTTTTCCCGGTAGTGGTGGCTTATTTGATTTTGGCATTTGACGTGCTGTGGGTGTACAAGGGGCTGTCGCTGGTGATTGCTGCGACCTTGTCATATTTTCGGATCAAGGCGGCGGAGCTATTGGACTGGATGAAGGAGGTGGAGGGTTTTGGGGATTGGAAAAAAGTAAGACATATCGTGATGATTATGGTAGCTAATGAGTCGGTGGATATTTATAAACGGACGTTGGAGAAACTGGCGCAACAGACGTTTCCGTTAAAACAAATTGCCGTAGTAATGGCGACGGAAGAAAGAATCCCGGCCGGCCGGGCAGGGTGTGAAGGATTGCGGAAGAGCCTGGGGAAAAAATTCGGAGAGTATATAGTCACATCCCATCCCGCGGGCATCCCCGGCGAAACGGTAGGTAAGCATTCAAATGAAACCTGGGCAGCCAAAGAGGCAAAGAGAATCTTAGTGAAAGAGAAAGGGTGGGATATGAGGTACATAACGATTACATCGAATGACGCGGACGTACTGTTGCATCAACAATATTTAGCAGGTTTGACCTTTAAGTTTTTGGACGACCCGCACAGATATGAAAAGTTTTGGCAGCCGGCGGTAATGTTTTATAACAACATCTGGCGGATTCCAGCTCCCACAAGAGTGGTAAACACATTTTCTAACGTGTGGCAACTGGGATTGGCATCGAGAAGAGACCGAAATGTAACTTTTTCCAACTATTCGGCTGCCTTGCAAATGATAGACAAGATCGGGTACTGGGACGTGGACGCGATTCCTGAAGATTACAGAATCTTTTTCAAGGCATTTTTTAAATTGGGCGGCCGGGTAGAGGTGGAGTCGATTTTCCTGCCGTCCTCCGCCGACGCGGCGGAGTCTACAAGTATGTGGAGGACTTTTGTGAATGAATATAAACAAAAACAAAGATGGGCGTGGGGGGTTTCCGATATCCCCGTATTTATTGAAATGTATGTAAAGCAACCGGGGGTGTCGTTTTTGAACAAGACGGTAAGACTACTTAGAGTAATTGAGGATCATGTGCTGTGGCCGACCAGTTGGTTTATCGTCACAGTAGGAGTGCCGATAGTTACATTTGTCAACCCGGCATTTAAACGCACGGCGTTGGGTTTGTCCCTGCCGGCCCTGACTTCGGGAATATTGTCTATAACGCTAGTGTTTTTACTAGTTTTGCTGATCATTGACGCCAAAAGGCGGCCGCCCAGGCCGGAGCATTTTTCCAAATGGAGAGCCTGGTTGGGTCCTTTGGAGTTTGTGTTTATGCCGATAGTCGGCCTATTTTTTGGGTCATTACCGGGACTGGACGCGCATACGAGATTGATGTTGGGGAAGTATTTGGAGTATAGAGTTACAGAAAAAATTAAATAAATTAATTTTTTCTGCGCTGTGTTGCTTCGCAACAAATATGATTTCAAAACTTGGGGTTTTGAAATCGCGAGCGAAAACGTCAAATAGTGATATGATAAATGTATGTGGGAGAGGATCGAGAAGTGGATAGAGGGGAGGCAGTGGTTGATTGTGATACTGGCCGCGGTGATCGTGCTGCGGGTGCCCAGTTTGTTTGAGCCGTATTGGTACGGGGATGAGGGAATTTACCTGACGGTCGGCCAGGCACTGGACCGGGGAGAAGCTTTGTACAAAGATATTCATGATAATAAACCGCCACTTTTGTACTGGATGGCAGCTGCGGCCGGGGGAAACCAGTTTTGGTTTAAGCTTCTGGCAGGGCTGTGGTGCTTGGGGACTGTCGGGATCGGGTATTGGACTTTTGGTAAAATCTGGGGAAAAGACGAGAAAGGCAAGCTTGTGAGTACGGCAGTTTTGGCTATATTGACGACTCTGCCTGCGTGGGAAGGGAATATTGCCAACGCGGAACTGTTTTTTTTGTTGCCAACAGTGGCGGCAATGGGAATATTGTGGGGAACAAAAGATTGGAAAAGGGTGTTTTTGGGGGGGATAGTAATAGGAATCGGAGGGTTGTTTAAAATGCCAGCAATTGTAGAGGCAGGAATATGGCCGGCGATGTGGTGGCTAGGAAAAGACAAGAAGTGGCTGGCTAAGTCATTGGTACTGGCTGCCGGAGTAATTCTGCCGATTGCGACTAGTGTGAGTTACTTTGCGACGGCAGGCGCAAGTAAGGAGTACTGGACGGCGGCTTGGGCGCAAAATTTGCCATATTTATCAAGCTGGAAAGCGACCTCGGACGGAGCCGGGATATATTCGATCAAGGGACGGGTAGTACTGGTAATTGGGATTTTGGGGCTGGTGGCCTGGAGGGGAAAAAAATGGAATAAAAGAGCGCAGCTGGCGGTGATGTGGGGAATAGTGACATTGTTCGCGGCGACATTGTCCGGCAGGCCATACCCGCATTATTTGTTGCAGACAGCGGGAGCCGTGGCATTGGCCGCCGGTTTGTTGGCGCGGGGAGAAAGAAAGGCGGGGGTAGGAATTTGGGCGGGAGTGTTGGCTGTAATGATTGTATTCAAGTTTTGGTGGTACCCGGTGGGAGCGTATTATCTTAACTTCGGAAAATGGATGTGGGGACAAGTGAGTCAGGAAGAATACTTCCGGTGGTTTAACGGGGCAGTTGTTAGAAATTATGAAGTGGCCAGAATTGTGATGGAAGGAAGCGGGCCAGACGACAGGCTGTTTGTTTGGGGGGACGAGCCGATGATTTATGCCCTGACTAGAAGAAGGCCAGTAGGCAAATATACGGCTGCTTATCACATAAGGGATTTTGGGGCGTTGGCGGAAACGGTGCGGGGACTGGAGAGCAGTTCACCCAGATATATAGTGGTAATATATAATGAAAACGAGTTGCCGGGGCTGGGGCAACTACTGGATGAAAGGTATAAATTGGAAAAAACGGTAGACGGAGTAAGGGTTTACCGAAGAGTTATAAGTATATCGTGGCTATAATGAGATGGGTGGTGACTACTGCCTGCCTGGTGGTGAGCGGAGGGTTGGTTCTGGTGTTTTTGGCAAAACTGCCGCCCCAGGTACCGTTGTGGTATAGTCGGCCGTGGGGTGAAGACCAGCTGGCGCAGCCGGTTTTTCTGTGGATAATTCCTATCGGAATATTGATTCTGGGGGGGATAAGTGAAGTGGTGAGAAGAGGCGTCAAAGATAAAGTGTTGGAGACGTTGTTAACGGGAGCGGTAGCCGGGGCACAGATAATTTTGGCTGTGGGCCTAGTTCGGATAATTACGCTGGTGGTTTAAAATGCTGTTCGAAATTTTGATACAAACGGGAGTAGCGGGGGCGATCGCGGCGGCGGTCAGCTGGATAATTGTGGTTAATGGGAAAAAAATGGGGATTGTGGACGATCCGGCCGTCCACAAACACCCTAAGGTGGTACACCAACAGGCAGTGCCAAGGGGGGGCGGATTGGTGATCTGGGCGGCGGTTGTAGTAACAATGCTGCTGTTTGTGCCGGTGGACCAAAAAGTTGCCGGGGTTCTTGTTGGAGTGACAATTTTGGCAATTGTGGGTTGGATTGATGACAAATGGGAGGAGAAATTGTCGCCGTATCTGCGACTTGGGCTTAATGTTCTCGTTGCCGGAATTGTGATCTGGGCCGGGGTAAGAATCGGGTTTGTGACTAATCCATTCGGGGGGGTCGTTGACTTGAGCTGGTGGGTGGCGGACATATTCGCACTGGTGTGGCTGGTGTCGATGCAAAATATCGTGGGCTGGAGCAGCGGAGTAGACGGGCAGATGCCGGGGTTTGTAATTATTGCGGCTGTGACAATTGCCGCCCTGGGGTGGAGATTTAACGCCGACGCGAGGCAGCTGCCGGTAATTGCCCTGGCGGCAATCACAGCCGGAGCGTATGCGGGGTTTTTGGTATGGAACTGGTATCCGCAAAAAATCATGCCGGGGTATGGTGGAAAAAGCCTGGCTGGATTTTTGATGGGAGTATTGGCAATTATGTCCGGGGCTAAAGTGGGAGCGCTGGCGATGGTCTTAGGAATTCCGTTTATCGACGCGGTAGTGGTCGTTATCAAAAGAATCAGGGAAGGCAGGTCGCCGGTGTGGGGCGGATACGAACACTTACACCACCTGTTACTGGACCGGGGCTGGGGAAAGAGAAAGATAGCTTTGTTTTATTGGGGATTTTCGGGAATTTTGGGAGTTTTGGCATTGCAATTGAACAGCGCAGCTAAGTGGTTTACAATGGCCTCAATTATACTTGTAGCGGGTGGGGGTATTTGGTGGTTACATTACTTTTCAACATTTTCAAAACGGCCAGGCCCAGACAGTGGGTAAAGAATTTAACGCTGTTTGCGGCGCTTATTTTTACGGGGTATATTTACTCTCCGGCGGTGTGGTGGGTGGATTTTTTTAAAGTGTTGGAGGCGGTGGCGGCGTTTACGGTGGTGGCCGGGTCGATTTACTTTTTTAATGACATTATTGATATCAAGGCGGACAAGGCGCATCCGTTTAAAAGTAAGAGGCCGATTGCTTCCGGAAAAATCCCAGTGGTTTTGGCTTGGGTGATTTTTGGAGCAGGGTCGGCGGCCGGATTAATTTGGGCCGGCAGTATTTCCGGGCTGTTTTTTTGGGCGGCTATCGGGTACTGGATAATGCAAATCGCTTACAGCCTGTGGCTGAAAAACGTGGAAGTTTTGGATGTACTGATTATTGCTCTGGGGTTTTTTATCAGAGTGTTCGCGGGAGCGCTGGTTATTAACGGTCATTTGTCGATCTGGTTTTTGCTGTGCGTAATATCGGTATCAGTGTTTTTGGCGGTAGGCAAACGGCGGGCGGAACTGGCAATCCTCACAGAACAGGGAGCAGCGGTGCAACACCGCAAGGTAATGGGCAAATATACGATAAATATTTTGGACACATACTTGGCGATGTTTGCCACAGCAGCGTTTTTGTCCTGGTCGTTATACACCTTTAACTTTTATGAGCAAACCGGGTTGCAAACTACGCCGGCGACGCTGGCGTTGGTATCGAGAACACTGACCATTAACAAGTGGCTGATGGCTACTATCCCGGTAGTTATTTTCGGGATTATGCGGTATGTGCGGATTATTTACGACGGGTCGCGGGCAGAAAGTCCAGAGCGGGTGATCCTATCTGATTTGCCGCTTTTGACAGCAGTTGGGGTCTGGGGAGCAACAGTAATCGCGGTTCTATATTGGCTGCCGAGTTAGTATTTCTTGGCGTATTGGGAGGAGATCCAGCCCTGCCTGCCGGCAGGCAGGCCGGAGGAGGTGGCGGGGAGTTCGATCTGGATTAAAAACCAGTCGCCCTCTGTTTTGAGAAGAGGATAGGTTTCGCCGGGTTTGATGCGGCCGGACTCGGAAGCGGAAGTGGACGGGCCCTGGCGGACGCGCAGGAAACCGGTGGGAGTGTCTAAGATGGTTACCTCACCCTCCCCGACCTCACCTGCCCTGCGGGCACCCTCTCCTGATTCAGGAGAGGGGGGTAAGGAAGGTTTATCGAGTGTGGGAGTGGGTGTAATGGTAAGTTGAATAGAACCAGCTAATTTGGCGGAGATTTGGAGCTTGTAGCCGGAAATGATTTTGGCATTGATAACCCGGGGAGTAAATCCGGGGGCGGAAAGGGAAATTTTGTGGTCGTCTTGGGTAATGGGGCTTATAAGAAGCGGTGTAAGCCCCTGGGGTTGGTCGTCTATAGAAACCGAGGCGGAGTCGGGAGAAGAAGTGACAATACTTAGGGAGGTCTGATCTTTGGACTGGGGTGAAAGGGTGACGGTCTCCCCGGCAGTATCCGTTTCTGACGATCCGAAAGCGCGATTGATGACGGTATAGACTTGAGAGGTGAGGCGAACCTGGGTTTCGTATGAACCCACGGCAGATGAAGTGGAGTCCGGAATGAGCTTGACGGTGATGTCGCCGGGCCTAAACAACTTGTCAAAAGGGGTTTTGCCTAATTGACGGTTATCCACAAAGACTAGAGACGGCGGGGTGGTGTCGATTTTGAGGCCGGCGTTGGGTTTGCCGTTACGAATAAAGTAAACCACGCCAAAGGCGGCTAATATAGCCACGCCGGAAAAAATAAAAACCAAGGCGACAATTTTTTTACCAGTCATGAAGCCTATATTAAAGATTCAAGACTCAATATTCAAGATTCAAGATTAAGACTGTATAATTTGGAGGTTGACCCAGTGCCAGATCGGTCATGGAATGGTCTGCAAAACCATCTAAACGGGTTCGACTCCCGTCTGGGTCTCATTTCGGATTATATTCGGTGTGAATTGACTTTTAGAATATTATAGGATATACTGCAATGCAGTTCTCCCCAAGTATCAGGGAGAATTTTTTTTATGACTTTTAAACCTAGAAAATTGATGTTGGGATGGGCGGAAAGGGTTATAAACAGGGCTCGGACTCCCCTGCCCCTCAAGGAGCTGGCCTGGAGGCTAATTCGGCTTGTCCAGATGTGCGGCAGGAGCAATTTGGTCAGCTTCGCGCTTCGGCCACTGGCTATGCACCGGAGGCTACAAACGGGCCTGGGAATGGCTTTGGCCGTATTGGTCGTATTTGGAGCTGTCTGGGATCCCCTACCTTCCGCTGCTTCCGATACTGGAGGAATGATGGAATTGGTAGTTATGCCGGAGGGTGAAGTGAGCCTGGTAACCGATGAGTCTGTTCAAGTTCCACTTGAAGACTACAGAATGACGCAGAAGTTTTGGTTTTTGCACGCCGGGTTGGATATGGCGACCCTGACGGGCGCCCCGATCCGGCCGGTGATGGCGGGAAGGGTAATCAAGGCGGAAAGGGACGCGGGTTACGGCAACCATGTGATTGTGGAACACAACGGAGGTTATGAGTCGCTATACGCGCACATGTCCAAAATCGGGGTGTCAGTGGATCAGCAGGTCAGTATGGATACGATTTTGGGGGAAGTGGGTTCCACTGGACACTCTACGGGGCCGCATCTTCATCTGGAAATCCGCGAGGGTGGCAAGCTGGTCAACCCGGGAGCGATTTTGGGGATTTAGGCGAGTTTGGCACGATGGGTAAGAATACTGGCCCAAGTGAAGGCGGTGTCTGACCA
>VMGA01000034.1 GCA_007376345.1 Microgenomates group bacterium Gr01-1014_16 | reverse complement strand
CCTATTTCCACACTTCCCTCCACACCAATCCTGTTACTTGTCCTAACAACTTATCATCCAACAATCCTTCTGTGTAATATCTCACCGCCTCTTCTACTTTTTGTTCCATCTCTTCAAACTTTTTTGATACAATCTCCAGATCTTCATTCTCTGTCGGAGCCACAAACTCATTTTGGCCGGATATTGCCATCACCCTGGCATATTTGGCTAAATACTCGTTCTCAAAATCCACCCCTACCCGCCCGCTTTCTAGCCGGTAGCCAAGAAGGGTTAGTTTTATTTCCGGAAACGTCACAAACTTCGGTAATTCAAAAGCTTTACTCTTCTTATTCAAAACGTGTTTTTGATAATACTGCCCAAAAATATTTCCCCCGCATCTTTCCACGATACTTCCAACCAACATCTTCACATCCACCCCCTCCTTAGTTTTTATCTTTTTTGTAACGCTATCTGCTCTGGATAATCTTGTATCTACTAAATCGATTGTTGCCTCATAAACTAATTTAATTTCAGTCTCCGATAAACCAAGTATGTTACCCATAACAACGACGTCAAGTTCCCTTCGATCTCTTTGTTCAAGTTCAAAATTCACATTACCTATCTCACGTGTGCAAATTGTACCCGCCATAATTGAAGCCAAATTGTCACGCCATTGCTTCAATAAATTTGGTTTTGCCACTAACAATTTATCAACTTCGTATACAGGTAGTTTTAAAGCCCCTTCTCCTAAACCCTGATAACCACTAAGTTGTCTAAAAAAAATCGAAACTGATGAATTTAAATATGCATGTAAAAGTTTTGGGTCGGTTTTCTCTACAGTTACAGTTATTCCATAATGTTTATCACTTTCTAATACGTTTCCGTCATTTAAAAATACTCTGTGGGAATCAAAGAAAAATTCCGTCCAAAAAATATCCGCTTTCCTCCAAACTCCTAAATCCCACCAGTTTTTACGGGAAGCGCAAGTGGGTCTTTTGTGAAACCCTTTTTCCTCCCCTTCTTTAATATAATCCAGCATCCTGGTACCTTTTAGCTCACTCCTGTCCTTGTGAACCATCAACACCCGATATTTCAAATCCTTCGGTTTAACTAAAAGACTTTTACACTCCCGCGGTGATTTTATAACATAATTATCTTTCCAATATTCCTCTTCTATCCCCCTTTTTTTCAACTCCTCTTCAGTCAGATAAAAAAATTCATTCGCCCCCGTTTTAATTCCAAACCGGACGCTGGCAATCTCTTTCAATGGCACCAGTTTATCTTTAGCTTTTTCCAATATTGTAAAATAAATTTTCGGCGCCCGAATATATTTTCCCCACTTGGTTTCCGCCTCCAATTCTCCCTGTGTTTTGCAATAAACTCTCAGGTCCTCATTTTCAAAAAACCCGGTTTGTCCCAGCATATACTGCAGTAGCTTCTCGACAGCCGCTTTCCTTTCCACTGTTTCCGCGAATATATCTGAAGCTACTGGGATAAAATAGGTCAGAGGTTTTTTTAGATACACAAACCTCGTAGTATTTTCCTTCCTCTGTTCGGCACATTTATCGCCGGCGCACTTTTCCAATAAGACAATGCATGTGTTCACATCCGCGTCCGCAAACCATCTTTCGACTTTGGACTCGATTACCGCGATAATTTTATAGTTGTGTAAAAAATGTTCTTGTAAACCCCGACCGTAATCCGCATCCATCCAGGAATTAGAGACTATAAATCCCAACCTACCACCGTTACGCAAAAATTTAGTCGCGTGGGTAAAAAAATATGCGTGCAATCCCGCCCTTTTAGAAATCTCGGCATATTTACGCCCGTTTTCATCGCTGACCGCTTTGGCTATCAGCTCATCTTTGTATTCCTGACCTTTTTCCCCCGCCTGATTATCCATTTCTTCCTGTCGAGTATATGGCGGATTCCCCACTATCGCATCAAAATAATGCGGTACCACCTCTTCTTTTTTTTCATTTCCCAAACTTGCCAAAAAAACTTTTCTGGTATTTTCCGGCAGCGCGACATTTCCCGGCCTCCAATCAAAAAAATCTTTTTGTACAATCCGCGGATAATTGCCGGTGCTCTTCAGGTCGGCAATCGCCATGTTCAACGTCGCTAAATGGGCCGGAAATTTAGCGATATCATTTCCCCACAAAGTCGACAGTATCTGTTCATGCGTAAGTCTGGGATTTCGCAATTTTTTATAATGATATGCCCTCCGTAAAAAGGTGCCTGCTCCGCATCCTGGATCCATGATCACGTCATTGTCACTTCGTAAGGAAAACGCGAGGATCAAGTCCACAATATCCGGAGTAGTAAAGTATTGCCCCAACACATGTCTTTCTTCCGCTGGTATCAAGCCTTCAAATATCCGCCCCAGAACCTCAAAAGGAACCTGGGCAAAATCAAACCGGTTCAGCCTCCGCACCAAATCCCGAAGAGCGTCAATCACATTTCGGTCATCTGGAAAGGCTATTTCGTCAATAAAATCAGTTGAATAAATCGTTTCATAATCTATCTGCAACACTTCATCAAAAAAATTTTGTAAATGTCTTTTTACCATCCCTCCCCGGGTAAAATCATTCGGTATTTCCAGTTTGGAAAATCTTTGCGGATCAGTTGACCGCAACATATCATAAAATAAAATCTTGTTCACCACTAAATACGCCGTCTGTCTGGCAGCCTTGGCAAAATCCTGTCTTTGCAAAACAAAGTTCCACCCCTGTTCTTTAAACCATGTTCCCAAACGCTTCCTAAACCCCGGATCATTCAAAGTCCTTATTTCAACCAGCCTAATATAAGCAATCGTTAATAATTTTACCTTCTCCTGAAGTATTGAAATCAACACTTCGTCGATGGGAATCAGGCTCTCTTTCTCTTTCCCAAATATAAACCCTGATAACTGAACCATAAATCTAGTCAGAATCCGCACCATTTGTAGTTTTACGCCCGGCTCGTCCAGCAAATTCAAATCTTCGATATCCACCAGCTGATATTTTTGTACCAGTTGCTGGTCCTCCCTCTCCATTCGATTAGCTCTTTCGGTGCTAAACAAGTACAAACTTTTAAAATTACAGGTAGCAAAATAAGGCGCTCTGCGGGCTACGGCTTTTTTCCTGGCAATTTCCCTCAGCTCAAAGTCTAATGGATCATAAAAAGGCGGCTTTAGTTCGATAAGTACCGCCAAATCCTCGCTTTGTGGAGATTTTAACAATATCACATCAGGCTGTTTGCGGTCCGCTCCCACCGTTTCCTGTTTAGCCAACCCGAATCCCAGATTATCATCTCGGACAATCTGGTTTAGCCACTCCACAAACTGCTGGTTTCCCGTTCTTTCACTAGACTTAATACCCGTAATATCAAACGGATTGGCGGTTATACTCATAATCTTTCAAAACTTCGTTAGAAATCCTTTTTGCCATTTCAAACGCCGCCATAATCTTTACAGCTTTTTTCCGATCCACACCCTTGATAGTTAAATATGCTTCCAACGGCTGGCCGGCTATTCCGCGAAAAGAATTAAACTTTTTCATAATATCTCCGGCTATTTCCTCGGCGCTTCTCCCCGGAATTCCGCTCCCCAGTAATATCGCGATTATTTCCACCTCAGTCAAACTTTCAGATCCCATACGCTGTAATTTCCCTCCGGGATGGTTCCAGGTAATCAGTTGCCCGTTTTTCTTGTCCGCCTTCACCATAGTTGACATTATAAACCAAAAACTTGTGACAAAAACTCAAACCCGGAAATACCCCGCTGTAATATTTCCTCCATCATGTCGTTTCTCATCAGCAATTTATATTTCTTATTATCGATCATTAATGGTCCGGGTTCAAACATATTCCCCAGAAAATGCGCCACATAATATTCCAAATTCAACAATCTCCTCCCGGTTTTATCCACCATATCCGCCAAAAAACTCTCATGCCTCACCCCAAACTCCCGCATCAGATCAACCAGTCTCCTGGAAAATAGATTAAACCCAAAGCTATCACAATAATTATCCGGATGTCGCCATTTGGGATTTACCTGATATACAGGATTTAAATCGACACCGTACAGCTCTTCCTGAAAAGGACTTTTAATGCCTGGAACTGGAGTACTCGGACTAACCAACTTTGCCACAACCAGCTGGTTTCTATAACTGCCTACCCGGGTTCGGTACATCCAGTATGTTTCCATTTCCACTAATCCTTCAAAATCGACCTTAATGACAATGCCAAATCTTCCATCGTCACGTTGGTTTTAGTCACAAAACCCACCGCTCCCAATCCCATCGCCCGCTTCACATCCGACTCCTGCCCCAAATTAGACGCCACCAAAACCGGAACTTTTTTCCACTCCGGATTAGCCTTAATTTCCTTCAGCACTTCAAATCCATCCTTTTTCGGCAATATCAAATCCAAAAGAACGACATCCGGAGTAAACTGCCGCAACACATCCAAAGCTTCCTGCCCATCCCCCGCCATTACTACGTCATACCCCAACCTATCCAACTTGGCCTTATACGCCCGCCCCAGCATCAAATCGTCCTCAACTACCAATATCCTTTTCACTTCTCCCAGTATATCAACTGCCTGATTTTCTGTACAGCCCGCGTTCGTGTTACCTCACCTATATCTACCGTCGGGTCTTTAACCCACAAATGAAAACGGGTGATCATTGCCAAATTCAAAACCCCCAAAAAAATTAATACTAACACTTTCTTTTTTCCCTCTCCGAAAAATATACCTTCCTTTTGGTTTCCCTCTCCTGGATCAGGAGAGGGATCAAGGGTGAGGTATCGTAAGGACTTTGCAATTCCAAGTGCCACAATCGGATAGCTGGAAATCAGCATCCTCGGCCCGTACGCTGCCGCCTGGTCCCAAGCATTCCAACTGGCTACCACATAAAACTGCAGTAAAACTGCCAATCGCAGCGGCCAGGCCAGCTTCCGCAATCCCCACCATCCAGCCAGCAAAATCGGCGCCGTCCACAAAATTCCCGTTTTGGCATTAATCAACACTCCCCAAATCTGCGGCCGCAGCCAATTAAAATTCTGCCCCGTCCCCCAATACGGAATCTGCCAGTTGTAAAAATGCTGCCAGATATAAAGCTGCGGGGCCATCGCCAGCCCAAAACCCATCAACATCGCAAGCTTATCCTTTCTTCCCAAAAGCATTACTCCAAACACCGCGTCTTGCGTCCGCACCGCCGTCATCATTCCGAGAAGCGCTCCCAACAAAAAAGCATTTTTTGTTTTACTCCATACAAATACAAACATCGCCGCCAGCATAAATGACACCGGGTGCGAATTAAGCGCGTCCCACCCCGCGTAATACACCAAATTAGTAGCTAGCAAAATCGCCATTGCTGTCCACCAATTTGTCAGCTTATACACCAAAAATAACCCTACTACCGCGTAAATCACACTCCCAAAACCAGCAGCAATTTGATATGCGTCCGAGTATCCGTTTTTCACCGGGGCAACTGCCTCGCCCATTACCATCCACGGCAACCAGGCCAGGCTCGTGCCAATCGGCAGGAAAAAGGCCTGTTTCTTTTCGTCCTCATGCATGGGCGAAGGATCAATATATTCGTAAAAAGTATTATTACTTTTCGGGCTGTAATGATGCCGAAGTTCATTTGTCAGATCCAAATCGTGGTCAATCCATATTGACCTGGCCACCGCCCAATAAAACCTCCCGTCTCCGTACGCCCCCTGCCCCACCAGCCAATAATGCCCCAAAAACAACCCCGCCAATAAAATAAAAAATACTATCCACTTTCCCTCTCCGAAAAATAATACCCCTTCCTTTTGGTTTCCCTCCCCAAAACTAGGGGAGGGATCAAGGGAGAGGTATTGCGGGGGAGAGGGTGCCCGTAGGGCGGGTGAGGTACCCGTTCTTTTTACCAGCCGCCTCATAATTCCATGTTAACATTAGTCATGGATCTCACCCCAGAACAATATAATATTTGCTTTCTCAAAGGCACCGAGCCGCCGGGTTCGGGCAAATATTACAAAAATTTCTCCCCCGGCTCATATCATTGCGCCGTCTGCGGCCAAAAACTTTTTGACTCAAATACTAAATACGACTCCGGTACCGGCTGGCCGGCTTTCTGGGACACCATGTCCGATGCAGTTAAAACCGAAGTAGATAATTCTCACGGCATGATCCGCACCGAAGCTACCTGCTCCAAATGCGGCTCACATTTGGGTCATGTATTTGAAGATGGGCCTCAGGACAAATCGGGAAAGCGTTATTGCATCAACTCCCTCGCCCTCAATTTCAAACCGGCATAGCTTTGCAAGAGGTCCTCTTGCAAACAGACGAAACATAGCCATTATTTTCCATGCCCCAATTATAACTCGATAGTTACCCCCACCGGACAATGGTCCGAGCCAACAACTTGCTTTAAAATAAAAGCCCCTTTAACTCTTTCAATCAAATTTCTTGATACAAAACAGTAATCTATCCGCCAACCCAAATTTCTTTGTCTGGCCTGAGCAATATATGGCCACCAGGTATAGTTACCGCCTTCAGAGTAAAACTTCCTAAACGTGTCTACAAATCCCAGTTCAGTCACTCGATCCAGTTGTTTACGTTCATTTGAAGTAAACATAATATTGTTCTTATTTTGTTTCGGTCTCTCCAAATCAATTTCCTGATGAGCAACATTAAAGTCACCAAGCAATATTCTGTTTTCCGGATTCATTTTGAACAACTCCATAAGTCTCTCATATGTTTGTAGCTTATATTCAAGATTTTCTTTAAATCTACCTCCATGAGGTAAATAAAGATTTGTCAAAATAAAATTCTGATACTTCAATTCCACCATTCTCCCCTCTGTATCAAACCGATCCCAACCAATTCTAGTTACTACCGATTGTGGTTGCACTCTGGTATAAATCAGCACCCCACTATATCCCTTCTTTTGAGCCGAGTTTGCAAATAGATAATAACCTTTCGGCTTATCTTGTCGCAAAAGCAATTCTTCATCTATCTTAGTTTCCTGAAGGCAAACTATATCGGCGTCAATTTTTTTCACCCACTCTCCAAATCCCTTTTGCATTACCGACCGCAACCCATTTACATTCCAAGACACGATCTTCATCCTCCAAATACTACCCTTCTCACGTTAAAATACAACCACATGCCACAACAGCCAATCACCAAATACTCCGGCTCAATGAACGACTGGGCCGAAGCCGTCAAAAAAGCCGGACTTAAACAACTCGCTGACAAACTCTTTGAAAACGACCAAATCAAACTTGCAGGTCAAAAAACATTAGCAAGCCTGGGCTTACCCACGCTAAAAACTCTTACCCTGCGAATAAACGATTAATTTATCTTTATATCTTTCGGTCGTTTGCGGCCAGTGCGAATGGTTCCCCACTACCAAATCCGCCCCCGCTCCAATCGCCTCGCGTGCCAGCGCTACCTGCCTCGCCGTCGGATTCGATTTATATTCCACACCCCAATAGAACTGGACTACCACAAAGTCAACTTGAGGTTTTAAAATTTGTATTTTTTCACTAACATCCTTAGCATCATTAATCCCGCATCCGCCGCCCCCGATATCATTAAACCCCAAAAAACCGACTCTTTTATTTTTTATATTTATAATCGGCTCCCCATCCGATATTCCAGTCCAATATATCTGATTGTCTGACAAAATCTTTTTTGTCTGGTCTAATCCAATCTTGCCGTAGTTACACATATGATTATTGGCCATATTAACTACATCCACCCCGGCAAAGTTTAATCCTTCCACTCCCCGCGCATCACCGCAAAATTTGGGTTAATTAGTAAAACCGGTTGGTAAAAGTGGTTATATATCTCTTCTCTTGGCGCTAATCTCCAAAACGAGTTATATCCTCAAAACTCGATTGGT
>VMGA01000033.1 GCA_007376345.1 Microgenomates group bacterium Gr01-1014_16 | reverse complement strand
TTCACCACATGGGTTTGTGCTTTCCACCTCCCAACCATCTGCCCTAATCGGGTTTGCCGAACTATTATTAATCCTGTCCAAAAATATCATCCCCGGATCACCAGTTTTCCACGCCGACTGGGCAATTTCATTCCACACATCTGCCGCTTTCAGCTTCCCAGTTACCTCATTATTATGTGGTGCCACCAAATCATATTCTCCATTCTTCGCCAATGCTTCCATAAACTCATCGGTAATTGCCACGGAAATATTAAAATTGGAAATCCCTTTGTCGTCGTCTTTACAATGAATAAAATTTAAGACATCCGGATGGTCTACTCGCAAAATTCCCATATTAGCGCCTCTTCTCGTTCCTCCTTGTTTTATTTGCTGGGTTGCCTCGTTGTATATTTTCATAAACGAAATCGGTCCCGACGCTACTCCCATTGTTGTTTTGACCCTAGCTCCGGATGGTCTCAACCTGGAAAATGAAAACCCTGTTCCTCCTCCGCTTTGGTGAATTATTCCCTGGTATTTAATACCGTCAAAAATTCCCTCCAGACTATCATCCACCGGAATCACATAACACGCGCTATATTGCAGTCCGTTTCCTTTCCCCGCATTCATGAGTGTCGGTGAATTTGGCAAAAATTCCCTACTCAACATCAGTTTATAAAACTCTCTCGCCTCGGCCTCTATCTCTTTCCTGCTCCAACCATATTTTACTTCCGCCCTAGCCAACTCCCATGCCACCCGCCAGCACATCCCTTCCACTGTTTCTACTACTTTTCCGTCCTTGTCCTTCAAAAAATACCTCTCATTCAATACTTTAACCGCCTGCGGACTCCACTCCGGCGCCGTTATATCCACAGGCACTTCCGGCTTGGATCCAACTAGTTTCTCTACTACCCCAACGGTTGCAATTGCAGCTCTGGCATTTTAGTTTGATATTTTTTCAATAAGTTTTTCGAACTCCGCCAGGTCTGTCAGCTCAAAATACACGCTGGCAAATCTTAGCCACGCAACTTTATCAATATTCCGCAGGCGCCGCAGCACCATTTTACCCACGGTCTTGGACGGGATTTCAGACACCTCTTTGCGCCTTACTTCCCGCTCCACCTCGTCTGCCAGTTGGCGGATGAGGTCTATAGACACCGGCCGCTTGTCAAAAGACCTGGTTGCTCCTCTGACAATCTTTTCCCGGTCAAACGGTTCGCGGCTACCATCTCTTTTTATTACAAAAAGAGTCGGCCCCTCCACCCGCTCAAAAGTGGTAAATCTTTTTTGGCACTTTTGGCACTCGCGCCGCCGTCGCAAACTTTGTCCGTCCTCCGCTACCCGCGATTCCAAAACGGAAGTATCGTTGTTAGCGCAAAACGGACATTGCATACTGTATTTAGTGGCGAAGACCAGACTAAACCACTAAATACCCCCAGTCAACCCTTAACTAATGTATCAAAAGCAGTCAATTCTCCCGCACTGCTTGATCCACCCTCTCATGCAACATTGATGTCAGCGCCAGGGTCTTCTCGGCCACACTTCTAGCCTGCTGTGTTTTACCGACTATCCCCACCATCATTTCTTCATGCTTCGCCGTCGCCTTCGCCAGTACTCCCAACATGCTTTTTACATCCTTTCCCCCCTCTGCCATCCCCAACACCCGATTCACGGCCTGCTCCAGATACTTCTCCCCTTTAGTAGCCGTGGACACGGCCAGTTTATCCTTCCCCCCGTCCAAAAGAGCCACGGCCGCCCCGATCCGTTTATCGGCCAACAGCAACTCCTTTTCTGCTTTCTTCGCCGGATCGGTCACCAACCACAAACTAATCCTGTCCCGCAGCGCCTTGAATTTATACAGCGGGCTATCCGGCAACACTCCCGAATACGGCAAATAATATTCCACCTTCTGCACCAGCACTCCCGAGTCTGTCGCCTCCTGATGCGGCGACACGGCCATCGGATCAACTGCCGCCATTATCGACAACACCAACACAACGACACCTACCGTCACAGCAGCCGATGCTCCCAATGCCTGCTTAAAAAACCTTGTGCCTACCATAGCGGCACATTTAAGTATCGCACATCCTGTCAAGTCTTTCCATTGTTTCGTATACGAAATTTACCCGAAAACGTGGCAACCCACCAACGCTTTCTCCATTACTCCAGAAATCTCCCATACCAGAGCCCTCGCTTCTTCCAAGTTAATAAATTCATGATGGTCGGGGAAAAAGTGGAAAATTCTGTTCCGGGCTTTCTTCCACACCTCCCACATTAATAGGGGCAGCTCCTCATTTCCCCCGCAAGACTCCACCAGTTTTCCGTACACCCATCCCGCCCGGTATCTTTTGGGCAAAGAGGGATTCAGCGCCCGCCCGATCCGGAAATGCTCCCCGTAATACTGCCGGCCGTCAATCAGCTTCATGTCCAAAAGCAGTTTTTTCAAAAACCCCTCATACGCCTTGGCCATGGGGAAAACCACAAAAGAATAATCATGTAGCTTCTCCTGCAGCCTCTCTTCTCTCTCTAAAAGCACAAAACTCTCTTCAACCAAATCTTTCATCGACTCATCTAAGTATGTCCACCAATTAGTATTTCTATAATCCGCCATCCCCAAATCTTACTACAATTCCGCCAAAACATTCTTCAAATCACTTTTAGCCGCCACCTCCTCAGTTCGTTTCTTTACCTCCAGCCCCACTTTCTGTCCTTTCTCCAATGTGCGAGATAGCATCCCTCGAAAAATCTCATCCCCCACTACATCAATCACTCTCCCTGAAAGGGGATATCTTCCCCCTTGTTTTTCACCCAACTGCATCCAGTCCCCGAATTTACCTTTCAACACCCCCCCTACCATCTCCCAGGCTTCATTAGCACTCATATCTTTAACGCGAGCTGCAAAGTCGTCGCTTTCCTGAATTTGCACAACACCCTCCTGTGTTAAGAAAACTGGCGATGCATACTCCCGTGCGGAATTACCCGTGTATCTTGTCCGCAACAACTCATGTCCTCTATTGTCCACCAACCTATCACACGCATCCGGATATTTTTCCTTCACGTGCTCCATAATCGCCAAATTCGCCTTTTGCGCCTCCGTCAACCCCTCCGCCAACTCCTTCTCCCTTGTTAACGCCGCATTTCTCCCCTTTTTCGCCTCCAAATTAGCTAATTCATGCGCCACATCCACATCGGCTATCGCACCCCTAGAATACCCAGGCTCCTCCACATATAGGCCTTTATCGTCCATTCCCCCATTAAACTCTCTCTCTCTACAAAAATCAAGGTTCACTTCTAACTTGCCACCTGTAGCTTGCCACCTGGAGGGTGGTCTGGCTTAGCACCTTCTCTCTTCTTGACAATCTTAGCTAACTTAGCCAACATCAGATCATGCAAATAATTAGTGTCAACAAAAATAAGTCCGATAAACCAGGTGTTAAACCAACATTACACAAACCTCCTCTCAAAAAAAGAGCGCTTGGGAAGTTCAAAGGAAAAATTTGGACTTCACCAGACTTTGATGACGAATCTGACGAAATCAACGAGATGTTTTACGGAGGTTCAATTGAACCATAATGTTAGTCGCCCAAGCCAAAACCGAAAAGCTCAAGCTCCTCACCTCCGACCCCAAAGTCCTAGCCTATCTCAAATAATTATTTCCAATCCCAAACAATCTAACACCTAACCTAAATTCGTCGGCAGGTTTATATCTCTAAAATGTCCGTCGAAAGTAAAAATTTCATCCATCTGATAATCCAGAAAACTTACTGCTGCCGTAGCATCTGCAAACGACAATTTGTGGTCAGCATATTTCCGCAGCAGTCTCCACGCGCTTTGTCTTGCCCCCTCGTTCACTTCGATCACAGTTAAATTCAAATCTGCACCTTCAACTACACTTTGATTAAAACTTATTGCCTCATTTAATCCAAAATCATATATAAACCTTGTATATGTTTCAGCCAGAATATAATCGTTACAAAATAACAGTGCTCTTTTTTTCTTTAAAAACTGCAGATGTTTCTTGGCTTTATCATGATCCCTATCATCTCGGTCTTTTAACGCAATCCAAACCCCTGTATCTATAAATACTTTCATTTGTCGTAATAAATGTCATCCACTCTCTCGCTTGCACTTTTCTTAAATTTTCGCCCAGAACTTATTGATCCCACCATCTTGTCCATCCAAGAGTAATTATTGGAATTTACAGGTTTAAACATAGCCAACAGATTGCCCACTCTACCTGCTGCTGCGTCAATCGCCTCGCGCATTATTTGAGATCTGGTAACAGGAAGTAACCCGCTCGCCTCATCCAAAATCCCAACTGACCGGGGATCCAAATACACTTGATATCTTGCTGTTGCACCCATACATACACCATATCATAGGTGTATATCAGTAGTCAACCTGCCTTGACAATCTTTTGATATTCGTATATTATCGAATATAGACCACAATCCTATGAGAAAAATCGAATATATCTGGAAATCGTTGCTGAATCAAGCCCTGGAAAAACGGGAGTTTTCGTTTCGCCAGCAAGACCTAGCCAAACAGCTGGGTTTGTCCTCCTCTACCGTCAATCTGGCCATGTCTCCCCTGCGTCAAATGGGCGCCGTTCGGATCGGTAAACGCGTCTCCGAGATAGTCGACCCCGAAAAAATTCTTTATCATTGGGCCAATCATCACCGCCTCCAACCCGTCAATTCCGTCCGCGTTAACCTGCCTATCCTTCAAATCGAAGGCTTATTACCCGATGGCAGCATCCCCACAGCCTACACGGCCGTCCGCGAGCGCTTTGGCGAACCGCCCGCCGACTACGACAAAGTTTATGTCTATCATCCCCACCCCCAAGCTATCATAGACCGCTTCACTGCCGAAATTACCTCCGGCCCTCCCAACCTATTTATTCTCCTCCCCGACCCCCTCCTCAAATCTCTTTCACTTTCTCATCTTTTCGTCGACCTTTGGAACCTCCCGGATTGGTATGCCAAAGACTTCGTTAATTTTGTCAAATCCAAATTCAATGAACTTCTACCGTGACCAGATCACCCAGAAAAGCTGGCAAATTCTCCGGTCCCTGTCCTCCCGCTACCAATTCACTCTGATTGGAGGATGGGCCGTCTGGTTATACACCCATCAGCTCAAATCAAAGGATATCGATATTGTCGTCGAGTTTGATCAGCTGGAAAAACTGCGCCGGGATTACTCCCTGTTCAAAAACGACCGTCTCAAAAAATACGAGGTCGCCCAAGACGAAATTCAAATCGATGTTTATGTTCCCCACTACTCAAAATTGGGTATACCCGCCGAGCAATTGCTCTCTCGTTTTCAATCAACAGAAGGTTTCCACCTGCCCATCCCCGAAGATTTATTGCTGTTAAAACACACCGCCTTCCTCGGCCGGGCGGGCAGCGCCAAAGGCCGCAAAGATCTTTTGGACATCATCTCCCTGCTCAAACTGCCCTATCTAAATTGGTCCCTCATCCCAAAGTCCATCCTGAATCCGGTCGTCAAAGAAACCAATGTTCCTGAATTAAATCTAAATAACCACCAATTCTCCCGCCTCAAAAAATCCTGGCTCTCCCACTATCTTGACAAACTTAGCTAACTTAGCTAATATAATTAGGATGCAACTTTTTAATACCCACCAGGCCAAAACCCAGCTTTCTCAATTAATAACTATGGCTCTGGCCGGTGAAGATATCGTCATCGCCCGCGCCGGCATTCCCACCGTCAAACTCATTCCCCACAAACCATCTCTTAAAAGGAGAATTCCGGGAAAATTTAAGGGGAAAATCTGGATGTCCCCCGACTTTGATGACGAATCAGATGAAATCAACGAAATGTTCTATGGCGGATCAATCGAACCATGAAATACCTCCTCGATACTCACATCTTCATTTGGTGGTCAGAAAAATCTAACCCCAAGTTCAAATCAATAATTTCCGATCCAAGAAACAGAATTTACATTAGTATTGTTAGTCTTTGGGAAATGGCTATTAAAATTTCAATCAAGAAGTTACGTCTAAAAACTTCCATCGACGATTTATCCAAAAAATACGACTTTGAAATCCTACCCGTATACACCACATTTGATATGGTGTATACATATGACCCGCGTTCAGGTATATCTTGACCAAACCCATCTCAATATTTTGGACTGGATGGCCGTTCAGGCCGGAGTTTCCCGCTCCCAGGCCCTCCGCCAAACCATAACAACCGCCGGCCAGAAAGTAGCCAAAAAATCCAAAAAAAATCCCCTCCTCCAAATGGCCGGGTTCATAAAAAATGCCCCCAGTGATTTGGCTTCCAACGTCGATGAAATTTACACCAGCGCCTACCTTAAACGGAAAGGTCTTTATTGACACTTCTGCTTGGATCGGCTATTCATTTCAAAAGGACCCTAGCCACCAGGAATTTATTCGCCTCTTCAATAAGGTATTTACTTCACATTCCACTCTTTTTACGTCAAATGATGTCATCGACGAAACTTATACCCGCCTTCGTTATGATACCGGCTGGCATATGGCCAAAAAGTTTATAAACTACATCCAAAAATCCTTTCTTTCCAAAACTGTCATCCAGCTCTGGACAGACGAAACAATTCAGTCCGACGCCATCAAAATCCTCGAAAAATATGCCGATCACGATCTATCTTTAACCGATGCTACAACCAGCGTCCTCGCCAAAAACTTCCGCGTGACAACTATTCTCACCACCGACTACAAACACTTCACTACCCTCGGCTTCCGCGTCCTCCCCCGGCCCAAATAAACTACTACATTTTAACGGCATTTCCAAACTCCATTCTCTTCTGCTGCCATCTAGGCAAATTTTTCAGAATTACCTCGTTCTCAATCCATCTCAATTTCCTTTCCATTGTCCAACTAGTCAATTGATTAGTACTCACTACAACATCCTCAAATGCTTTTGGCCCTAACCAATCAAACACATTCAATTCCCTCTCTCTCCCGTGCGTCCTTCCTCTTCCATAATTAACCATTCCCGGCCTTCCCGGCAAATCCGCCAAAATCAGCTCTGGTCTTTCAGAAGTTTTTGCAAATACTTCCAACGCCGTATCCAGCATTTTTTTCAATGTCTTAGGCTCACGATCCCTATTTCCTCCAGCCCTAACTTTCTCTTCACCCACCAATCTCTCCGCCTGCTCAACGGTTATGACTTTAAGCTCTTCAACACCAAATTGTTCTCTAAACCTCTCTGTGTATACGGATGCGTCCGTTCCCGATACCGGATCCAAATCCATAATCGGATATCCCCTTCTAACCGAAAGTACGGCAACAGCCAGCGATTTACCCGCTCCGGACTTTCCCGCCATTCCCAAAATCACCGGAGCATTAACCTTCTCTTCCGGTACCGGAAAATCTGTCAAGACTTTGTCAGTGTTCAAAGCCGCGTGTACCGCCAAAATCGTCGGCAGCTTCAACACGTTTGTGGCATAATCCAATCGATCCCTTTGCCTCTCGTCCAATTTTCCAAATATCATCATTTCCCTACTGGCAATATCCCCCATAATCTCACTTCTTCCGGCGGGCATTCCAAACCCGGCCTTCTCAGAAACACCATAACTACAAACATAAATAAACCTGCCGTCCAAATCAGGCATTCTCACTACACTCAATCCTCCACCCAGACTCACCGTCTCGACCAGAGTCATCGGTTGTCCCTCTTCCATACTATCTTCTCACCAGCTTAAATCCGTAACCTGAAATTGTCTCTATCCTGTGAGCCTTCAACTTCTTGTCCAATCTCCTCATAGTCTTATTTATCGCCTGATCCGAAAATTTATCATAAGTTCCCTCTCCCCATTTCAAGTCAGCCACTTTCTCTTTTTCAACCACTCCGTTATTACCCAGCATCAGATTCAAAATATCCGCCTCAATCTTCAGCGCCCTCACACCGGGTTCTCCACTCTCACTTAAAACCAAATCCCTACCCACTACCACATCCACTTCCCCGCTTCCCTCACTTTTATTCGCAAACATCTTCACCAGTTCAGGCATGTCACTCCCCAAACCCAACTTTTCCAACACTTCGTGACTACACCTACTCACCACTTTCACAGTTGGCTCCACTACTCGCCACAGTTCGTCACTCATCATCATTTCATCCGGCTTATCAAGCAAATCCAGGTGACCCAACAAAAACTTCACCCATCTCCCCACTCCTCCAGTCAAACTCAAAATCTTCTCCTTCTGCACTTTACTCAAGCCCACATTCATGTACTTTGCCATCTGCAAAACCACTTCTTCACCCGGCAATCCAAAATAGTAAGTCTTGTAAGCGTGCCTACCCAGGTAAGATTCTAAAAATCTCGAGGCCTCTAGTATCTGAGGCATGTTTATCACAACTGCAAACTTCTGTTCAGCCCCGGCTCTTTTTAGATACTCGTCTACCTGCACCAAAGCTTTTCCATTTGTATCGAAATCCAAATCCAAAATATTAGATTCTTCCAGATCCTGTTCCGCTTCACTAATATATTTTCCAGGTTTCCCTTTTTCCAGATATTTTTTCAAGTAATAAGATGCTCCCATTCCGGGCAGTGACACGATCAATAAATTGCTTTTCAACCTTCTCGCCTCGTCCAGAGCGGCGACTAGCTTTTTAAAAGCTTCAAGTTCGTAAAACTCCATACTTAGCCTCAATCCTACCACAAAACCCCTCTTGTCCCCCATTTGTCCCCATTTTGTCCCCCGTCTGTCCGGAATAATCTTCAACACTATAAGACAATATGCTCATGAGACATCCGGAAAAACTTAGACGCAATATCATCATTACCGCGGAGGCATTATTCATCACCGCACTCACCACTCTTTGTCAACTGACCGGAGGCTTCACGGCCGAAAGCTTCACTTGGGGTGATGCCAGTGAATCCACCACCGCGCACGATGTTCACGCCGGTCCAGTTCAGTTTAGAGCCGACTTTACCAGGATACACAAAAAAGGTTGTTGGAGGACTGATGTATCAGCCGGTTCTGGAAACGCCCTGGACAACTATAGTCTCAATTTGGTTTCAGGAAATTGCTATGGTTGGAACAGCAATATTACAGCCTCAAATTTTGAAGCTGGGTCAGACCTCAATGGGTCCAATAGAAATGTCGACCTAGGTTTAAGTTGGGACACTGAAGCTCCAACTACCTTAGACTGGCAATCAAGTAATCAACTTTTATTTCAAGGAAAATACAAAACCGGAACCATTGGTTTTTCTAAATGAACAACCCATGACCTGACGGTCGGGGTTTTCTGCGAAGGGAGATAAAACCTGTATAATTTGATCATGAACAATCCGAGTTTAATTGGTGAAGTAATCAGTACACCTGAACAAATAGGAAAACCCTTAAATGAAGCCGGCGACCGGGATAATTCCAATCTCAGAAAAATATTCCGAGCCCTTAGTGAATTAGGAGTCGATGGAGTTCCGTCACGTTATTTAGCTTCAGGACTTGAAGGAGCTGTGTATCTAGTAGAAGCGGGAAATATCCAATTCGCCGCTAAAGTAACAAGGACAGGATATGAAGAAAACTTCCGCAGATCGGCCTTGAATTTAATGACCTTTTCAGACCGTGAAACCCAAGTAGAAGATTTTCCCAATCCTCCGGGCGAATCTTATTTTGTTCAGGGAAAGGGCGGATCAACACGAGAAAACGTTCAATTCATGGAGTTTGCACGTGGCAAAACCATCAGCGAACTAACTGATGCCGAAAAACAAAAACTGTCTTGGTTAGTACCCCTACAGGTCGCGCATCTCTACTTAATAAGCTCCCAAATGGCAATCATCAATAGCGACACAAAACTTGGAAATATTTTAGTCGATCCAAAAAACGGAGCCCTCAAAGTAATCGACCTGGGCGAGTATTACAGTTCAACTGAACAAAATATTCCCATTAATGCAAAAGACCGTTCCCGGCAATCCGAAGTGACTGCACTCCTAGAATCATTAACAGTTCCTTTTCACTACCCGGCTCAAATACAATCCCTCACTGAATTAAAATTAGTTTCAGAAGGAAAGGGATATGCCCAGCTCCCGCAAGATCGAAAATACAAAATAGGCCAATTAGTCAAGTCCGAGGGGTTTGTAAGCCTCGCCCCCGAAGCCAAAAGAATCGTATTGGGAGAACTTCAACTATTCAAGGATCCAAACCTAAATCACGAAGATTCGGCTGAAGGCAACTATACCAGATTAATGCAAGTTATGGCGCTGGCGCATTCCCAAGGGCAAAATTTTGATCAACTACCCCAAAAATTTAATGCTCAAACAGAGGAATTTTTAACCGGGTTATCAAAAACAATGAGAGAGGAGGCTATTGAACCACTTGTCGAGTTTCCCGCTGCTCCCAACTTAACCAACGAAGAAAAACAAGCAATGAGTTTACCCAGAGCCACCGAATTCGCCGCAACTCCACTGGACGGTGGTTTTTTTAGAATGGGTTTAATGCCAAATCCCCAATTTGAGCAGTTTATGAAAGTTTATGGAACTATTTATCCTCGTAGTTCAATCTTTGACCAAGATTTCCAAGCCAGACAAGATCAAGCCGCCGGAATACCTTTTGAAAGAGCCGCAACAGACGAAATAAATGAAATCGATCTCGACCAACTCAAATCTACAAATCCAGAACTATATTTTAAAGCCACAGTAAAAAAGAGCATTGTAGAAGCAGTCTTCTCAATTAGACAAGCTTTGGGTACAAAAATGGAGAACGTATTTGATCAAACATTATTAAAAAATCTGGAACAATTATATGCCAACTCGCTGAAACAAGATCGTTCTCAACAAGATTTAGAAAAATTTAGGCAAGAACTGGAAAATGAGAAAGCTGCAATACTTAATGGATACCCTGCAGTAAAAACTTTATGACCTCTCTCAAATAGAGATTTAGCATTAAACTCAAAAATCATGGGCATAAGTATGGATAGTTCCGTAGTCATCGGTGCGCTTGCGCTTATTCTTGTATTCGATTATTGGTGGGTTCTCCTTGGTTTTCTTTTATTTTTTCTAGGACTAACGATTTTCACCAAAAACAAACTTATTCGCATTATTACAATAATTTATTGTTCTTTTGTCGCACTGCTGTTCTTCGGACTATTCGTAGGTCCACTACTTGCCTAACTTACTTCCAAATCCCGAATAATCCTCCCACAGCCATCAGTACTCCCAACGCCAGCCAGCCCAAAACAAAAATCACAATTGCCTTCAGAATCCAATCCAATACCTTCTCCTCCTGCGGGTCAAGTTTGTCACCATCATCATTTTTTTCAACAACCACCGGTTCTGGTGTTTCGAGTTTTAGAGTTTTAGAGTTTTTGAGTTTTTTAACTGCCACACAGTCAATATAACTCACCCCGCGGTATAATTCAAGACATGCCAAAAAAACGAAGAGTCCGCTTAGTCAAAAAACGGGTTTCAAAATCGAAGATCCTGAGCTTGTCGAATGGATTAAAAATTAAGAAATTTGGATTTGACTTCAAATTTCAAATTTCAAATTTCAAATTGTTTTGGTTATTAGGATTTAGCGTTTTAGTGTTTGCAGCAGGTATTTACCTGCTGTGGGGTCTCCCCAACCCCATGAATTTGACCCGCCACCCCTCTCCCGCCTCCACTCGATTATTAGACAGAAACGGCAAATTGATCTATGAAATTTACGAAAGCCAGCGCCGCACCCCAGTCTCCCTTTCTTCTCTCCCCAAACATCTTATCAATGCTACTCTGGCTGCCGAGGACAAAGATTTTTACACTCACTCCGGTTTTTCAATTCGCGGCATCGCCCGGGCATTTATTAATACTTTTTTTAAACGCAGTCTCCAGGGCGGTTCTACTATTACCCAGCAGCTGGTCAAAAACGCCCTCCTTACACCCGATCGAACCGTGCGCCGCAAAGTCCGCGAATTTACTCTCTCAATTTTAGTAGAAATGTTTTACAAAAAAGACCAAATCTTAGAACTTTATTTAAACCAGGTTCCCTATGGGGGTACGGCATACGGTATCGAAGCCGCCGCGCAAACTTACTTTGGTAAATCGTCACACGACCTTAGCCTGGCCGAATCCGCTCTGTTGGCCGGATTACCTCAAGCCCCTTCATATTATTCTCCTTTTGGATCCCACCCTGAATATGCCAACGAGCGTCAGAACTACGTCCTCAAACAAATGCTCGATAACCGCACAATTTCCGAAAACGAATACGCATCGGCATCTGCCGAAACCCTATCTTACTCTCCCCCCCCAGCCCTCCGCGCCCCTCATTTTTCTCTCTGGGTAAAAGATCTACTCATAAACAAGTATGGATTGCATGTTGTCGAACAGGAAGGCCTTACCGTAACCACCACTTTAGATCTGGATTTACAGGAATTTGCCCAAAATACCGTCGCCTCCGAGACAGCCAAACTTCAACGCGAGCTAGTCGGCAATGGCGCCACTCTGGTCACTCTTCCCAAGACCGGGGAGATCTTGGCCATGGTCGGCTCTCGCGATTATTTTGACACCGCCAATGATGGCAACGTCAACGTTGTTCTCGCCTATCGTCAACCCGGTTCATCAATAAAACCAGTCAACTATGCCCTGGCTTTCGAACACCGGCTGCTTACCCCAGGCACTCTCCTAAACGACAAACCTACCTGTTTCGGTATTCCCGACCAAAAAGATTATTGTCCGGATAACTATGATAATCAATTTCACGGACCAACCCAAGTTCGCTTTGCCCTGGGCAATTCATTTAATATCCCCGCCGTCAAAGTTCTCACTATTAATGGTCTGACAGACTTTGTCGCCTCATCCTCTGCGTTTGGTTTAACTACTTTTAAAGACTCCAAAAACTACGGTCCGTCTTTAACTTTGGGCGGCGGCGAAGTCACCATGTACGACATGGCTACTGCCTACGGCGTTTTTGCCAATACCGGCCGCCGCGTCGACCTCAATCCCATTCTTCAAGTTATTGACCGTTCCGGTAAGGTTCTGGAAGAACGTTCCGCCAAAGAAGCTCCCGAGAATTCCCCACATTATTCATTATTCATGCTTGCCCTGAGCTTGTCGAATGGGCTTCATGATTCAAAATTTGTTCTCAACCCGCCCCCCGATACCAGAGTGATATCTCCGGGTACTGCATTTTTAATATCCCACATCTTATATGACAACGGCGCCCGCTCCGCCACCTTCGGTTCCAGTTCATATTTAAATATCAAAGGCCACCCCGAAGTTTCCGTCAAAACTGGGACGACTAACGACAAACGGGACAATTGGACAATTGGCTACAACCCCGATCTTTTAACTGCCGTCTGGGTCGGCAACAACGACAATACTCCTCTCTCCAGAATTGCCTCCGGCGTTACCGGCGCCGCCCCCATCTGGAACAAAATCATGACCTATGCCCTCAAGGATTACAAACAAAACTGGCCTTCCCAGCCCGCCGAAGTTGTTGGCACTCTTATTTGCTCCCTCTCTGGTCTCAAGGCTCCGGAAAACCCGGATCCCGGATCTTGTCCCACCCGCTACGAATACTTCCTGCAGGGAACCATCCCCTCCGTTCAAACCGACAATCTTCGTCGTGACATTCCAGTTTTCAACTCTGCACCGGCCACTCCCAAACAAATTAAAGAGTTTCCTGACCAAGTCCACACCGAAAACCACGTCGTCGTCTTTGACGCCTTGGGGACTGCCCTCTGCCTCGACTGCGCCGGTCCGGCAGTTGCCGGAGCAGACGCCGACCTCATCCGCCTCGACTCCTCCGGTAGAGCTATGAAATAGACCATCCTGAGCAACGTCGAAGGGTAAAGCTACAAAATAGTTAATCTGATCTTAGAAGAGCATCAACATTGGTATTGCTTCCTCGTTGTAATCGATATTTATCACGAGTTTCGCACTTCGGGGTAGTTTGATGTAAACTAAAAAGACCTGTCCGATGAGGTCTTTGTGTACCAAGGAGTTGTATTGCACTTTTCTACGGG
>VMGA01000032.1 GCA_007376345.1 Microgenomates group bacterium Gr01-1014_16 | reverse complement strand
CGCAGGGCTTTGATGACGCCGATTTTATTGGCGCCGGCGATTTTCAAAACGACAGTAAAAGACGATTGTTCTTCTGCTGGCGCGGCGTCGGTTGGTGTTGAAACAGCTGCGGCCATGACCGGAGCGGCGGCCGATACACCAAATTTTTCTTCCAAAGCTTTGACTAGTTCGTTGAGTTCGAGAACGGAAAGTTCTTCGACGTGGGTGATAAGTTTGGTGACTTTATCAGACATGTTTGAGACTCACCTCCTTTAGGGTTCTGACCAATTTAATAATGTTCCAGTTGAGGATGTAGACGAGTTTAGCTGCTGATGTCTTAAGGTCGGGGGTGCCGGCAAGATCGGTGATTTCAGCAGCTGTCAAAACCCGGTCGTTGTAAAGACCGGATTTAAAGACAGGAAGTTGGTTTTTTTTGGCAAAGTCGGAGACGGCTTTGAGGGGGGTGATTTCGTCATTTAAAGCAAAGACGAAGGCGTTGGCACCGGAAATATCTACGTCTTTACCTAGGGCGATCTTGAAGAGAGTATTTTTGGCGATGACAATTTGACCGCCGGCTTTTTTGACTAAACTTCGGAGCAGGGTGGCCTGGGAAACTTTGAGGCCCTGGTAATCTACAATAGCTACGGATTTGGACCGAGAAAGAAGATCTTTGAGGGAGGCGACGACGGAAGCCTTGGCGGGGTTGATGTTTTTGGTCATAGGTTCCTCGACCCGCCTTATTTGAATGCGGGTTGTCTTTGGAATTAAATTTCCAGCTTGATGGCTGGAGACATGGTGGATTTTAGCACAACTTTGCGGATTTGGGCAAGGGAGGAGAGGATGGCGGAGATGTTGTCGGACAGATCTTTGTCTGAAGAAGAAAGTTTGCCGACGGTGGTATGAATAACCGGCGCAGACTTTTCGGACTTGAGAGTTAGGATGGTCGAGGAAGCGAGTTTGGCGGCGGAAGCGGTCGGATCGGCGACTAAGGTGCCGGTTTTGGGGTTTGGCATGAGGCCTTTTGGACCTAAGAGTTTGGCGAACTTGAGTAATTTGGGCATGTCATCCGGGGTGGCTAGAAGAATGTCGAAGTCGATTTTTCCGGATTCAATTTGGGCAATAACTTTATCTGAAACAATGGCGATTTTTTTGGACTTGCCGGTGGAATGGGGAAGATCGACGGAAACTTGGCTTTTGGGGGCGACTTTGAGGTTGATATGAAGTTCGACAGAGGGATCGAATTTAGTTAAAGATACCTCTCGAAGGAGTTTGAGTGCATCGGAGACGGGGTAGGTTTGGTTCGGATTAACTTTAGATTTGGCAGCTAAGTACGGCTTTGACCGGATATGTGAAGTTGTTATTTTTTTTAAAGTTGTGGGTAGGATTGTGGTTTTTTGTTCAATGATCTCCAGTTCGCGCAGTGATTCTTCGGCAGTGTCAACTATGCGTTGGCCGCCCCCCAAACCCGGAGCTTTGGCGGTCTTACCACTTCTCAGTTTCTTTTGTTCCAACTGACGGGAATGCTTGGCTTTGGCTGCCTCTTCGGCTTCGGTGCCCAGAACTGATACTCTTTTTTTACCCACAGCCGCTTATTATACTGGAAGAGTGGAAAAAGTGAAACGGTTGGGTAAGTTTAGGGTGTATTGGAAAGGGGATTGGGATGGAAAAATTTTCGAGAAATGCGTGGCGGTTGTGGGTTCACGACGGATGACGCAGTACGGACAGAGAGTAGTGGAGAAATTGGTGCCGGCGTTGGTGCATGAAGGTTGGACTATAGTTTCCGGATTTATGTACGGAGTAGACCAAGCGGCACACAGGACGTGTTTGGAGGTAGGTGGTAAGACGATAGCCGTGTTGGGATGGGGAATTAACTATCCAATGTCCAATGATCAATGTTCAATGTCCAATAGAATTTTGGAGACAGGGGGGTTGGTTATTTCGGAGTGGGAGGAGCAGCAGCCGGCGTATTGGACGTTTCCGGCTAGGAATAAGATCGTGGCGGCGATTAGCCAGAGGATATATGTAGTGGAGGCCGCGGCAAAATCCGGGGCATTGATCACGGCTGAGATGGGGAGGGAGCTGGGAAAGGAGATTTGGGCGGTACCGGGACCGATAACGTCGCTAGTATCTGTAGGAACAAATAAATTAATTGCTTCATGTCAAGCAAAAATGTGGCTGCCGGATAGTGATACGAAAAGTAATACTAAACAAACAGAAATATCTATAGCGTTACAAAATGAGTCATTAACAGTAGATGACTTGGTGAGGAAGACTGGGAGGTCTGCAGAAGACGTTGGTTCCGAGCTGACTATGATGATGCTGGCCGGTGATATAGTGGAGAAGGACGGGAAGTATTATGTTAGTGAAAATTAGGTCGGTGGCGAATGTGGGATTGACTAGTTTTGGAGTGGATGTGGAGGTGGATGTGGCGGAGCAGGGGTTTCCGGGATTCAATATTGTGGGGTTGGCAGGCAAGGCAGTTGAGGAAGCGCGGGAGCGGGTGAAGACGGCGATAATCAATTCCGGATTGGATTTTCCGCCTAAAAAAATCACGGTCAATCTGGCTCCGGCGGATTTACCAAAAGACGGTGGTGCTTATGATTTGCCAATGGCTATTGGAATATTGGCTGCTTCGCAGCAGGTGCCGAAAAGCGACGGTATTTTTTATGGGGAATTAGGTTTGGATGGGAGTCTTCGCTCAACTAAGGGTGTGTTATTGGTTGGGTTGTTTGCCCTTCGGCAAGCTCAGGGTGAACCAGGTGCCGTGTTCGTGCCGATAGAAAGTGCCAATGAGGCAGCGGTGGTTGAGGGGGTTGAGGTGTATCCGGTGAGAAACCTGAAAGAACTGGTAGACCATCTGAACGGCGTGAAGCCGATTTTACCATTGGATCATTTAACCATTAATCATTTAATTGATGATTCAGTAGTGGAATTTGATTTGAGTGAAGTGGCCGGCCAGGAACAGGCCAAAAGGGCACTAACTATAGCCGCGGCCGGAGGACATAATTTGTTGATGTGGGGACCGCCGGGAACAGGGAAAACGATGCTAGCCCGGGCAATGCCGGGGATTTTACCGCCATTGGCTACAGCAGAAGCATTGGAGGTGACCCGGATTTATTCAGTTTCGGGAATGTTGGAAGCGGGAGAGTCGTTGCTGCGGCGAAGGCCGTTTCGGAGTCCGCACCATGGGATTTCGGCGGCAGGGATGGTTGGGGGAGGAACCAACCCCATGCCGGGCGAAGTGAGCTTGGCGCATTTGGGGGTGTTGTTTTTGGATGAAATGGCGGAGTTTCCCAGATCGGTTTTGGAAGGGTTAAGGCAACCGATGGAAGACGGGATAGTGGGGATAGTGCGGGCGGCAGCACATGTGGAATATCCGGCGAGTTTTACACTTTTGGCAGCAATTAATCCGTGCCCATGTGGATATCTGGGACATCCAAGGAGGCCATGTAAATGTACAGATAAGATGGTGAGGAAGTACCGATCCAGGCTGTCTGGACCAATTTTGGATAGGATTGATTTGCATGTGCAGGTTCCGGCTGTAGAAATTGAAAAGTTGACATTGAGTCATCCTGAACGGAGTGAAGGATCCAGACTGGATCTTTCGGCTGCGCCTCAAGATGACAGTAAAAAAATCAGGGAAAAAGTCATTTCGGCCAGGAGGATGCAGGAGGGGAGATTTAAAGATGACGGTTTATATACTAATTCGCAAATGCATAATAAACAGGTCAAGAAATATTGCAAATTGGACGGAGAGACTGAGAGAATTTTAAGATTGGCAGTAGAAAAGTTTGATCTGTCTGCCAGAGCTTATTTTAGATTAATTAAAGTTGCCCGGACGATTGCGGATCTCGAATCTGCTGAAAATATTGCAGTTAAGCATATGGCAGAAGCCTTGCAGTACAAGCAAATAGCATGAAACAATATAATCGGGAAATTGGGAGAATAGGTGAGGCTGCGGCGGAGGAGTTGTTGGTGAAAAAGGGGTTAGAGCTAATATTGCGTAATTTTAGTACGCGATTCGGGGAAGTTGATTTGATAATGAGGGATGGGGAGAGACTGGTGTTTGTGGAGGTGAAGACCAAAAAGGGGCTGGAATTCGGGACACCGGAGGAAATGTTTACCCGGGGGAAATATAACAAGGTCAAACGGATGGCAACGGTGTATCTAAAAGGCAAAGAGGCACCCTGTAGGATCGATATGGTGGCGGTGGAGTTGGACGACTCTAATTTACCCATGGCCGTGAGGCATTATGAGAATGTGGTTTTGCGATAAGTATTTGTTTGGTGCACCGACCGAGGCGGTAAGCAAAAAAATGCGAATTGGGAGGAAGGTGGGAAGGAAGGAGGAGGGGAATGTCAAGAATGGCGAGTGGACGGATGGTATTTTTTGGATATGTCGAGATGTGACTTTGAGCCTTTGTTAGAGGTATCCGATGCAGAAAGGTTGGGTAGACGGACAGGTTTGACGAAAGAAGAGGCAAAAAGAGGGTTTTGTCTTCGATCCTGTTCGGAATGCCGAGGCCGTTTTGGGTTGGTGGCTTGGGTTGAAGGCGATAAGCTTTTGCTAGGATTGCTTCTAGCGAAAGGCCAGACAAGTGTCGTTGCTGAGGCGGTATCCGAGTCCGCGGTGGGTGTGTTTTGATGGTTGGTAATTGACAAAATGGAGGGGTATTTTGTCAGTTGATGAGGCAGTAGTCCGGGTTGTGATGGATATTAATAAAGTATATAAATTTGCATATTGCCTCGGTCGAGGCGACAAGCAAATGAGGGGTAAGGTGATGTTTTGTCAGTTGACGATTGACAAAATTGGGGGTATATTGTAAGATGAGAGTATGTTCTACCGGAGAAAAGTGTTGGATAGGGTGGAGAAGGAGATGGGGACGGATGAGGCGGTAGTGTTGACAGGAATGCGGCAAGTGGGGAAAACGACGATATTAAAGTACTTATACGAGAAAATAGATTCCGCAAATAAGTTGGTTTTGGATATGGAAAATCCACTGCACCGTAAGATATTTGAAGAGGAAAATTATGATAATGTCTGGAAAAACCTAGAGCCATTTGGAATTAAGAAAGACCCAAAAACCTATTTGTTTTTGGACGAAATCCAGAATTTACCCGGGTTGCCCAAGGTAGTGAAGTATTTATACGATCACTATAAAACTAAATTTTTTCTGACCGGATCGAGCAGTTATTATTTGAAAAATTTGTTTTCGGAGTCGATGGCGGGGAGAAAGTTGGTGTTTGAGATTTTTCCCTTGGACTTCAAGGAGTTTTTGGTATTTAAGGGAAAAGTAATGACTGAAGGCAAAAGCCGAGTAAAGTATGAGTTGTGGAAAAAATATTACGATGAATATTTGGAATTTGGTGGGTTCCCGAAGGTGGTTCTCGAAAGCGATAGAAGAAGAAAATTGGAGTTACTGGAAGAGATATTTAAGTCATATTTTGAAATTGACGTAAAAAACTTGGCAGATTTTTCTGATATTACAAAAGTCAGGGATTTAATTTTGCTGCTGGTATCCCGGGTAGGCGCCAAGATGGATATTTCTAAACTAGCTTCGGAGCTGGGAACAAGCAGAGAAACGATTTATAACTATCTGGCATTTTTGGAGCAGACGTACTTTATTTTTTTGGTACCAAAGTTTTCCAAGAGCATAGACAGGCAGGCGGCGGGAGAAAAAAAATTGTATTTGTGTGATACCGGGCTGGCTAGTTTTTTGGGCAGATTATCCGATGGCCAACGATTGGAAAACGCAGTGTTTAATTGCTTGAGATCGAGAGCGGAAAAGATTAATTATTACGATAAAAGCGGGGGATTTGAGATTGATTTCGTACTTGATGGTAACACGGCCGTAGAAGTAAAAAAGCATCCATCTGGAAGGGATATGGCAAATTTGAAAAAGAGAGCCGGCGCGTTGGGCTTAACCAGAAATTATGTGGCATCTTATGATTTTGTGGATGACGAGAGGGTTGTGTTGGCAATGGATATTTAGGAGAGGCGGTAGCCCAGGCCGCGGTGGGTGACGATAGAGTATTTTTCCAGAACTTTGGCGCGCAGGCGGTGGATGAGCTGGTCGATGGCGTGGTCGGTGATGCCGGCGCGGTTTTTGACGTCGGGGTAGACGACTTCACAGATTTGGTCTTTGGAAACTAGTTGGCCTTTGTGGGCTTCCAAAAGCGTCAATAGACGGGTTTCGGAGGCGGAGAGGGGGGAATTATTGTCCAAATAGTCTTGAATCAGCTGGGAATTGATGTAGGATGGGTGTTGGGGAGATGAAGCGAGCATTTGGGCAATGAAAGGATCGACATTGAGGGGAGATCCATCGCGCATGGAATAAACACAGGCTTTGACCAGGATGGGGATGCCGCCGGATAGTTTTTCGATTTCCTTGAATTGCTTCGGAGAGGGGTTGAACCCAAAAAGATCGTATTCGGCCGGATCTAAAACGGGCAAATATTCAATATGTTCGGAGGTTAACTTGAGGAGATCGCCTAAAACCGGATCGTTGAATGGTTTGTTGACTAAGAAAACATAAGCTAAGTGATATTTGTTTTCATCACGTAATGCTTTGAGATAGTTGAATAAGGAAAGATCGGCAAGGGTGTCGAAAGAATCGATAATGATGAGCTTGCGTTCGGGAGAGGTTTGAATTGTGGTTAGGGGGTTGTTGATATGCGGATCAACGAAGAGGCCGCCTAAAGATCGGCCGAAGCGGGATTTGCCAAAGCCGGGGGGAGCCACGATCTGGACGCTCTCGCCCCTGTCTAGATACGTCTGAATTTTAGCCTTGAAATCCGAAAGCATGGGGTAATTTTAGCATTTTTGTGAGGTTTTGGTGAGGAAGAAGTCAAACTACTTGAGTATGAAAAGAAGATAATTCAGCTATGGTAAAAAGACCTACAGCTAAGGTTATTATAACCAGAACGACCCCGGAAGGTGATTGTGAAGTTCTTCTGGGTCAAAGTGGTAGAGGTAATTGGAAGTTTCCAGGGGGAGGCCAAGAGACTTTTGATTTTGGGGATTGGGAGAGGACAGCAAAAAGAGAAGTGTGGGAGGAGACTCGACTTAGGGCTTTGGCCTTGATTTATTTGGGAGAAATCGAAGGAGTCCCAGATGGGGACAAATCACATGATATGAGACATGGAATGGACGGCGGAGACGGACTGAAAGAACATTATTTTTGGTGTGAATCGTTTTCTGGCCAGGAAAGGCCAGGCGATGATATGCAAGCGTTAAGATGGTTTCCTGTAAATGAAGTTTTGAGGCAGTTGAGCTATGAAACTAATAGGCGTGGATTTAATTTGTTTCTAGCGTTGTTCGAAGAGTAGGGCTATTTGGATTGGTAGGCGGTGAGGAGGGCGGCGTAACAAGCTTCAATACTAGGAGACTTTTATTCCCATACTTCGGGCTGTTCCAGTGATGCTTTTGATGGCGGAATCCAGGGAATCGGTATTCAAATCAATTAATTTTTTAACAGCAATGTCTTTGACTTGATCTGCAGAAAGTTCACCGGCGACTTCGCTCCCTGGTTTTTTGGAGGCTAATTGCAGACCCAGGATCTTTTTTATCATTGCCGAAACCGGGGGAAGCTTTGTGATGAAGGTGAAGGAGCGGTCTTCGTAGACGGTGATGACAGCGGGGATGATATTGCCTTTTTGGTCTTTGGTTTTGTCGTTGTATTGCTTGACAAAATCCAAATGTTCAATAATACCTATATTTTCTTGACTTGTAAAAAGTCTAATTCGACGGGTGTTTCTCGGCCGAAGATGGAAACGAGGACGCGGAGTTTGCCGTGCTCTTCGTCGATTGATTCGACACTGCCCAAAAAGTCATTAAACGGACCGTCGGTAATCTTGACGGCTTCGCTGACAGAATAATTGGTCTTAAACTTGGGGGCACCCAGGGTAGCAAATTGCATAATAGCGTCGACTTCGGCTGGGGAAAGGGGAGTTGGCTTTGAACCCAGGCCCACAAAGCCTGTAATGCCCTGGGTGGTTCGTACTACCAGCCAGGAATCGTCATCAACGATCATTTTGATAAGCAGGTAGCCGGGGAAGATTTTTTCTTTGACGGAGTACTTTTTGCCGTGTTTAATATGGATTTTGTCCTGAGTGGGGATGAAGACCTCGAAAACTTTGTCGGTTTGGCCTAGCGTGGCGACCCTTTGGCGCAGGGTTTCGGCTACTCTGGCCTCGTGGCCGGAATAAGTATGGACGACGAACCATTTGGCATTTTGGCCTTCCGGGGAAGGATTGATGATAAGATGGCCGGGAATAGCCTTGCCGCCCAAGCCGCGCTCTGATACGGTTGCGGCATTGTCATTGATGGTCATTGGGTCATTCGTAGTCATACAGTAGTCATACAATTGTTATTTGATGATTAGGGATACGAGTTTGGTAAAGGATAAATCGAGGGCGCCGATGTAGACACCCATGAGGAGGGAAATAGCCAGGACGATAATAGTCAATTTGACGGTTTGGGCACGGGTCGGCCAGCGGACTAATTTGAGTTCGGATAGGGTTTCTTGGAAATAAGTTACCGCGTTCATACAAAAACAGAGTCTTGGGAGACTCTGTCAAGGATTATATACACCAATTGTTGTTTTTGCAATTGTGTGTTATTTTCCTCCAGTATTTATTTTTTGGGTATCGGAAAGAGGTTGAGCTGTGTCAGTGCGGATCAGTGGGGCGATTGGAGATCCGCCTTCTGAATCTGCTGGTTTAAGGAAACCCTTAAGAGCATTTTTAGCAGCTTCCAAAGGATTTCTTGGTCTATATTGTGATTCTGTTTGATTGTCTGGACCCATAAAAAATCACCTACTTTCTGTGATTATTATATCAGACGGGGGCAAGGGGGGCAAGAGTCTTGCAGACAGGACAAGAATATGGTAATGTTGTCCTATGAACACGATATTAAGGACACTTTTGTACGAATGGAAGGAGAGAAAGTTACCCCCGGTGATAGGGCGGGATATCCATTTGGATACGTCGCAACAGAAGGGGACTAATAACACGACTGTGATAACCGGCTTTCGGCGGGTAGGGAAGACATATTTACTTTATGAAGCGATAGAAAAACTCTTGGAAACCCACTCTCGTGAGGAAGTAGTTTATATTAATTTTGAAGATGAGCGGATAATTTCTCCTTCCACAGATCTTCTCACCGATTTAATTCCCGAAATACAGGCAGTTTACGGCATTAAACCTAAATATCTTTTTGTGGACGAGTTGCAGCTTGTTCCCAACTGGTCAAAGTGGGCGCGGCGGATCCTTGATAGTGAAAATATACAGATTTTTATAACCGGCTCTTCCTCAAAAATGAGCAGCGCAGAGCTGCCAACAGAGCTGCGGGGGAGGGCGTGGGAAATAAAAGTAAACCCGCTTAGTTTTGGGGAATTTTTACGTTTTAAGAATGTAAAAATAGATTTTGAAAAACTAGCTTTTATGAAAGATGAGGCGGCTCGATTCCGTTTTCTTTTTGACGAATACTTAATTTTTGGAGCATTACCAGCTGTAGTATTAACTTCTGCTGAGAGAAAACAGGAACTATTACAATCGTATTTTCAGACAGTGGTTCAAAAAGATATAGCCGAGAGGCACAAAGTAGATAATGACACTGCGCTAAAAACACTCTTAAAACTGCTTCTTAATTCAAGCTATATTACTATTTCCAAACTTGCTAACAGCTTAAAAAGTATGGGTATACCGGTAGGGAAATCCACGATAGATAACTACCTTTCTTACATAGAAAGCTCGTATTTTATGAACGAGCTGTATATTTATAAACAGGGGGTAATAAACCAACTGCAATATCCCCGAAAAGTGTATTTTGTGGATACCGGATTTATGACCGCGCTCTCAACCAAATTCTCAAAAAACATGGGAAGGTTGTTTGAGAATATAGTTTTTCATAAACTGGCGCGGGAAAATGAAAGCATACATTATTACAAAGACGATAAAGATAACGAGGTTGATTTTGTCCTACGACATCCTTCGACACCGCTCAGGACAAGCGCTCAGGATAAAACCACGGCTTTTTGGAAAAACCGGACGGGTTAAAATTACCCCAGGAAATAAAAATTATTTCAGCGGAGGATTTTTTAGTTTGAAGTGGATTCGAGGGTGTTGAGGCGGAGCTCGATTTGGTCGAGGCGGGAGACAGTCGGATTTTGGGGTTTGACGGCGAGTTTATAAATTAGGTAAAAGACAGAAATAATGCCGATGGCGGAGAAAAGGAGCATAAAGACGAGGAAGGCGACGGCGGTTTTGGCCAGTTTGCCTAGGCGGGGAACGAGGGCTTTGAGGCCGGCGGCTTCGGCGAAGGCAATGGCTAAATCTTTGAACATAATTACAATTCGAGGGAGTCTTTCTGGAGTTGGTCCAAGTCTGCCGCACCAGCATCGTCCTGGGTTTTTTGTAGCTCCAGTAGCATGTCATTGGTGCCGGCGTCCCGGGATAGAGTGGGAACCGGCTGGACAGGAGTAGGCAGAGTCGGAGACGGGGTTTTGCCCCGCGTCAGCCAGAGGACAGCAGCGAAGATGATCGCGCACAGAGCTAATATCATGAGAAATGCGGTTGATTTGCTATTCATTTGGGTTGTTTAAAACTTTGGCTAAAGCCCGGACGGCATCAGTGGTGGCTTTCCTGGCGGCTACTACTGGATCGTGGACGGATTTGATTTGATCACGCAAGTTTTTCAGGCTTTGGGCAACTTCCGATTTGAGGGCGGTGTCGTCTCCGGATATGGTTAGGCCGCAATCGGCATTTGCCAGAGCGTCTACCGCGGATTGGGCGGTGGCGATGGCGGATCTGGCGGCAGAAACATCCCCGCCTTTTTCTTCTACCCGAGCCAGAATATTGGTCATGGTTTGGAGATGGCGGGTCATGGCGGCCGTCCGATTTTTGATGACTTCGCACCTGCGGGTATTAATTTTTTCGGCGATGGCTCTTTTTTTGGCATCCCGGAGTTCTCCTAATCTGTTTTTAAACTCCGTTCTCTTTTGGTCAATCATCTGTCTGGTGTCTTGACGGATTTGTTGGATGGTAGTGCGAACCTGGATTCTCTCGGCTCTAATAGTGGGTCGAAGCGGTGAAGCAGTTACGAGTAGTAATGCAAGCAGGATCATAAATATATATTAGTTTGTTTGTTCCAAGCGGTCAAGACTGAGTTGTGCGGATTTGCTTGAAACGGCGGGTGACCAGGAAGGAGTCGATGGCGGCAATAAATACTCCCAAGGCAGAAATGCCGATTAACATAACGATAATGGCTAAAATCTGGCCGCCCGGGGTGATGGGATATATGTCACCATACCCGATGGTAGTCGAAGTAACGACTGCCCACCAAACGGCGTCCCAATACGATTTGACGTTGGGGTTGATGCCATACTCGAAAAAGTAAAAGCCGCCGGCGCCGGAGAAGATGACCAGGGAAACCAAAGTGGCGATATAAATGGGGAATTCATGCCGGGTGTATTCGAGAGAGGCTTCGAGGATGATGCGGATGCGGATAATTAACCTGAAGATTCTGAGCAAGTGCAAGAGACTAAAGGACGAAAAAAGCTTGATGGAGGTGAGCGGGAGTGAAAACGGACTAATGAAAGGGACACTGGCAAAAAGCTCTACCCAGTGGGTTTTGATGAAGGTTTTTTTGTGGTTGGAGAGGTGGTAGTGGACGAAAAAATCAACAAAAAATATGATTGAGATGACGAGATCGAGGGTACCCAGCCATGGATAATCGGCGAGATTTAAGGCGGTATATATTTCCAGGATCAGGAGGACGACGCTGGCGGCGGCCAGGGCGATCATGACGATTTCTTTGATGGTGGAAATGGAGAGATGGTGGGAGTGTTTATTTTTAAGAGGCATGGGTATGAGTTTGTATTAACGATAACATTAGCAAGGATCTTTTATTTTTACAATTTTTGTGCGGTCGTCTAAATGTTGTAAATTTGTGAATGTGGTTTAATGGAGGGATGGAGAGGGTGAAGGGATTAACGGGGGAGAGGGCAAGGGAACTGCTGGTTAAATATGGGCCTAACGAAATCGAGGACGGAAGGGGAAGCGCCTGGTGGAGGGTGCTGGCGGCCCAGTTTGATAATTTGCTGATTTGGCTGCTGATTGGGGCCGGAGGGGTATCGTTTTGGCTGGGGGAAAGGGTGGACGCGGGGTTGATCGGGGCGATTGTGGCGCTAAATGCAGGATTTGGTTTTTATCAGGAGTTTAGGGCGGAGCGGGCGATTGCGGCTTTAAAAAAAATGACGGTCGCCCGAGTGCGGGTGGTGCGGGACGGACGGGAAGAGGAAGTGGACAGCCGGGAGCTGGTGCCGGGGGATGTGGTGTATTTGGAGCAGGGGACAAAGGTGCCGGCGGACGGGAAAATGCTGGAGGGCAAAAGCCTGGAGGTGGATGAAGCGGTTTTGACGGGTGAATCGTTGCCTATCGAAAAGACGGAGGTGTGCATGGGAACGATTGTGGCCCGAGGTCGGGGATATATGGAGGTGATGCGGACGGGGAAAAGGACTAGATTCGGGCAGATTGCCGGGAGCCTGGCAAAAATTCAGGAGGTAAAAACACCGTGGCAGAAGGGAGTGGAGAGATTGGCCAGGCAGGTGGGATTGGTAGGATTGGCGGCAGCGGCAGTAGTATTTGGTCTGTCATATGCCCGGGACAGGTCGGCGGCCGAAAGCTGGTTGTTTGCGGTGAGCCTGGCTGTGGCTGCGGTGCCGGAGGGGCTGCCGGCGGTGGTCACTGTGACGCTGGCCATAGGCGGGGAGAGGATGGCCAGGAAAAAGGCGGTGGTGAGAAAACTGGCAGCAATTGAAACTTTGGGCGGGGTGAGCTTGATAATGACCGACAAAACCGGGACTCTGACGGCCAATAAGATGCGGGTGGTTGAGGCGAGAGCTTACGGGGCCGGGGCGGAAAAGATGATGCAGCTGGACGCCATATTGTGCTCGACGGCGACGACGGTGCTGCGGATGGATCACGGGGAGCCGGATGTGCTGGGTGATCCAACGGAAGGCGCGTTATTGTTGTGGGCGCAAAAAGCGGGACAAGATATTGAGGCGACCAGGCGGCAGTGGAGGATGGTAGACGAGGTGCCGTTTGACTCGGTGACTAAAAAAATGGCGGTGACTGTGGAAAAGGACGGGCGACGGTTGGTATTAGTTAAGGGGGCGCCGGAATCGGTGCTGGCGGATTGTGAGTTGGAAGAAAAGCAGAGGCGGGAGATAGAGGAGGAGCTGCAAAAAAGCGCCAGGAAGGGGTTGCGGCTGATGGCATTTGCCCGGGGAAAGAGTTTTTTGGGATGGGTGGGACTAGCTGATCCGGTAAGGCCCGAGGTGAAAGAGGCGATTGCGGCGGCCAAGCGGGCGGGGATAAAGATTGTGATGGTAACTGGGGATAATGAATTGACAGCCGAGGCGGTAGGGGTGGAGACGGGGATAATCGGGGAGGGCGGGGAAATTTTGACCGGCAGGCAGTTGGAGGAGTACAGCGAGGAGCAATTGCTGGAAGTGTTGGGACGGGTGAGGATATTTGCCCGGACGACGCCGGAGCAGAAATACCGGTTGGTAAAACTGTATCAACGGCTGGGCGAGACAGTAGCGGTGACCGGGGACGGAGTGAACGACGCACTGGCGCTCAAACAGGCCGAGGTGGGGGTGGCGATGGGGAAAACCGGGACGGACGTAGCTAGGGAGGCGGCGGATGTGGTAGTGACGGACGACAACTTTGCCAGTTTGATAGCGGCGGTTGAGGAAGGGCGGAATATTTTCGGGCGGTTGAAGGGAGCGGTGAGATTTTTGGTGGCTTGCAATCTGGGGGAGGTGGGGTATATTTTGGCGGCGGTTACGTTGGGATTGCCAGTGCTGTCACCTTTGCAGATATTGTACGTGAATCTGGTGACAGACGGGCTGCCGGCGCTGGCGCTGGCGTTTGCGCCGGGAAGGCCGGGGACGATGCGGGAGAAACCGGGCCAGGCGGGGGGAGTATTGGACCGCAAGGACTGGAAATATCTGGCGAGAGTGGGCGGGTTGACGGCAGCGGTGGGCGTGGCGCTGGCCCTGCCGGTATCCGGCTGGGGGGCGGCGGAGCGGATAGCCATGGCGGGGACGGGGATTATTTTTATCCAGCCGCTGGTATTAATTGATACGTGGCTGGGCAGGCGGGCGGTGTGGCGACACCTGAAACTTTTGGGACAGCCGGTGCTTGCGGCAGCGGTTTTGCTGCCGGTGGTTATCCACGCGGCGGTGTTGTACTTTAAGCCGGTGGTGGATATGATGGATATGGTGCCGCTATCTGGAGGACAGTTGGCTTATGTGGCCGGAATGGTGGCGGCGGCCGGATGGCTAATTTTGCGAAAGAGATGAGAAGACCGGAGGGATATGGACAGATTTGCTTGATAGGCCTATAATGTGTACATGAATGGGCCTGATAGCGAAGAAGGGAGATTGGGTGATGGTCGGTTTAATCCTGGAGCCTGGAAAACAGGAGAGGTTTTGAGGGTTTTGGTGAGAGAGGTGAATGGTCCGGCGAAACCCGGAATGCCGGATTGTGGAAAAATGATATATGTGGAATTGGAGGATGGACGTTGTACTGAACAAAGACGCGTGTGGAGCCCGGGAGATGAGATCGCATCTTTAGAAGATGCCAGGGCTTCGGTGGCTCCAACTGGATTGGTGGTGGTAGGGTTAACCGCAGTTTACAGGGTTGACGGGCGTTTTGAACCGCACCCGGCAATAGTTACCTTGGAGAGTAATGAGAAGATGGGAAGGCTGCCCAGGATACAGGTGCTGGATGTACAGGGAAAAAATACAACCCCACTGGGTATTATTGACAAAGGTCTGATTGCATACAGGCCGGAGAATGACGGGAGTTGTTTGCGGGTTGTTCATGTTGATGACGGGGGAAGCGTTCATAGTGAAGGAAGAATAGATTTGTCAAGAAGTTTGCCTTTGTGGGGTGAGGTGAAGCTGGGGACGGCGTCACCTCCGTTTTGGGTAAATGAACACCAGGCGTTAATGCCTGTTCACGGAATTTCCCGGGATGATAACGGGATGCTGGTTTATTCGATTGGTTTGTCAAGGTTGGAATACGGCCGGGGCGCGTTCGAAGTATATGTCGATCCCGACCCGCTGTTGACCCGGGGCGATTTTGAGGGTTGGCCGCAGTTGCATCCGGAAGAGAGATGGGCGATGTATAGTACAGGTGGTTATTTGGAAACAAGAGATGGGGTGGAGTATTTGTGTTTACTGGTAAGTGTGGGGGATTGCCGGACGGTAGTGAGAAAGTGGCCGATGAAAGAGTTGGAAGAGAGAGTAAAGATGAATTCGAAGCATTAAAGTGTGGTACGATTTGGAGTAATGAAAGATTTTTTGCTGTTTTTACATATTGGTGTGGGAGTGGCCAGCTTGGTAGTTTGCGCGGGGGCAGGGTATGCGATAGTGACCGGCAAAAAAGAAAAGTATCTGGTTTTGTTGAAGTCAATCGCGATTGCCGCAGGAGCGAGCATTCTTTCCGGCATTGGACTGGCGGTGTTCCAGGCGACGCAGGAGGCAGTGTATGGCTTGTGCGTGCGGATATTTTTGTACTTGCTGGTAGTGGGAAGCGTGGAGGGAATGCTGTGGTTTAAAATGAATGTGGTGCGGCGGAATCTTGACACGACCGATATTTTCTGATATTCTGAATTTCAGAATTATGCAACTACAAACTACAGCAATTGTTCGGGACAGATTTCAGTTGACTATTCCCGATTTGGTTAGAGTCGGGGTAGATTGGGTGACTCCCGGTTCCGTGGTAACGGTGGCACAAGTGAAGGCGGACGAAATAGTTATTAAACCTCACACGGCGGTCAAAAAAACTAATTGGGATAAGCTGTGGAAAAGTATCCACTTGGCTCGTTCCCACAAGGGGGCGTATCAGGGTAGCTTGTCCGACTTTATAAATTCCGACAGAGAGAGCCACTAGGAATATGATTAAGGTAGTGCCAGATAGCTCGGTTATTGTTAAATGGGTGAACCAGGATAATGAATTAAATTTAGACCAAGCGGATAAATTATTGAATGATGTTCGGGTGGGCAAGGTAGAGTTGTTGGCGCCAGAGTTGGCAAAGTATGAAGTCGGAAATGCATTGATAAAGAAAGGTATAGCAGATGTTCACGCCTTTCAAAGCTTGGGAACTGTTTACAGCTTGCCGATACGGTTTATGTCTGAGACGGAAGCATTGGCTGATGAGACGTATCAAATGGCCAGAAAAGCGGGATTGACTTATTACGACGCAAGTTTTGCAGCCTTGGTTAAACAAGAAGGAGCGGCTTTGGTGACGGCTAATCCGAAACATCAAACAAAGATTGTTGGTGTGAAGGTGATCTCGCTCGAGGATTATAAGTGATTTGCAGCCCTGGATGGTATGCTTTAGACATGGTTGTTTTTATTGATGAGTCGGGAATTCATAAACAAGAGGGTCATTCGACTACAGCGGTGGTTTACGTGGAAGTAGTTAATAAGGAGAAGTTTGAGCAAAGTATGTTGCAGGTCGAGAAGGAACTGCGAATTTCTGCGTTCCATTGGGCGGACGAAAGGTGGTTTATGAGAGAAAAATTCGTTACGCGAATAACAGATCTGGATTTTAAAGCAAAAATAGCAGTGTTTAAAAACCCGACTAACCCGGAAAGGATGATAGAAGCCGTATTTGAGCAACTATTGACAGAATCGAATATCCGAAAAGTTTTAATAGATGGAAAGAAGCCAAGATGGTATGAGCAGAAGCTGAAGAAGGTTTTACGGGATCGTGGCGTGGCGGCTAAGAAATTGAAGACAGTGCGAAGTGATGCTTCAGAGCCGGGAATTCAGTTGGCAGATGCGTTGGCCGGATTGGTGCGTAACTATTATGATAATCCCCAGGGAGAGGTGGCTAAGAAGCTGGTAAATAAATTGAAAAAGAACGGCAGGATTTTGGGGATTTATCTTCTGGAGTCGAGGGCGGTAGAGTCATTTTCCAAATAAAAAAAGCCCCACTTACGTGAGGCCAGTTGGTCCGGCTAGTCTGCTGTGAAGCGAGCTTTTCCCAACCTGGGAATTTGTCGCCGGCAACTTGTTATGGATGCATTATACCAGGATTTGCAAGTGT
>VMGA01000003.1 GCA_007376345.1 Microgenomates group bacterium Gr01-1014_16 | reverse complement strand
GCGATCATTTTCATTTCGGTTTCTTTCATACCTCGGGTAGTGACAGCGGGGGTGCCCATGCGCAGGCCGGAAGGAAAATAAGGCGAGCCAGTTTCGTCCGGCACGGTTTGGCGGTTGGCGATAATGCCGGCGGATTCCAATCCCCAGGCGACAGTCCAGCCGTCGATGTTCTGGTTGCGCAGGTCTATCCAGAGCATGTGGTTTTGGGTGCCGTTACCGATGAGTTTATAGTTATTAGTTATTAGTTCATGGGCCAGGAATTGGGAATTTTTAACTATTTGTTTGGCATATTGGGCAAATTGGGGTAATTGGGCTTCGGCCAAGGCGACGGCAAGCGAGGCGATATTTTCCATGTGGGGGCCGCCCTGGACGCCGGGAAAAACGGCTTTGTCGATTTTGGCGGCCAGTTGCGGATCTTTGGTCAGACCTTTTTCGGTGACTAGTATCATCGCCCCTCGGGGACCACGGAGAGTTTTATGGGTGGTGGTCATGACTAAATGGGCAAAGGGCACAGGACTGGGGTGGGCGCCGCCGGCGACTAGTCCGCCAATGTGGGAAATATCAGCGACAAAATAGGCGCCGACCCGGTCGGCGATTTCGGCGTATTTGGCCCATTGAAAAATCCGGGTATAACCCGTGCCGCCGGACCAGATGATACGGGGATGGTGTTTTATGGCTAAATTTTCTAATTCTTCCCAGTTTATTTCTCCGTCCGGTGTTAAGCCATTATGGATAGCGTTCATATATTCACTGGTGATGCTGACTGTTTGGCCCATGGACAAATGGCCCCCCATTTCCAAAGCTTGGGATAATTGGATATCTTTAGGATTAGATTTGAGGGCTTTTAAGATGGCTAGGTTGGCGGGGGAACCGGAAAGGGGTTGAACATTGACGTGGGGAACGTCGAAGAGAGTTTTGGCTCTTTCTTGACACAACCTTTCCAGTTCATCGACGACTTCGTTGCCCTGGTAATATCTTTTGCCGGGGTAGCCCTCGGCGTATTTGTTGGCAAATACCGAACCCATGGCTTGACGGACGGCAGAACTGGCATAATTTTCACTGGGGATCATTTGCAAAGTGTCCGCCTGACGAATTTGCTCAAGTTTTATCAGTTCAAAAACCCGATCCATGGGGTGATTTTAACACTGCGGACTGGAAAAGCCTATCAAGCTTGTCAAACTGCAGGCCGTGCTTTTCGGGGGGGATAACTTTGTGTTCGAGCCGGTTTAGTTCTTGCTCTAAAAATTGACTGATGACGTTGATGCGAGGACCCGAGTCTAGTTCGGCTCCGGATTTTTTTGAAGAGAGAAGTTTATTAACAGCATCTTTCAGGGTAGGGTCGGTGACTAATTTTTCGACGAGAATATTGAAATCGGTGGGAGCAATCCCGAGGTTTCGCTCTAGCCATAAGATAGCCAGAAGTGGGCGTAAGACGTAAAGATATTTTTTGACCCAAACCTGCTCGCCTTGTAAATATTGGCGGAAATTGCGGCGAGCCATGTGGAGGTAATGGTATAAGCTGGCGGTTTTGGAGTAGAAGATGGACGAAAGACGGCGCATTTCTTGGATAACCTGATTGTTTTCAAGATATATAGTGGATGAACCAAGCCATTCGTAGAGGGGCGGGTTGGATTTGGCAAAAAGTTGGAGAGCTTTTTTCAGATCCCAACCACTGAAATCGAGTGAGTCTTGAAGGGGGAATTCGATAACATCAGATTTTGGGAAAATGGACAAATACCAATCGATTGGGTGAACATAAATGAAGCGGATGTCGTAATCACTGTCTCTGGAAGGGAAGCCCCAGGCTCGACTACCGGATTCACAGGCATAAAGAATCTTAATGTTTTCTTCAGTTTCGATTTGCTGGAGGCGATTTAGAATGAGATTACGCATGATATGATTATCACATGAACTTTAAGCGTGGTCGACCAAAATCGAGAAGAGGCGGATGTTTACTGTGCAAGCCGTGGAAAGTTATGGGGAACAGTCGGCAGGCGAGGCCAATTCAGGACTTGAGGAATAGAGATTGGTTTCGGGTTGATATAATTGGAATATGAAGAGGGATCAAGTAGTAAATTTTTGGTTGGGAAGCGCTCAGGAAAATTGGAACTTAGCTAATGAATTGACCAAGTCTAACCAACATTATCGCCACGCTCTGTTTTTTCGCTCAGTTAACCTTATTCAACACGGCAACCAGATACGATGATTACAAACGTAAGTTTTACGAAAAAGCGTCACAGAAGTTTGTGGAAGAATGGATGAGAAAAGCAGGGAAATTTAGAGATTATTAATTTTTAATTAAGATATGAGTACTGATAGTGCAATTTTAGTTGCCAGACGTTTTGTGGAGTTGGTAAAAAAGCAAATTCCCGTATCCCAAGCTTATTTATTTGGCTCCTATGCAAAAAACAGAGCCGTATGGGGTGCAGATATAGGTTGGGGGTTTACCTCACCCGCCCTGTACCTCACCCTTCGTCCCTCTCCTGATTTCAGGAGAGGGCTAATTAGAAGAGACTCATTATTCATCCGGCCTGTAGTGTGGTGGGGGGAATCGGGGATGTGATATACTTTGGAGTATGGACACTTTGAATGTGACAATTGGTAAAAGAATAGCGGTGGATTTTTTGGCGGCCAAGCGGCCGAGCGGGGCGGTGGTTAGAGAACTGAAAACGTGGCTTTTGAAGTCCCTGCCCGACGGCTTTTTGAAAGAGAGAAGTGAGGCGTGGTGGGAACGGGAGCAGTTGTTGTCTCAGGAGGATATTGAGGCCGGTAGGGAAGAAGGCGAAAAAAGCAGTAGGATTTATTCAGACAAACATGAGTCATCCGGGATTGGGGGCAAAAAGAATGGGAAATTCCGAAGTGTGGGAATTTAGGGTGGATTTGCATTATCGAATGAGGGGAAGGGAAATGGAGGGCAAAATGGTGTTGGAAGTGGTGGGAATGCATGACGAGGGATTGGGGAAGAAGTAGATCGTTTTGTCCGCTTTTTTGCTCGTCCAAAAAAGCAGACGGAAAAAAGGACGCCCTCACACTCGCTATTCGCGCTTTACAAAGCAGTTATGCTCGAAGTTTGTATTACGTTCTTCGCCAAGCATTGAACTTTGCTCGCGCTCATTGCGCTCCTGGTTCGGGGTTCGGGTCTTAGATTGAAAAATCATTGCGGCCTGTAGTGTGGGGAGGGGTTAGGATTTTCTGGTATATACCCATCATGAGGTAAATGTTATGCGTATGAACGCATTTCGACGGGTATATATCCGCCACTTTTGTTATTATTGAGCGTGGCGGCTATAATGAGTGTATGAAAAAAGCTAAGGTGGTGTGGAAATCAGGGAAGGATTTGCATAATGCGCTATTTTTTGCGCAGTTGTCATTAGAAAAGATTCTTAAGGCTTTGCATTACTACAAAAAAGACGATCATCCGTTGATGACACATGACTTGACATTGTTAGCTAAAAAAGTGGGTTTGGAAACAGAGAACGAAACGGGTAAAGATCTGAAAAAGATTTCGACTTTTAATATTAATGCCAGATACGATGATTATAAAAGAAGTTTTCGAAAAGGAGCGACTAAGGAGTTTGTTGATATCTGGATGAATAAATCTAGCAGCTTGCGGGATTATTTGTTGTCGTTGTTTGGAGGCAAAAATGAGTAGACAGGACGCGATTGGAGCAGCTAAGAGGTTTGTCGCAGTTGTAGGTAAAAAATATCCGGTGGATAAGGCTTATGTTTTTGGATCGTTTGCTAAGGGTCGGGATGACGAAAGCAGCGACATTGATGTGTGTATCGTTTCACGATTTTTTGGGAAGAATTATTTGGATGAGGAAATGGAGTTACGTGGATTGTCAGTTAATGGTATGGGGTGCAGATATAGGTTGGGGGTTTACCTCACCCGCCCTGTACCTCACCCTTCGTCCCTCTCCTGATTTCAGGAGAGGGCTAATTAGAAGAGACACATTATTCATCCGGCCTGTGGTGTGGGGAGGGGTTAGGATTTCTGTTATAATTTTTGCATGCCTGGGGATATTAAAATTAAGTTGGATAGAGTGGTCGATACTCTGGTTAGAGGTTATAGACCAGAGAAGGTAATCTTGTTCGGATCGATGGCTCGAGGAGACTTTGGGGAAGACAGTGATTTTGACTTGTTGATTATTAAAGACGGGGTGGATGACGTGCCAGTTCACGATAGGCATGTGGAGGTGCGTGGGCTATTGCCGGACGATACAGCAGTTGATGCGCTGGTTTATAGTCCGAAAGAGTTGAAAAAAAGACTGTATCTTGAAGATCCATTTGTGTTATCTGTCTTTGATCAGGGGAAAGTGCTTTATGGCACATAGACTGGTGGTGTGGGAGTGGTTGTATAAAGCAGACCAAGATTTTGGTTTTGCTAAAACGACGTTTGAGTCCGAACAGCCCTATTATGATCAAATTTGCTTTATGTTCCAGCAAGCTGCGGAAAAGTACCTGAAGGCTTTTGTAGTGGGAAGGAAACTCAAGTTTACAAAAACACACGACCTGGTTGAATTACTTGAGATTTGTTCGGCTGGCGATGAGAAACTTCGTGTGTTGAGACCAAAATGCGATTTTTTAGATGGGTTTTATATTGAGCCGCGGTATCCAGATGAAAAGTTTGTAGTGACAACAAAAGATCAAGCGAAAGAAGCGCTGGTTGCGGCCGAGGCTGTCCAGGTTGAAATTAGAAAGAAGTTGGGTGTCTCCGGGGAGGTGACGGAAGAGATGGTAAGAAGCGAGAATGAAAAAGTAGAAGAAGAAATGAAAAAATTGGATGAGGAGAAGTAAGGGAGTTTATCTCACCCTTGATCCCTCTCCAAAATTTTGGAGAGGGATAATCAGAAGAGTCGAAACTATCTTGCGGCCTGTAGTGTGGGGAGGGGAGGATTTTTTCTGGTGTAGTATAATGGTTTTATGAATGGGAAAACAGTGAATATTTCTAAGGCTGATGATGCTATGTCCTTGTATCGGGAGGTGGTTGTTGTGCGGGAAGCGGTGGAGAAGTTGTATAAAAAGATTGTGCGGGCGCTGCCGGCTAGGGAGGGGACGGAAGAGTGGTGGGTGAAGGAAGACGAACTGGCAATGGAAGACTATCGGGCGGGGAGGTATACAGAGCATGCGTCGATAGACGATTTAGTTAAGGCAATGGAGAAGAAGTTCGGATTGTAGATATGTGGAGTTTTGTTCGAACCGGCGGGTTTGATAAGAAGTTTTCCAGATTACCGAGGGAGATCCAGAAAAAGTTTTTGAAACAGATGAGATTGATGCAGGGCGATTTTCGCCATCCGTCGTTGCACACGAAGAAAAAGTCGGAGACAACTTGGGAAGCAAGAGTAGATATTCACTATCGATTTACGTTTGAGTTTGTGGGAGAACAATTGGTTTTGAAGACGATTGGAATGCATGATGAGGGGTTGGGGAAGAAGTGATGTTTTTGTTCATTTCTTTGCTCGTGCGAAAGAAATGAACCAAAGAAAGCACGCCGCAAGGCTCGCTACGCAAAATTCAAAAATTGATTATGTTCAGGGTTTATATTACGCCCTCACCAAGCAAGGTGTTTTTGAATTTTGCGTTTAACGCTCCCACTTGCGGGTAGAAACGAATAGATAGGAAAAATCGCTGCAGCCTGTAGTGTGGGGAGGGCGGGGTTAGTTCAGAATTATTTGGAGTTGGGAATTGAGGGCGTGGGATATTTTTTGGAGAAAATTGAGACTAGGATTGTATGATCCAGATTCCAGACGGGAAATGGCACTTTGTTTGGTGCCGGCAAGTTTGGCCAATTGAGACTGGGTAAGGCTTTTTTGGATGCGTTTACGGATGATTTGTTCAATTAGCTTATATTCCGGCTCAAGTCGAACATATTCCGCTTTAACCTCTGGGTCAGAAAGCAATTCGCGTTTGAGTGTTGTGTAACTTTTATATTTCATAGGATGATGATATCACAGATATGTTATACGTCAAGGGTTTGAAGAAGTTTTTGAGCTTTGGCCAGCTCTTGCGGTGGTGTTTTTTGGGTTTTTTTGACAAAACCGTGGAGTAAAAAGACCTGATTATTACTGAGAGTGTAAAAAACTCGGATTTCTTGCTGACCGCGAATGCGAAGTTCATAAAGATCTGGGGCAAGTTTTTTGGAGTGGGGTAGTCCGAGAGTGGAACCAAAGACAAGGAGAAGATCAAGAGTCCGAAGCAGTTTGGAGCGAGTAGGTTTTTCGAGGGATTTAAAAAATTTGTCTACTTCCGGTGGAGTATTAATCTCCATTAATTTAGAATATCATCTTTGGATTTGATTTGTCCGCTTTTTTGCTCGTCCAAAATAGCGGACGGAAAAAAGGACGCCCTCACACTCCCGCCAGATCTTACCGTTCGCCTTAGTTCATTTGAACTGCGGCTCACGGAGCGACTCTTTGGCGGGCACGGCGCTATTCGACGCTCCTGGTTCGGGGTTTGGTGCGCCCTAGGTTGAAAAATCGTTGCGGCCTGTAGTGTGGGAAGGGGTTGCGAAAATCCGACCGATAGTATATTATTGCGAAATGAAAAGAAAGGAATATCCTCCGGATCACGTTTTTCATATGTTTCCAGGTGAAGCGGCTGATTTTAGTCAGGGAACTTTGACTAACGAAGAGTACGAAAGATTTATTTTTGAACCATTGGAGGCACTGAAATTAAAAGCCCAGGCGGTGTTGGGTGGGGCAGCGGAAGCAGTGAGCGATTCAGTTCATCGGGTAACGCACAGAAGTCACGCAGCTCCAGTTGAGATGCCGAAAGTAGAAAAGAAGAAAGGGTGTGGCAGGACGTTGGCGGAGGTGGCTTTGGGGTGTTCGCTCGGGGCGTGTGCTCTTTGTAGTGGAGGAGCGTATCTTGCTTTATTGTTGGCTGATAAATAGTAGTTTATGGAAAAATTTGAGGCTTGGCGGAAAAATGGGGAATTGAGGGCTGAGGTGAGAGATAGGGCGAATATTTTTATATTTAAGCTTGAAAATTTGGCTAGACTTGCGTGGGAGAATCGAAAGAAGCTAGCTTTGGGGGTGGGGTTGGTTGCACTTGGACTAAATGAGGTAAGGAAATCATTGAAGCAAAAGTCTTGACTATCCTGTAGTATTGTGGTAGATTTGGGGGATGAGTGGATTGGATGGAATACTAAAAGAGTTTCAGGATACCGCCAAAGTTGTAGATCAATTGGGGGAGTTTGTTTTGGATAACATTATGGTAGCGGCTGATTTGGTGAAAGATCCAAGAGTCAGTCCTTGGACCAAGGGATTACTGGGGGCGGCTGCGTCCGGTGCGATGTATTTTATAGTTAGTAAAATACCTGAAGAAGGAATTATCCCGGATGGTGTTTTTGTATTTAGGGGAGTGGATGCGGGGGCATTGGATAACGGCTTGGTAAGTAAGAGTTTAGCGACAGCCGTATTGGGAGCAGTGTCAATCTGGGCTTTGCAAAAAGTTGCTAACCCTATAGCTGTCGATGAGGCGTGGGAAAAGAGAAAAGCGGTCAAAGAAGCGAGAACAATGGGATTTTCTGGTTCAGGTGTGGACTTGACTCAGGGAAAATCGCCAGTGACAGACAAGGTTTCCTCAGAAACAAACTGGATGGTTAAAGAATGATGTTAAAATGGGTTTATGCCCGCAAGTAATATGACGGCTCCACAAGAAAATGGCGCGAAAGGAGCACCCAAGTCCGGGGAATTTGATATAACCGAAGGCTTTGTGAAAGCAGCGAGGATGGACTTTCCTTATTTGAGAAAGCTGGATGAGGCAATGGCTGCCCGGGGGGATCCTGACGAACTGACGAGGATCAGAGGTGAAGTTGGGCAGGTGAGCAATATTGCTGGGCAGCTGAGGTTGCCTGAAATTGCAATTAACGAGGCAAAGACGGCACTAGCAAATGTTCCCATTGGAGCGGAAAGAAGGGGGGGTGAAATCGCTAAAGCATTATTGAAAGCGGCGCCGGGGGCAGAAGGGGAGGCCCAAAAGATATTAGACAAATTGGTGGCGGACGGATTATTGGAAAGTGGGGTTGCTGATAAAGTTGGGGGATGGGTGGGGGGGGAGATGGTAAGATTGGCGGCTCAGGTACATGAACGGGGAAGCCTAAGCCCGAGACAGGATGTGCTTGACGCGGTGGGGTCAGTGAGCGGACAGATCAATAGCGATACTTGGGATATGAACGTGTGGGAGATGAGGGTGAAAGCGGCAAGAGAAGCCGGGGGGGGTGATAATAAAAGAGACGAAGAGGAGACGACCGGTTCATCTGCGCGGCAGGCGCCGGAGGGAAATCCTGAAAAAGAGTGGTGGCAAAATCCGTTGGTAGACAAAGCGGCGACGGTTGCACTTGGTATTGTAATTGAAAAGGCAGGGGATGCGTTGGATTTGTTGTTGAAACAATATGAAGCAGACAGAAATTTGGGAAGGAGGATGAAAGAAGAAGGTAGACCGATGGTAGAATCGGCAAGGCCGGCGGGGGGGGCGGCTAGAGAAGCCAGTGAAACTGAAGCGGCGCCGGCGGCACCTGCGGTTCCGGCGGAGTCGGTGGTTACGGAGGCTGCGAATAATGGACAAGAGGGGGCGCTGCTGAAGATTTTGGATAGAGTGACCACCGTTTTAGAAAAACAAGAGGAGAGAAATCAGGGGGATACTGAGGAGAGGAAACTTTTGAGGGAGACGATGGAGAAAATTGCAGCAGAGGCGAAGAAAGGAAAAAGTATAGAGGATCAATTTAATGCGGTTGTGGAGAGGGAAAAGACGTGTAGTCGATGTGGTGCTCCTAAGGAAACGGGGGCTGCATGTTCGTATTGCAAAGCTGGAAGTGCAGAAGGGGCGATGTTGAAGGCGTTGGAGATTTTGAGAGGAGGCGGTGGAGGTAGTGGGGGAACTACAAAACGAGAAGCCGGTGTATCACACGGTCAGCCGCCAATAACAGGTCAGGATCCGGATGCAATAACTAAGGCTTTGGAGAGAGCAATGGGGAGAGGGACGGGTTACGGTGATTTTATAAGAAGAATAAAAGGCCAATCGGCCGCTCATACCAACTGGACGGACTTTCCTCCCCGGTGGTATCAGGAGCTGGATCAAGAGGCGAAAGACCAGGCAGAACTATACGAATCGTTGGCAAATGGCGCATATGTTAAAAAACTTTATGGACCCACAAATTTAGAGGCAGTACAAAAAAATGAAGCTCTTCCGGCAATTGGCAAATTGGATATTCAGCAGTTTTACGAAACGGCTGGGGGAAGGGAGGCTTTGGAGCAATTAGTTCAGAGGTATTTTGAACAAGACGATTCTCCAGAGCCGAACGGAACATTTAGGGTGAGGTTTAAAAACAAGGAAGCAATGGAAGAGTTTTGTGATATTTCCAAATTTACCAAAGCAAAAGAGGGAGTTGCTATGGGCTTGATAGCTCATGAGGGGATTGCCAACGAGGCTGGGATGTTTAATGTGGAACCTAAAGTGGTGGCCGAAGGCAAGGTGGCAAATGCTTGGAATTTGATATTTCTTTCCCATTTGGCAGAGTCTGCCGATAAAGATAGAAAATTACCCCCAGGAACACCGGTTTATTCAGAACAAGTCAGAACAGAGTTTCATCCTTTGGCGAAGATCAAAGCTAAACTGAAGCTTCATAAGACTGATGAAGAAGCGGCTGAAACTATTGAGAGCTGGGGTGGGTCGCTAGGTAACTGGTTGGCTGAGAACGGAATGCAGCCAAGCATTCGAGAAAAGCTAGGTCAACCTGGAATGACACCGTTTCCGGAGACGATGTTTGTGAGCATGTTGGAGGTAATAGGTGAAAAAGGAGGCCCTTCGTTGGCTGAAAGGTTGATTAATGGTGAGGCTATCCAGTGGGATAAAGTGGAGGCTCAAGAATTTAAGGGTTATTATGGTGACTTGTGGAGTTCAGTGACGACGGTTAATGAATATGTTACCGGGGATGAGAAAAAGAGGGCTCTTCCTGCAAAAACCACTTCAGCTATGGAAGAGGCTTGGGGAGTTGATTTGGCAAACGCGCTTGCGAAGATAAGGGGAAGCGAGGTGGGGAAGTATTTGGGAAGATATATTAATACACCCGAATCGTTGGGGTGGATTGAGGCAAATTGTTTGGGCGTAGATCAGGACTCTCGTAATTTAAGGCTGGAAAAACGACCCTACCTTTTTGCAGTTATTAGTAATATGACCAACTCGAGGTTGAAGCACGTGGTCGATCCATTGACGGGGGAAAAGTACGTGGATAATTCTCTGGACAAAAAGATTCAGTCTATTCTTAAGGCTTCGGGAATAACCTCTGTATTCTCTGGAAGGTGATAATTACGATTTAACAGTGCCAGTTAAGATTCCCATTTGGGACTTTGAGGGCATCCCTGATGATTTCGGCGATTTTGGGGGTGAGGGCAAGGACGGCGTAACCAAGGGCTAAGTTGAGAATTCCGCCGCCGTTCACAAAGGGAAGACCGGGGCTGACACCAGTTGAGGGAAGGACTACACCCACAGGACTAAAGAGTCCAGCCAAAGCGTCTAAGCCGAATCCGGGTTTCCAAAAAAGCATGTTGATAAGGAACATTATAGGGACGGCGACGAAGACGGAGGCGTTGGCAATTATATTTCTTAACCAAGGGCCAAAACCAGATTGACCCGGAAGTAACCCCAGCATGATTTGCCAGGGACCAACTATAATTGAAAACAGAAGAACGATGTAAGTTTTAAGGAGGAGCCACCAGATTTTGAAGAGAGTCCAGACAAGAAAGATCATAACAATAAGGGAAATGATGGGGACTATTGCTCCGGTTATTAGTGCTCCGAGTGGTCCGCCAACAAGACCTATAAGGCCACCACCTACCGCACCAAGAAACGCGATCATTATCCAGGGGGCGATGAAGTAAACAATTGGACCAATATATCCCCCCGTGAAGAACCGGATGGCTCTGGGGGCGTCGGTAATGACGGCGATGCCGGGCATGGCGAGCATCGAGATAATGAAAGTGATGACGACATAGATGAGATCGATGACAAAGCCGGCAATTGCATAGGAGAAAGTGACCAGTAGTAAAGTGATGATGATTTTGGGAATCATTAGTTGGAGAGTAACTGCTGTTTGGGGGTTGATTTTGACGCGGAACATGACCATGAAGCCAGAAACAACCAAAAGGACAATCATAAGAAGATAGGCCATATTGCGGGAGGCTTTCCAGAGAGTTTGGGCGATTTCGAGGGATTTATAGCCGTACCCTTGGGCGTAGACCGGAGGTGCGGGATCAAACTTGGCGAGGGTGTCGCTGACGTATTTTATGCCGGAAGCCGGGGGGTTGGTGTAAGTTTCGTTTATGGCGCCCATGAGAATTCCAGGAACACCCAGTTGGGCGTATTGTTGGAAGGTTGGTTGTGTGCCTGCGACAAGAGAAGCGATAATTCCTCTAATAATGTCGAGAAATTGGGTAGGGGTCATGTTTGGAGGAGCGAAGATAATAGCTAAGCTATTTACTATCCAATTGACTTGGGCAAATGTGTAGCGTTCGCCAAAGATTTCATCATTGGAGCTGACGGGGTTGGTGCCGTAAACTTTGCCGTAGAATTCTTCGGTGGTGGGGTTGTACCAGGCGGCGGAGGCGGGGGGGGCGGACGAAAGTGTAACAGTGTAAAAGTATAAAAGTGTAAGAAGAGTTGCGGCGAGTTTTTTCATGGCAGGTATACAATAACTTATTGGGTGGGGGGATGTAAAGAGATAGAGAGTAATTGGCCATGGAGATGAACCTGGAGAAATGTAAATTCTTTTTGGAGGAATCCGTTCTCGTGTAGTAACCTGGCTATTTGGAGGCATTGGTTGACCGTAAGGTTGGGAGTGTCCAGGTGGATGAGTTTGAGGCTGGGATATTTTTTGCCGGAAAGAAGGCTGACCAAGTCCGAATCGTGAGTGATGAGAATTTCGGCGGCGGAAACTGCTATTTGGGCGACTTGAGAATCAGAGGCACGGGGAGAGATTTGTTTGAGATCCCTGACGGCGTATCCTAAATGTTTGAGTTCGTCGATGAGATAGCGGGAAACGTTTTCATCGGCTAATAACTTCATGTTTGGGCTACTTGCAGCGAAGGGGAAGAGCCGAGGGGGAGAAAGGACTGGGTTTCGATTGTTTGCCGGGCGTATTCGAGGCAGGCTAACACATCATCCTTTTTGAGATTAGGATAGCCTTTCATAATTTGGTTGATGGTCCAGCCGTTGGCTAAAAGCTGAATGATGAACCCGACGGCAATTCTGGTGCCAGCAATTACAGGCTTGCCGGAAGAAATCTTGGGATTGACCTCAATCCGATCGTAGAGTTTGTAGGTCATGGGGAAATTATATCATGGCGGCGGAGGCGGGGTCAGCCTTCGCCAAGGCTACGGCGACTAAAAGGATGGAGGAGATGAGGAGCAGGAGTTTTTTCATCCTAGTTCCATATTAGCATAAATAGCAGTTAGGCAATATTGAGATTTATGATGCGGGTTTTGGTGGGAGTGGCGATGATCAATGACCGGTCAATTTCGGGATTTGAGAGTACTTTTTCGGTATGGAGGTGATGGAGGATGTCTTGGAGGGTTTCGATGGTGTCGATTTTTGAGCGCAGGAGAATAATTCCCGATGGATTGGACGATTGGGAGTAGGTGAGGCCGAAGCCTAAATCGCGGGTAATTATGATGTGATTGTTTTTCTTGGCCCAGGCGACGATTTTGTAATCCGGTTGGCCTTTAAGGCTAATGTCTCGGACATGTTTAGCTTCGTAGCCCAAATCAAAGAGAAACACTGTTAATCTTGGAGAGAGATTCTCGTCAACGAGTAATTTAGGCATACATTTCCGAAAGCTGGGTGGTCCAAGCGGCATATTGGAGGGCTTCGGTGATGTCTTGGGGGGTCAGGTCGGGGTAGTTTTTGAGGATATATTTTGTATTTTGACCTTGTGCCGTGAGATTGACGATGACGTAAACCGGAATGCGGGTGCCGCGAATGACTGGTTTGCCGCCGAGGATTTCCGGATCGACGTTGATGTGGGTGAATGTTTTTGGCATGGGGAAATTATATCACGAGGGCGGCGGAGGCGAAAATTAACACCCTGTGCCCCAGCAGACGGTGAAGAGAGTGAAGTTGATCCCTAGGAAATTGCCCAGGAGAGCGAGGATGATCCAGGCGGAAAGAGCGACGATGAGGCCGATGACGGCGTAAGTCAGGGTGAGACGGGCACGAGCGGCGGCCTCTTTGTCCCCACCGGCCATCATAAATTGATATCCGCCGACGATAAACATGATGACGACGCCGATGCCGACTCCGGCCAGAGCGACGTTTAAGATTGAAGAAAAGACTGAATCAAGATTAGATAGCTTGGCGGGCATATTGTTTTACTTTCCCTCTTTCCACGCCACCCCCGGCCTCTTCTTCGCCAAGGCTTCGAAGAGCGAAGGGGGCAGCGTACCCAATTAGATAGCGTTGATGCTGAAGAACAGCAAGTTGATACCAAAGAAGGCGGACAGGATTTGGGTGAAAGCAAAGACAGAGAAAACGATAACCAACCCGATGAGGGCGGCCGTGATTCTCTTCCTGGCTTTTTCGGTCCCTTCCTTGTCACCTCCGGCCATAATCCATTGGACACCGCCGATTAACAACCAGAAAAAGGCGATCAGGCCGACGGTCACCAAGATGATATTGATCAGAGCCTGGACGATCCGGGTAGCGTTCCAGGTGACGACATTGGAAAAACTGCTACCACCGGGAAGGGCCAGATTGATATCCTGGACTCCTTGGGCCAGAGCCGAGAGAGGCGAGACGGCCAAAAGGCTGCCAAACGCCGCGGCGTAACCTAAAGTTTTGTGAAGTTTAGTCACTTATTGTCTCACCTCCTTTCAAAGTTAGTTCAAGTTTAGGGGTAAATATAGCTAATTGCAAGTACCGCAGGAAATGGGCGGACAACTTCCGCCAATAGGTCCATCCCACTGTGTTGTGGTGCAACGGTAACAACCTCCATTAAAATAACCAATTTGGCCTACGGATGCGCAGCCTCCATTGAAGCAACGACAGGCGGATGTTCCGGGCGGGCCACCTCCTCCTCCGCCGCCTCCTCCGCCGCCGGAACCGATGCCGGAAGGGGGACAGGAAAATGCGGAAGTGGTTGGTCCCGGGAAGCAGACACGGAAAAGATCGACGCCGGTAAGGCCATTTAAGATGGCACCGAAACCGTAGATGCCCAAGACGATAAACAGACCGATGAGGGCGTGTTTGATTTTTTTACTTGCCTTGTCCAGGCCTTCTTTGTCGCCACCGGAGGCAACCCATTGGGCGGCGCCGGTCAGGAAGTATAAGAAAAAAAGGACACCGGCGATGACAAACATGAATTGGATGATGGCCGAAGAGAGATTGGTGGGCTTGATAAGGGTGAGCTTTTGGAGCTGGGCAGAGGGAAGACGGGTAAGATCAAGATCGGCCATATTATTGAATTACCGGAAAGTTCACCTGGAGGATGTTGATGCCGAAGACGCCGCCGATTAAAGCCACGATGGCGTAGACGGAAAGGAGAATAACGATGCCGATCAGGGCGTGGGTTAATTGTTTGGAGGCATGTTGAACTGCATCTTTGTCTGATCCGGCGGCAATAAACTTAATTCCGCCGGAAATGAGCATAAATACCAAAACAATAGCGCCAATACCGAAACCGATAGTGATGAAGTTGGTTAAAAATGTCTGAAGAATGGTGCGACCATCGCCAGTACCGACGGCTGGAAGAAGGGCGGGGTTGGTGATGTCTAACCCTTGAGCTAACAGCTTCATAATCTTTATGGTTAACAAGGTACTCCGATTATTGGACAAGTACCTCCGCCACCGCCTCCGCCGGGAAGATTAATTCCTAATAGGGATCCTATTGGGGATAGAATATTTAACCCAAATATAAGGCCGATAATTGATATGAGGGCGTAGGATAAGACGACCATGAGCAAACCAACAATGGCATGGGTAATTCTTTTTTTTGCGGCTTCTAATCCTTGTTTGTCTCCGCCACTTGTAAGCCATTGGAGAGATCCGCCAAAAATTTGAAAAATAAACCAAATTCCGGCAGAGACAGTGAGGACGCCGACGGTAGTTGATAAAACCGTAGTAAAAGCGACAAAGGCGTCGGTTTGGGTGGCGACAGTACCTAACGGCCCAATACCATTTATATTTCCGAGAGGGACGCCTTGAGCAAGTAATTTCATAGTTATTGAGGCTTGAAAATCTGGGGTTGAATAAGAATCATGGCGTTTTGGGGACCGAAGATGAGATAGCCGAAGATGATGGCTAACACGAACGAACCCGCGACTAGTAATAAACCAATGAGGGATTGCCAGATTTTGTCCCAGGCCTTGCCGATGGCTTTGGAATCACCGCCCGCGGACATGAACATGAAGCCGGCGGCTATCAGATTCCAGAAAGTATACAGGCCGGCGAGGACGATGACGAATTTAACGAGAGAGTTGAGGATGAGAATGAGGCCTTGGCCTTCGGCACCAGCAGTGGCCAGTGGGCCACCCAGAGTTGTGAAAGGATTATCGATAGTTCCGAACACTCCGAACATGGTTATGGCAGATTTGGGTTGTTTAAATTAACGCCGGTGGCGGTTTGGACTAATTGAAGTATAAAGTAGGCGGTGACAACTATCAAGAAGCCGGCAAAGCCGTAGGTAACGGCGGCCTTGGCTTTGGCGGCCATTTGGGGATTGGCTTCCGCCCCGGCGCTTTTGATCATACCGAAACCCCCGCCCAAAATAAGAAGGAAAAAGATAACCCCGGCGGCGATCATGACATTGGGGAGAATGACGGAAACGAGAGCGCCGACGGAATTAATATTTTTGACGCCGGCGGTTTGGTTGAGATAAAATTGGTCGGGAATGGAGATGGCGAGAAGGTTGGACATCGTTGTTTAACTATACACCTAAATTGTCAGGGGGAGTTTGTTTTCATTGAACTGGCGGATGAGGAGAGAAACGAGAGTTTGGTAAGGGAGGCCGGATTGGGCGGCCCGGTTTTTGAGATCCAGAAGGTCTTTTAACGTTAGGCGAATGTTGATGTTTTTGGTTTTTTGTTGAAGGGTGTATTTGGCGTACTCCTGATACCGAGCCAGCGCTTTGGGATCGTTGATAGTTTTAAACTCACCCGCGTTGTAGGCTTTTAAAATGGCTTTTTCTTCCGGATCGAGTTTGTAGTTTTTCATTTTAGATACTTTTTCTTGGCCTTACGGCTGGGAATAATGGTTTTGAGAAAAATTTTTTCTTCGTCTTCCACAAATGGGACGACGTAGATATATTTGTTCATCTCGACTATAAAAATTTGCTGGTGGGCATATTTGGGATTGGGATGGGGAGAAACTTCGAGTAAATGACCTTCGATGATTGCCGAAATGGCATCTTCGAAAGAAACACCACGCTCTTTTTTGAGCCAGGAGTTTTTTTCCACATTCCAGTCAACGTGCTTCACCAGTGTTTAGTGTATGACAATGTCTATAGAATGTCAAGGCCGAAGATGGTTTCGAGGATTTGGATGATGAAAAAAGTGGTGATGACGACGAGCAGGCCGGTTGTGGCGTGTAACAATTGCTTGGTGGCGGATTGAATGCTGGCCGGCTCGCCCAGACTGGTCAAATATTTATACCCGGCCATGACGACCTGGATGACGAAAACAAACCCGGCGCCGGCGATGGTGAAAAGGAGAAAGCGGGAGGTGAGTTTGGTGACAGCCTCAGTTCCGGAGAAAGGGACTTCCAGTCTTTGAAGGATGGGCGGGTTGGGGATATCAAGTTGGGCGAGGCGCATATATTTGAATTATGAATTATGAATCATGAATTAGGGGCCAAATCCGAGGCCGCCCAAATTAAGAACTTTGACACCAATGAAGTTTAACAAGACGACTGATAAAACGATGAGGACGAGGCCGCCGAGGGCGGCGGTCAATAGTTCCTGGCTGGCTTTGACGCGCTTGGGGTCGCCACTAGCTGTGGCCATCTGGAAGCCGGAGTAGACAATGAGCAGGAAGGCAATGCCTCCTCCAACTCCCACCGCCCAGCCGAGGATCTGGGAAATTGTCTGCTTGCCGGTAATATTCAGACAACCGAGGGCCGTGGGAACACCTTTGCTTCCGTTGACGTCGCAAAATACAAAAGCGCCTCCGCCGCTACCGACAGGAATAGGGGTAGTGCCTGGGGTGCATTGAGACATAGAGTCACAACATAAGACAATTTTTGGGGGAGAGACACTGTTGTCATAACACTGGGCGGGCTTACCTGACGCTGCACAGGAACAACCAGTAGAGCCGCAAATCGGATTTACGCAACCAGCGGGGGGGGGGACAGCAGTTGGTTTTGGGACGCAACAAAATGGAGTGGAGCCGGTAACCATGCAAGAGGAAGTACCCCAACTATCTTCAGTGAGGGGGTTACATCCAGTTTTGCAAGTTCCTGGGCAAGTGGGGGGAATAACTGGGGTTGGGACCCCGACTGGGACGCAGCAGGATCCGTTTGTGCCCCAGCCCAGATCAGGACAAGTGAGATCTCCTCGGTATGTTTCTCCAGAAGTACAACCAATGGAAGGATCTTTGCACCAGCTAGTGGGAATGCAGTCGGCGGCGGGGGCGGGGGTAGGAAATAAGAGTAGAAGAGTGGAAGAGTAGAAGAGTGTAAGTAGGAATAGGGGGAGTTTTTTCATCTACCGATAGTTTAGCATTGATGGGAAGTATATAATAGCGGTTGGAGAGCGGACGAGTAAGTCCCGGTGTCTCTAGGCCGCCTTGTGCGGCCTTAATCCCCGTTTAGCGGGGTGAGAATCGGAGCCCGGGGGTCGCCGCTCTTTTTAATTCTGTCCATTTAAACACAAACTCTTTTTTGATCAGAGTGCGGATAAGGTTGAAGTATTGGGAATCTTTGCGGTTGTATTTGTAATTAAGTGCGCCGGCGACGAAATCGGCCAGTTGAATTAAGGGTTGGACTTGACTGTCGGCGGGAGGAGAGAAGAAGACGCTCGATGGCTTACGGGAAGAAACCTGGAGAGATTGGTTGGCGGAATTGACAAATTCGGTGTATTGTTGCCGATTGGTGTAATGCCGGTCGTGGGTGACGGCTAGGTTAGGATGGAGGGTAAGGCACTGGGCGACAGCGGCGCCAATGACCAGGCCATAATTTGCTGGAGTGTCGGAAACCTGACGGTGGTTTTTGTCGATGACGGTGGCAACAATTTCGATATCGATATTAGCCAGTTCGGAGAGAATGTAGCGCTTGGTGGCAGCGGAGGCTTTGTGAAATTTGATTTCCGCAGACGTTTTATGGGAACGGTCTAGTCTGCCCCGGGCTTTTTTGAGGATTTTGGCAAGGGGTTTTTGGGTGGACAGATCGGTGAGGATTATGGCCACGCAGAAAAAGAGGTCGGAACTATTGAGGGATGGGGACTCGTCCAGGAAAGCGTAGACCAAATCGGCCATGATAAGATTTTACTATGGTTAAGCGAGTAAGTTTGGCATTAGTTACTTTGCTACTTTGCTACTTTGTGGCTTTGTCGCTCGTCCGCGCTGAGGAGTGTGACAATCCGGGAGGCTTGACGGATGCGGTTAAGATCGGGCAGTGCATTGGTAAGTATTCCGGGATTTTGGATGCGATAGCAAAGGCAAACGCAACCAACGCTAAAGAATTGGAAGGACTCAGGGTTCAGGTTGCAGGGCTCAAGAATCAGATTTCAAATTTGGACAAGCAGCTGGATAAGTTGAGTAAGGATATTTTTGAGAGGGAGGTGAAGATTGGGGTGAAAGAGGAGTTGCTGGCGGCGAAGATCAGGCAGGATTATGTGAGGAGGAGGGAACAGCCCATGCTGTTGGTACTACTTTCTTCGGGGACGGCGGAGAAGTTTTTTAGAGACGCTGGGTATAGAGAGAGACTGGCGGCGAATGATAGAGAAGTCATATCAGGGATCTCTAGAGAAATAAATGATTTGAATGTTCAAAGTTCAATGCTCAATGTCCAAAAAAAGAATTTGGACGGATTGAGGGTGAGGGTGGATAAGCAGGCGACGTTTTTGGCGGGAGAGGTGGCAAAAGCAGATAGATATGTTACGGACTTGGGAGGGAAGATAGCGGCGCTGTCTGCCCGGCAACAGGAATTGTTGGCGGAGAGGACGGGAGTGTTTTCGACGACGGTGGGAGATGTGCCGCTGGCGGACGACCCGGCGTCCCGGCCGGATTATAATCCGGGATTTTCGCCGGCATTCGCGGTGTTTTCGTTCGGGGCGCCGCATTTTCGGGGGATGAGCCAGTACGGAGCATTTGGACGGGCGAAGGCTGGACAAAATGTGGAGCAGATACTGCGGGCGTATTATGGGGAAATAAGTCTAGATAAGGTTTATAGGACGGATATAAATATAAGTGTGCGGGGGTATGGTACGGTAGATATTGAAACTTATGTAAAGCGAATTTACGAGATGCCGGGGAGTTGGGGGGACGAGGGGGGAATGGAAGCGCTGAAAGCACAGGCAGTGGCGGCGAGAAGCTATGCCCTGGCCTACACAAACAACGGAGCGGGGTCGATTTGTGCCACTGAAGCTTGCCAAGTTTATAAACCGGCCAATAAGGGCGGGAGGTGGGAGGAGGCGGTGAACGCGACAAGGGGTTGGGTACTGGTGGCGGGAGGAAAGTCGTTTTCGTCTTGGTATGCGTCAACATCCGGGGGATACCAGCAGGCGTACAGTGCGAGTGGACACAGCACGCCGGGATTTTGGGACACGACTTCTGATTGGACAAAGTGGGCGGACGGGGCGTGGGAAGTGAAGGCGAAAAGCCCGTGGTTTTATAAGGGGTGGTATAAGTCGAGGTCGGGCAAGACCTGTGGACGAAGCCACCCGTGGTTGCGGACGGAAGAAATGGCAGATGTGGTAAACGCGGTGATTATTGTAGCCGGCGGGGGAGACACCAGCGGGATACTGCCGGAGGACGGGTGTACCGGAACGGCAGGGTGGAGTAAAGGAAAAATGGCTGAAGAGGCTGGAAAATACGGGGGAAATGTGACAAACGTAACAAATATTTCAATTAAACACGGCAGTAATGGACAGACAAATCAGGTAGTTTTTAGTACTAATAGGGGTGAGGTAAACATTTCGGGGGCTAATTTTTATAAAGCCTTTAATTTAAGAGCTCCTGGGATGCTATCTCTCAAGTCTTATCTGTTTAATATAGAGAAAAAGTAAACTTTTTCTGTATCCCTTACCTCACTTTGTTGCTCAGTGCTCCCCTGCAAAGCAGGGTCCGCTTTCGCAAGTCGTGAGGGGCGTGATTGAAAAGAAAGTAGTGATAGAATTGAGTTATGCCGGATGTTTATCAAGCCCCAGATGCAGTGAAGCCAGTAGACCCCACTTCGCATGAAGCTACGTTAGGGGCAAGTAGGTTTGACCCGAAGGTGTTTGTGGCCCAGATATTGGAAAAGTCCGGGGAGAAGCAGGGGAGGGAGATGATGGGGGCGTACTGTGTCAATCCGGGGAAGAGATTTATAAATGAGCAGGATGATGAAGAAGTTGTGCTGCTGTTGCGGGCGCACCCGATCACAAATTTGAAATGGATATTGGTAATGATGGGGTTAGTGGTTTTACCGGAATTGCTGACGGCTGTGGGAGTATTTTCTACTGTGCCGGTGAGGTTTGTAGTGATGGGAAAGCTGATGTGGTACCTGGGGGTGCTGGCGTATGGACTGGAGCGGTTTTTGAATTGGTATTACTCGGTTTTTTTTGTAACAAACGAGCGGGTGGTGGATATTGACTTTATAAATTTATTGACTCGGGTGGTGAGTTATGCCAATTTGAATCATATTGAGGAGCCTTCGATGGTAGCCGGCGGGTTTTTCCGATCATTGTTTAAGTACGGCGATGTGTTTGTGGCCACGGCGGCGTCCGACGGAACGGCCGAAGCCCGGGCGGTGCCGTATCCGGACAGAGTAGTGCGGATTATTTCGGAATTATCCGAGGAGCTGGAAAAAAGAAGGGAACGGGGGGAATAAAATGTTCAATATTCAAGATTCAATACTCAATTTTTCAGTGTTGGGGCTGGTAAAATTGATGATGATTGCGGGCATGGCGCTGTACTGCGGATTCGCGGTAGTTCTGGTGATGCAGGTGAAGATAATGACAGAAACTCTGGAATCGGAAGCAAATCGGGTTGTAAAAATAGCGGGAATATTGCATTTGATATTGGCGATATTGTTGACGGCGGGGATGGTTGTGATTCTTTAACAGGCTCGACGCGCGCCCCTCGACTTCGCTCGGGACTGGCGCGTCTGCGCCTGGAGATCTTGGGGTATACTGGAATTATATGGAAATGAGTGTGGGGAAGATTGTGGGACAGATGGGGGAGGGGGAGTGGGGACAGGTGCATAATTTCGGGGATTTGGTAGTGGTGATTAGTTTCGCGGGTGGGGCGGAGGCAGGGCGGGAAGCATTGACCCGAATTAGAGAATTGCAGCATGGGGAGGGATTGGAAAAAGCGGTGACCGCGGTAATGGGAGAATTTGGAGCGGAAGTAGGTGTAGTAGCGGTGGTAGCAACACGAGTTTTTGTAGCGGGAAAACTGAAGACTTGGGTGAGGCGGAATGGGGGAAAACAAGGATGGTTGGCTAATCAGGGAGTATTGGTAAGTAATATTGAGGACGGATTGACTTTAACTATGGGGAATGAGAGATTTTGGGGGTGTGTGCCGGAAGGGATGGTGAGGACAATGACGGACGCCGAGGAGTTGGGAGCGGTGGTGCATGGAGGAGAGAGGGGGAGGGGCGCGGTGGGAGCCATTATCAAATTCAAATTACAAATTACAAATATCAATTCAAATCTAAATGACAAAATTCAAATACAAAAACCGGAGAGGACGCAGTGGTGGGGAGGGGTGAGGATGCCGAGCATCAAGTACCAGGTTCCGAGGACACCGAAAATAAAGCCGATTTGGGCTGGGGTGGGGTTTTTGGTGTTATTCGCGATTTTAGTGGGAGGAGGGGCGATGTGGAAGAAAGAAATTGAAAGAAGACGGAGCGGCATAGATGAAAAGATAGAAACAATAAAACAGAAATTTGATGAGGCGAAGGGACTGGCGGGGTTGAATCCAGTGAGAAGCCGGGAACTGCTAGATGAAGTTCAAAGCGGGATAAGCGAGTTAAGGGGGATAAAGGGGATAGCGGAGATTGAGAATGAAATTGAGGGTGTGAGGGAAGAGGCGATGGGAGTAAGAAGGCCGGAGGCGGAGGAGTTGGTTGATTTGGGACTGGTTCGGGATGGAATGACAGGAGAAAAAATGGTGATGGCGGAAGGAAGTTTGCGGATTTTGGCGGACGAAGGAAGGGTAGTGGAGGTGGGTTTGAAATCGGGGAACGGTAAGGTGGTCGCACAAGTGAGTGAGGGAAAGTTGTATGTGTTGGGCAATCAAGTGCAAATACCCATAGATAAAGGGTGGAAAGAGATAAAAGACACTGAGACTTGGGCGGGAAATATTTATTTGTTGGACACGGATGAAATATGGGTATATCGGTCGAATGAAAAAAAGGACGAGTGGTTGGATGAAAAGCAAGATTTGGGAAAAAGTATGGCAATAGACGGGAGTATATGGATACTAAAATGTCCAATTTCCAATGTTCAATGTTCAATTTTGAAATTTACGAGGGGGGTGAAAGAGATGGAGATGGAGATTGAGGGTGGAGATGTTATTTATACGAGCGATGAAACGGATAAATTGTATGTTTTGGGGGAGGGGAAGGTAATGGTGTATAAAAAGACTGGGGAATATGAGAGCCAATATATATTCGATCAGGCGAAGGAGGCGACGGGTATGATTGCCGATGAGCAGAATGAGAAATTATATTTGCTTTCCGGAGCTAAAATCTGGGAAATTGGGTTGTGAATCCCGGATATACCTCACCCTTGATCCCTCTCCTAATTTAGGAGAGGGAGACCAATATGAAGATTACTAATAGAAAGGCATATTTCGATTATGAAATAAAAGATACTGTGGAGGCGGGGATACAGTTGACGGGGGCGGAAGTTAAATCGGCAAAGGCGGGAGCGGTGGAGATGGGAAGCTCTCATGTAAAGATTCAAGATTCAAGGTTCAAGACTCAAAGGGAAGCGTGGTTGGTGGGAATGCAGATTTATCCGTATAAACACGCGGATAACACGAATTATGATCCGATGAGAACGAGAAAATTGTTGCTGCACCAGAGGGAACTGGTGGCGTTGCAGATGAAAATGAAATCCGGAGGACTGACCCTCATTCCAACGGCGATATATACCAAATCGGGGTTTGTGAAAATCGAATTGGGATTGGCCAGGGGGAAGAGGAAGTATGAGAAGAGGGAAAGTATTAAGAAGAGGGATTTGGAACGTGGTGGAGATGGGGGGAGTTGAACCCCCGTGTGAAATAGGATTGAAACACATTTGTACAAGCTTTTTTGTTTTTGTTTAACTGGTCTTTTTCTAAACGCGCTTAAACAAAACTGGTTTAGAAGCACCTCGATTGGTTGTCACCCTAAATTCACAGTCGAGGAAGCGAATTTAAGATGCGTAATTATCCCGCTTAAGCGTAAAGATAATTAGGAGCGTACTTGGGTTCTCCAAAGAGAGCCTTAGCCACGCGTGTCAAAGTATTTTTGACACTTAGTTTTGAGCCTGTTTTACGAGTGCGGTTCAAACTCGGCTTGATGTGTTTTCAAAGGGCTAAATCAGCGAATCCCGTCATCCCCTGAACTAGATTGAATTATATCATTTTTTACCGATTTGTCCATTTTTCCCAGTACCTCACCCCCCGCCCCTCTCCTAATTTAGGAGAGGGGGGGCTATATTGAAGATATGAATATTTCGGATATTTTGGATTGGATTTTTCCGAAGAAGTGCGTGGGGTGTGGGAAATACGGCAGTTATGTGTGCAGTGACTGCGAGGTGGGATTGTGGGAGGAGGAACAGATTTGTCCCACTTGCGGGCGGAATTCCAGGAATGGATTAAGACATAAATATTGCAAGGGAGATTTGGAGGGGCTGACGTGTTTGTGGACATATGAGGGGATTACCCGCAAATTAATTACTAAAACAAAATACAATTTCTACTTTGATTATTTGCGGGAATTTTCAATTTTCAATTTTCAATTTTCAAATAATTCTCAATTTTTCAATTTTCAAAAATTCCTGAAAACTAAGCCGGTGGTTGTGCCGGTGCCGCTGCACCCGAAGAGATTGCGGGAGAGGGGGTTTAATCAGGCGGAAATTATAGCTAAGTCATTTGCTGCGCGGCATTCATTGGCATGCAATAGTCATTTGTTGTCGAGAATTAAGGAAACGAAGCCGCAGGTAGGAAGGACGAGGGAAGAGAGATTAAGCGCTATGAGTGGCGCTTTTACTACCTCACCCCTGCCCCTCTCCTTATTTAAGGAGAGGGAAATCAGAACGCCTTCGGCTGTTATTTTGGTGGATGATGTGTGGACGACGGGGGCAACGATGAGAGAGTGCGCCCGCGTGCTAAAAAAGGCTGGGGTGAAGCAAGTTTGGGGGTTTGTGCTGGCTAGATAATATTGGCATACGATGGTCATGCGATAGTCATACAATGGGCATACGATTGTTTTGGAGGATTGCGATGAACATTGGGTCGGAGGGGGGAATGGAGTAGGACATGGATTTGAGGGCTAGATTTGGATGCTTAGAGAGCGTTTTGGATACGACTTCTTCGTTTTCGGAAGGATTGAGGGCGCAGGTACTGTAGACCAAGAGGCCGCCGGGTTTGAGGAGAGGAAGTAGAGTATTTACTAATAGTTGTTGGAGGTGGGAGAGGGTGGTAATTTTATTTTCGGACCAGATTTTGAGAAAGCGCTTGGAGTTGTAGACGTGTTTTTCGCTGCTGCAAGGGGCGTCCAATAAAATCTTGTCAAATTGACCGGTTAATTTATAGGGCAAAGCCTGGACGGAGGAATGGACGGTGGCAATTTCGGGGAAACCGAATAATTTTAGAGTAGAGCGGAGGCGTTTGAAGCGGGGAAGAGAGGCATCAGCTGCGACTATTGTGGGATGACCTAAAATTTGGGTGGCCAGAGTTTTACCACCAGGAGCAGCACAGGCGTCCAAAATGGTGTCGGTGGGGAAACCAACTTAGAGGGATCCATGAATATTTATTGAGGAGAAATTGTTTTTTTATTTCCGATTCATGAATGGGAGAAACCAGAAGGACAGGCGGATTCGATATTGATAAATATGTGTCTATATCCAGAGTTGGGAAAAGGCGAGTGTAATAGTCTAAAAATGCGGCTTTACCGCGGGAGAGGGTGTGTTTGGCCATTATATAAAAAGACTACTAACTGCCCGCAGCATTTTTACTTTGTCCACAGTCTTAAGCTTACCTAGTTTTTTGATAAGCCTGGTAGCGTCAATTGTCCATAGATACCAACACAGAAGCAAAGAGTCTTTTTCCAGACCCGGGTTTTTGGAAATAACGAACTCGAAATTTTTAACAACGATGTTGGTATTGGTGGTTAAGGGGGCAATGAGGGTAAATCTCGGATCAAAAGAGGTTATTTTTTCGGAGACTATTACAGCCGGTCGGTATTTTTGAAACTCTGAGCCATATCCGGGATGAAACTTGACTAAAAAAATATCTCCGGTGTTAACTATCGATTGTGCCGGCATCACGATCCTCTAAGTAAGTAATCATATCGTTAAGCCCAAGCTGCTGCGATACTGCCTGATCGCGCAGAATGGAACGGTCCTGAAACCGAAGCGATTGAGCGATAGCTGTGATGGCTAACTGAGAGAGTAAACGACTGCGATCAATGTGAGGGAAAAGCCGGTCTAACTCCTTGACTACACGCCGGGGCATTTTGACTTGGATGCGGTGATCGGACGGATGTTTATTTCCGCTTAAACTTTCAGATAAATCGTTGAAGTACTGGAGGTTTTGAGCAGAGGTGAGATTCATATTAATGATTGTACACATGAACGTGTGTATTTGTCAAGAAGAAACCTTATGATCTGCGGAGGGTGTGGGAGTCGAACCCACCAGCCGGTTGCCCGACTCGGGTTTAGCAAACCCGTCTCTAAGCCGTTCGAGGTACCCTCCTTATGGCTGATTGTCTCAAAAATTGACCGAAATTACTACTTGAATTCGGGTATTCTTTGGTATATTCTAAAGTTTAGAGTTGTTTATGAGAATAGTTTGGCAGGATGAGATTAAATTAAGAGCTGTTAAATTGAGACGAGAAGGTAGGTCTTTGGGGGAGATTATGAAGGAGTTGGGGGTTCCGAGGACAACCGTATTTGAATGGGTTAAGCCATTGCCAAGACCTGAACGGTTTAATAACAGAGAGTGGATTAAGTCTATACAGTCTATGGCGGTTGCGGCTCTTAAAAAGGAGAAAATTCAGAGATTTGAAAAAATACGCAATGAGTCTTGGGGAGAAGTTGGAAAGATTGAAGATATCGCCTTGGAAGTAAAGAAGATGGTTTTAGCGATATTGTATTGGAGCGAGGGTTCTAAAACAGGTTCAACAGTTGGCTTTGTGAATGTTGATCCGAGGATGTGTTTGTTGTTTGTAACATTATTACGCTCTTGTTATCAGATTGACGAGAGAAAATGGAGAGTTAGATTACATTTGCATTATTATCACAAATCAAGCGAGATAGTTCGGTACTGGTCAGGACTATTGGAAATTCCTATCTCCAAATTCGGAAAGATTTATTGGAAGAAGCGCAATAAGGAGAAGACTTTTAGGAGGAATTTTGGTGGAATATGCACGATCAGATATAATGACATCAATCTGAAGGAGCGTATTTTACAATACGGATATGCTCTGGGGGAGAGATTGGTTGGGAAAAGAATAATAGTTCCAGCTGCTCCCGTAGCTCAATGGACAGAGCGTGTCTTTGCGGAAGACAAAATATAGGTTCGATTCCTATCGGGAGCACACTTCGACAGGCTCAGTGCGAGCCCATCGACTCGCTCAGGGCGAGCCCGGGGAGAGATGCAGGAGTGGTTGAACTGGCCGCTCTCGAAAAGCGGTAGGGTGGTAACATCCTCGTGGGTTCGAATCCCACTCTCTCCGCTCAGGCCTCCTTAGCTCAATGGACAGAGCGCCGGTTTCCGGAACCGTAGATGTGCGTCCGATTCGCACAGGAGGCACTTGAGATTAGTGGCCGGCGGGGATGGCGGATTTGGGGATGACGACGTAGGGGGCGGTGCAGGTGGCTCCGGCGGCTAATGGGCCGGCAGGAACGATTGAAGGACAAACGGGATCGACAATTTCGGGGGGTTTATTGTTTTTGTCGGCATAGGGGATGAATTCACCGGCCAGGTCTTCCATAGAAGTAATGGGAGAGGATTGGTAGCGAAAATTGTCGACCGGATGGACTTCGGTACCGATTGATCCCCTGACGGCTTGCTGGGCTTTGTCTTTGAGTATGGCGGGTAATAATTTCCAGACTGGGCCGGCGTCGTTACCTAAGTTTGTAGTGCTGCGACTGTCGACAGTAGACGGCCCTGACAGATACCAGCTCAAGTACTCGTTTTGTTTGGTGACATTGGGTAAACTACCGTCGGTTTGGGTATTACCTAAAATTCCCAAATTGGCGGTATTTAGGTTGATTCTCCGGAAAGACTGTTTCCGCAAGACAAAGTGTTGTATTTTTTGTTGGGATCTGACTCGGCGTCTGGATTGGTTCTGGGGATAAGTGGATCGCACATCGGGTTGCCGGGATACGGGCGGAGATAGTGGAAATTGGTTTTGTAATCCGGACAACCAACTTTTAGTACCGGTGACCAGAGGAGGGGATTGGGGTTGGAAGGAGAACCGGGCGGAGGACCAGACCCTCCAGTGCAACCGGAAGGGTTTGCGCCCGGTCCCATCAGCCCGGCAATGAACCCCGTGGCTTCGAAGCCAACCAGACCATATCCCTTCATGAAATAGTATGTTTCTCCAGAGCCGGCGCCACCAGTGTTTTGGAGTTTGATCATATCTTCAGGATTTTCTATTCCTGTGCAAAATCTAAATCCTGAATTGGCTGGAATGAATTGAGCGAAAAGAATGGTGTTTGATTGGTTGCAGGCGGCAGGATTTGAGTACCCAGAAAGATCGACGAGAGTACAATAGTTTTTTTGATTGTTATTGGCAAGTTTGACCGAATCAATTGTGACTATCTGGTGAACTTGGGTGTTCCAGGTTTGACCGACAGAGGCGGATGGAATGGCCCAGAGAGTTCCGTCCCCACTAACTATTTGGCCTTCGGAATATTTGGTGCATCCCGGGTCTAACGTATAGATGGCCCTGTCACCGTTTAGGCAGTGCGCATCTTGAAATCCCGGAAGGGGAGCCCAGCTGGTATCTTCCTGACGGAATACACCCGAAGAGCCAACGCAATATTGTTCGTAATTATTATTTTTATACATTCTGGCAGGAGAAGATCCACCGGGACAGGCGGTCGTTCCTTGGTTGGTAAAACGGATAGTTTCGCCGGTGCTTAACAAGTGTTCTATGAAATTTGGTCCGGCTATGAATTGAGTTAAATCGGTTGATTGGGCGGAGGCTGGCCGCGGAAGCATAAAAGTGTAAAGGTGTAAAAGTGTAAGTATAAAAAATAGTTTTTTCATGGGCATTGGGGGATAATGTAATCTGATTGTGAATTTATGAAACCCATTTTGTTGAGAATAATGTCTCCGTAATTGTCACCTAAAGTTCGCTTGGGACCCGGAAGAATGTATGAATAGTTCCTAGTGAAACTATCGGGGGCGCATAATCCATAATAACGATTGACTGCGTCATAAATTGTTCTTTTGGCTGTGGGTGAAATTGTTCCGGTTGGTTGACAAGTTGTATAGTTCCACAAACCGACTTTGGAGAGTAATACGCGAGCGGCGAGCTCGACGTTGTCAGCAATACTGCAGCGGGAGAGTTTCCCGGCAACGGAAGTACAGATGCCTATATCGTTGGGGTATTCTTCACCAGCACAGGTGACAAGTTCATAGGTGGGGCGGGTAATTTGCATGGGACCGGCGGCTAGGGCGGGATTGTTTTGACAAACATAGGGAATTGCGCCGGTGATATAGGGGAAGGATTCGATTTCAAAAACGGCAGTAAGAAGAGAGACGGGAACATTATATCTGGCGGCAGCAAGTTGGATGGCTTGGGTTACCAGGGGAACAGAGAATTCAGTACATTGGGTAGTCGGAGGCGGGATATAGACTGAACCGGGTGGGGGGCAGGTGCCCATGAGACCTAGGGGGCGGAGGAGACGTTGGAGATTATAGGAATTGCAGCCGGAGCCGAGAAAATGTTGATATAAGGCGCCAATTCTGGGGATGTAGAAAGTGGGAATTGAGGTTGATCCGTCGCCGACTTTGAGAGGAACGGTGCCACTGGAGGCGGAATAGGTGACCGGGACGGGGAGTTCCTGGATAGTTTTGGTCCAACCCTGGGGAAAGAAACGGTTGATGAGGGCTTGGGTACCAGTGAGAACAGTATCGGAAATATACTCGACGAGGGGAGTTTTGACGGCGACGTTGAGAGTGCCGGTGCTGGGAAGCTTGGGGTGGCCAGGGGGAGGAATGGGGGGGCAGACAAGAGTGGGGCCGCCGGGAGTGGTGGCTGGGCAACAAGCTCTGCCGGTGTCTGTGCAGATTGGGTTGGGAATTTCGCTTGGTTTATCAGGGGGACAAGACTGGAACGGTATTTGGCATTCGCATCCAGATGAAGTTCCCGGGGTGGGGGTGGGGCCGCCGGGGGTGGGAGTGGCGGGATCGACGGAGCAACACAGCTTGAGGTCGGTTGTCTCTGCACCGTCCTCTTTACATCCGGGGCGTTTGCCCAAATAGGAGTAAGTGAATTTTTGAGTGAAGGTGAGCGAGGCACGGATTTTGGGGCCCAATAAATCATCGCCGGGATTGTTGGATTGAACGGGGGTCAGAGAACAAACATATGAGTTGTAGGGAGATCTGGGAGCGGGATATGGGGGCTGGACGTCACGATTTACGATTACTGAAGAATTGTTGTCTGAAGTATTGACGACTCGGGTCTGATCGTCTATTCCCTGGTGTTCATATACTTTTGAAGTATCGATGTTGGGATTGGTAACTGTTTTGTTGAGGTAGTCGGCAAGGTTTTTGGTCGGTAAGAGATTTCTAATAAGGCTGCTGGGGTGGGGGATGAACATGGATTGGAGCAGGGTGGCTAAAAATGAAGTGGATTTGAGGTGGGGGAAAAAGAGGCGGGATTCGCCGCCCGTTTCGTCGTTGCCGCATTGGGGATTGAGTTTGGAAACTAAGTCATTGCGTTCCGGTTGACAAATGTGGGTGTAGTTATCATACCCAGGAAACTGGGGGTTTGTGTCTCCAGCGCATTGAAAAATACGCTTGGAACCGGGGGGATCCGGATCTCCTCTGTTGCAACAAAAATCTGACGAGCTACAAACCAGAAGATCTTTAACGTTAGTGGCGTGAAATCCATTGAAGTCAACATCTTGTTTCCATTCTATTAATCCAGCGGTGGCGTCAGGGATGTTTCTAGGTAAATTGACATTATTGACGTATGCTCCGGTGCCGTAACAAGTGACTTGACTACAATCAATGGAGCCGTTTGGATCGAGACGGCAAGCGCAATAAGGAACCTGTTCCGGTCCGAGTCCGAGACAAATGGGAGAGCGATTGGCGTAAAAATTGTTGGCTTCTTTGGCCGTATTACATTCTAGTTGGACACCCCAAAGAGAGGCGGAATGATAAGCACCATCAAAGAATTCAGGATCAACATAATCTAGTCCGGGTATATATGTGCCGCTGGAATATTTGGCTTTGAGGGCGTCTTCATCAAATTGTCCTCCAGGAGGACGACTGTAGCCACAGCCGCAGGGAGTGGTCGCATTCGGAGTAGTGCACCAACAGGCTGCCCTCGCCAAAGGCGAGGCAAAACTCAATGACCAAATCCCAAATCCCAATAAAATCGCAAGTACCAAGAACCAATGACCAAACTTTTCGAGCATTGAGAGTATTATATATGAAGAGGGAATTTGGCGGAGAGCCAGGAGGAAGTTTTGTCCAGGGTGGTAGGCAGAGGCTTTTCCATGATCAGATATTTGGCCATAATATCGGAGACGTCTTTGGTCTTGGTAGCGCCCAGGATGAGGTGAAGCCGGGGGGGGAAACTAAAGGGAGTATCTATAACCAAAAGATCTTTGCCCCATTTGGAGTCCAGCCACCAGCGATCCATTTCCTGCCAGCGATACAGGCGTTCGTGGGCTCGAATGCCCCAGTTGGATATGGAATATGAAGTCATTTCCGGGGTAGCGGTGGACCAGAGATAGTAGGCAAAAAGGAGGGCGGCCAGGGTGGCAATGAGCATCCATTCGCCGGCGATGGCTAAAATAATTCCGACCAGAGAGAGGATGACAATAGCGGTGGTGTAAATTTGCTTGTTGCCGGGGGCAACCAGGCGGACGGGGGCTTGCCAGGAAATGAGAATCTTTTCCTGCTGAATCTGGGGATCGGACTTATCCGGCATACAGATAATATACCACAAGTAATGTCATAAAACTTATTCCCAAAGAGTTCGGTCTATACGATCTATGTAACCCAGTGTTGATAGTTTACATAAAATGTTTCTAAAATCCTTGAAACCCGTGTTCCCGATACATAAATATTCCGCATCAGTACATCCTACTCGCCCCTCAGATCCGTAATGACACTTGATATTTTGGTTTATTTTCTTAATTTCCTGTAGATATTGATCTTCGTGAGGAATACAAAATTCGTAGTCCTCAGAAACTTTCCTGTCTGGCGGGCCGATCAATCCATTTTCGTCAATTTCGGTTAGATCAAAGGTGATTTTTTCTAGATTACATTGCCTAGGTTCTGTTTTTTCGGTTGAGATTTTTTGCTTATCCAATATCCACCACAAACCAATTAAAACTAATCCGCTGATAAACACTCCAATTAAGATTTTATTTTTTGAATTCATAACTGGCGGAGGGTGAGGGAATCGAACCCCCGAGAGCTTACGCTCATTGGTTTTCAAGACCAACGCCTTACCGCTCGGCCAACCCTCCAGTAGCGCAAATTATACGCTAAAATGGCTTCATGCGACGTGAATTTAGTGCCGGAGGGATTGTGTTTAAGGGGAGTAAGGTGCTGTTGCGGCGGCCGAAGGCCAATCCAGAGTATCGGGGAAATCTAGGATGGGGCTTTCCTAAAGGTTGGGTGGACGAGGGAGAAAAGCTGGAAGAAGCGGCGGTGAGGGAAGTGAGGGAGGAGGGGGGAGTGGAGGCGAAAATAATTAAAAAATTGCCAACAATAAAGGTATTTTTTAAGGATAAGGGGGAGACGGTGATGAAATTCATAACTTATTTTGTGATGGAATGGGAAAAAGACGTGCCGGAGGGGTATGACTTTGAGACTGAAGAAGTAAAATGGGTAACGAAAGATGAAGCTTTAACAATGTTAGCATTCAAAAATGAAAAAGAATTACTGGCGGGTTGTTAGTTGGGTTTTATTGTGGGTGGTGTTTTTGGTGAAGGGGCTGTGGATGCTGGACCCGGACTTTGGGCAGCACTTGAGAACGGGAGAAGTGATTGTGAAGTCGGGGTTGCCCGTGACCGATCCGTTTTCGTACACCATGCCCGATTGGAAATATATTGACCACGCCTGGTTGTCTGATGTGCTGGTTTGGGTGGGGTATCAGGCCGGGGGAACAGAGTTTTTGGCGGCGGTGTACGCGACTATGGCGATAGGAGCATTGTGGCTAGTGACAGACAAGGGAAGATGGGGGGTAGTGACTGCGATATTGGGAGCAGCAGTTTTGATCGGAAGAGCCGGAGTGAGGCAACAGGTAGAAGATTGGTTACTGATTGCCGTGATATTGAGATTACTTGAAGATGCTGTTTGGCAAAAGTGGAAATGGGTAGTGCCGGTGATTTTCGGCTGGTGGGTAAATTTGCATAGCGGAGTGGCGATGGGTTTGGCGATTTTGGGAGCTGGGGTGACGGGGAAAATTCTTACTAATACCTTACCCCCTACCTCACCCTCTGGTCCCTCTCCTAGCATCTCGCAAGCTCGTGGCTTCGCCGCAGGAGAGGGAAGCCAAGCAGTAAAAGCCTTATTTGTTGGGGGGTTGGTTGTGGCGGCAGTATTAATAAACCCGTATGGAATTAGGTTGTGGAAAGAGATTGGGGAAGTGGCGGGGGACCGGAGTCTGAAGACGACGATTGCCGAGTGGCTGCCGTGGTACGGGGGGGTGGATTTAGCATTTTGGATGCTAGCGGCAATGGTGGGGATGTGGGGGTGGAAATACAGAAGGGTGATGGGTTGGCCGGAAAGATTAATAGTGGGGGGAACTTTTGTGGCAGGATTGTCCAGCCTGCGGCATATGCCGGTATTTGCCCTGACGGCCGGATGGGGACTGGGGAAGGTGTGGAAAGCTTTTGAGGAGGATGTGGGGGTAAACGACGAGGCGAGACGGAGACTGGGCGGATTTTATAAATTGATGGTGGGAGTGGCAGTGATGGTATTTGTGGTCCAGGGCGGGTTGGAGTTGTGGTTTTCGAGGAGTTTGAGTGAGGCCAGTTTTTATCCGCAAAAAGCCGTGGCATGGCTAAAAGGACAGCCTGACATGGGAAGGCTGTTTTCTACATATGATTGGGGAGGGTATCTGATTTGGAAGTTGCCGGAGTATAAGACATTTGTGGACGGGAGAATGCCATCATGGAAATGTTCAATGTTCAATGTTCAATGTTTAATGCCTGGTTATTCGGCGTTTGAGGAGTTTTTGGACATTACCCGGGAGGGGGCGGATTTTGAGCCGATTTTTGATAAACATGGAGTGGAGGCGGTGTTGTGGCCGAAGAGGGATCTGGTTAAAACTAAAGTGTGGATAAATATTGAACTAGGGAAGCCGGGGAAAAAACCGAAACCATTGCCGGTAAGACTGGAAGCGGTCGGATGGAAGATGGTGTATGAAGATGGGGCGGCATTGATATTTATGAGAAAGGGGATGTAATGAGGTGGGGGATAGTATTGGCAATAGTCGGGGTATTACTGGTAGCACAGTGGAAATATGTAGAGCGGGAAGCTGAAAACCGAATGGTGAATAAAGACTTCGGGTCGTTTTTTAGGGCAGCCGTGATGTGGAAGAGCGGGGCGGGGGAGAGGCTGTATGACCTGGAGGAACAGAAGCAGTGGCAGGGGAAACTGTTTCCGGAAGCGGCGGAAAGCCAGAGGGTGTTGCCGATGTTTTATTTGCCGGTGGCGGTGTTGATATTGGTCCCATTGACCGGGTGGGGGGTGGAGATAGCGTATAGGGTGTGGGCAGGGATTAATGTAGTGATGACTGTGGGCTGGGCGAGCTGGATGGCAGGAGGAAGAGGGATAGCGGAGACGTGGAAAGGATTGGGAAGAGGAATGTTGGTGATAATTGGGGTGATGATATTTCCGCCAATGGTAGTGAATTGGCTACACGGAAGATTTGACGGATGGTTGGCAATGGCGATGTGGGGGGTGGCAGAGTTGGCCAGGCGAAATAAAATTTTTTGGGCAGGAGTGGTGATGTCGCTAATGCTGGTAAAACCGCATTTACTGATGGTTTTGGTGTTGATGTGGACCGTGAAGAAGGAAACGAGATTTTTGGGGGGCGTGGTGGTGGGGATATTGGGGTTGATGGTAGTAAGTTGGTACATGGTGGGATGGACGGGACTGGTGGGATGGATGACTTTGGGTATGAAGGCAGTGAACCTGGGGGAAACATACGGATTACACAGCCAGCTGGAGTATAGTTGGAGTGGATTGGTGGCTAAACTTCAGTTGGGGGACGCAGTTTGGTTGGTAGGTGTGACAGTGGTAATGATAGTGGGATTTTTGGTGTGGAGAGGAAAATGGAGAGTTGATTCTGAGGAGCTGGATTTGAGATGGGCCCTAGCTATACTTTTGGCTTTGTTTACCAGCCGGCATGTAAATTATTCTGATTTGACATTGCTGCTGGTGGTCGTGTTTTTGAGCGCGCGCGGATTGATGATGAAATTAGGGGAGACGCGGGGTGTCTTTTTGGCGTTGGGAATGATTGGGGTGGTGGGAGCCTTGCAAATAGGGCCCGCGTGGTACGCGATACTTGAACTAGTGGGGATAATAGTATTGGCGGGAGCGATCTTATTGGAGGGTCGCCTTCACTAAAGCTATGGTGACCGAAGGCGGAAGGGGGGGGATTCGAACCCCCGATGACCTTGCGGCCATACGCGCTCTCCAAGCGCGGGCACTAGACCACTATGCGACCCTTCCCGGTGTGGTGTATATTTTACCCCAGAATGAAGATTCTGGCTAAAGTGGCGGTGGGGATTTGGTTAATAGTTTTGGGGTATTTTGGGTATTTAGGGATGTTGGGACGGGCGTGGGAGGGGGACAGTTTGGCGTATCACATTCCCATTGCCAGGAATATTGTGGCGGGGAAATGGGGGAATTTTGATAACTGGCTGGAGTATTACCCGGGGACGGGGGAGATAATTTTGGCCGGGTTTATGAAATTGGGAATACCGCTGAATTTGTATAATGTGGTGGGGTGGATAGTGTTGTTTTGGGTGGTTAGGGAGTTTGGGGAGGTTTGGGGGATCGGGAAGGACGGGGCGACGATATTGGCGGCGGCGGCGGGCTTGTTGCCGTCGGTCGTTAGATTGATTCCGACTCAAACAGTTGATATTTGGATGGCAGTTTGGGGGTTGTTCGCGTTGCGGGAATGTTTAATGTTCAATGTTCAATGTTCAATAAAGAGTTGGATAAAGTTTGGAGTGTTTTTGGGACTTTTAATCGGGACTAAATATTCCGGTTTGGGGTTTGCGGCGGTATTTCTGGCGGCGGCGGTCTGGAAATACAAAAGCAAGAATTTTTTGGTGGCGGTTTTAGTGATGATTTTGGTGGGTGGTGGGTGGTACCTGAGAAACTATTTGGAAATGGGGCATGCGCTGTATCCGGTGGGGGCGGCTAATTTCCGGATGTTGGAAAGAAGAGTGTGGATGATTCCGGTTTACCACCCGGCTAAATTTGCGGAAGCTTTATTTTCTGAATACCTGTTGTGGCCAGTATTAGGAATTGTTTTAATAGCTCATAATTTTAAATTTTTAATTTTTAATTTTAAATCAATTTTCAAATCTAAATTTTTAAATTTAAAAACAAGTACATTACTGTTTTTGGCGGCGGGGAATTTCGGGGTGTATTTGTTTATTCCGGCGGGGGTGGAAAATGTATTATCTGATTCGAGATACATATATTTGGTTATGATTCCGCTGATGTTGGCGTGTTTTTTGTGGGCAAAGGAACACAAGAGAGAAGAGGAGTTGGGAATTCTTGCGCTACTTATGATGGTGGTAGAGTTCACGCAACTAGATTTTCATCCGAAGTTATTTGCAGTACTAATGGCAATATGGATTTTAGGAAACTGGCGCCGGCGGTAGTTGTTGCCGCGGTAGCGTTGTGGTCGGTGTGGCCGGTTGTGGTCCGGCAGAGCCGGATTCCGGACTATGGATATGACGGGTGGTTTATAAACTGGGTTATTAACCGGGAGGCAAAAATTATTTCGGGTTGTATTCGCAATCCGGGTGAGTGCAAACACCTGCTTTTTCAGGGAAACATTTATTACCCGTATAAGAATACTTTGGCCTATTCCGAGTTATTTTTTATAGACGCTGCGGTGGCATATTTTCCGGTGATATTGAGTAAAAATCCGGCAGTTGCCAGTGGATGGGTAATGGCGGTGGGACAAGTGACGACAATGCTAGTTTTATATTTTTGGTTTAAAGAAATTGCCGGAAACAGTTGGGGAGCGGTGGTGGGAAGTGTGGCATTTGGACTGTCACAAATAAGGTGGGAGTACCAGGTACATTTGCAGATGTGGGGAATGCAGTATTGGTTAGTTGGTTGTTGGTTAATAATAAAATGGGTTAAGGGGGAAAAATGGGTTAAGGGGGTGGTGGGGGCGATACTTTTGGGGTTGCAAATGTGGCAGACTGTGTTGCCGGTGTATTTTGCGGCTACAATAATACTTGCCGCTTTAATATTCAAGATTCAAGATTCAAGATTCAATAAATTCAAGAAATTATTATTTATTTGTGTAATTGCGGGAGTAGTTGCGTGGCCGGTAGTTAGAGTTTATTCCAAAGTTTCGAGAGAGATGGGGTTTGTGAGGACGATTAGGGACGCGGCACACGGCAGTATTTCGGTGAATGATTTGTGGGGGAAGTTCTATTCGCCGGGTCTATTCATATTGCTGGCAGTTGCTGTTATTAGGCTGGTAGTACCTCACCCTTATCCCTCTCCTAAATTAGGAGAGGGAAAGTGGTTAATATTGATATTATTTATTGGGGTGGTGATGGCGATGGGGCCGACCTTGAGATGGCGGGGGGAGACGGTCAAAGTTGGCGGATATCCGATACCGCTGCCGTACGCGGCAGCGTATTACGCAGTTCCGGGATTGCAAGCTTCGCGGACAACTAGCAGGTGGATGTGGCTGGCGGGGTTTGGGGCAAGCGGACTGATTGCACTAGGAATGTCCAATATTCAATATTCAATGTTCAATAAAAAAACCTTAGGGCTTGTAGGAGCGATATTTGTTGCGATATTTGGAGGGACACACTTAGTAAAATACAGGGAGTTGCCGAGGCCGGAGGAATTTCCGAAGGTTTATAAATGGTTAAAGGACCAGCCGGGAGAGGTGATATTGGAGTTGCCGAGGGGGAACGAAGATATAGAGTTGCAAAGGATGTATTACAGTTGGATACATGATAAAAAACTAGTTAATGGGTACTCGGGATTTAAGCCGCCAGAAATAGACGCGAAAGTCGATTATGTAATAATTCATAAAGACAATGAAGAAAGTGTGGTTTATAGTTTTAGGTAGTTTAGGGATTTTGGGGTTGTTGGGAGGGGGGTGTGGGTGGAGTGCAGCGGGTGTAATGAGGAGGATGTTGAATAATAATTTGGGGGATCATAAGTTGTTTAACTGGTGCACGAGCGGGTTGGTGGATTTGGATAGATTGCTGGATAATAAAACGTACTACGTGATGTTGCAGAATAATACCGAACTCCGGGCGACGGGGGGGTTTATGGGAAGCTACGCGAAAATAAATGTTCAATGTTCAATGTTCAATGTTCAATGCGGAGTGAAGAGTATAGACATTCAGGATATATATGTACCGGATGGGCAATTGCCGGGACACGTGGAACCGCCGTATCCGGTGCAGGAAGCTTTTAAGATTGGTTACTGGTGGCTGCGGGATAGCAATTGGGATCCGGATTTTGCTTCTTCTGCGGCGACAATTGCCTGGTTTCTAAAACAAGGTAACGAACCGGAACCAGCGGGGATTGTTGCGATCAATCAAACAACAGTTGCTAAGATAATTGATGTACTCGGAGGGGTGAAAGTGTTAGATTTTGATAAGACGGTTACCGGACAAAACTTGTATTCACTTGCACAAAGATATGCAGAAGAAGGCTTTTTCCCCGGATCGACTAAAAAGAAGGATTTTTTGGGTTCAGTAGGTGGTGCGCTGGTGAGAAAAGTAAAAGATGCCGGATTAGTCGAATTGGGCAAATTGGGCAAATTGGTGTGGGATGAGCTGAGAAAGAAACAGATTTTGGTGTGGATAAAGGATGCGGAAATTCGGAGGTGGGGGGGAAGGCTTGAAGACGGATGGGACAAAAAATCGGACTACTTATATATAGTGGAGAGTAATTTAGGAGCTAATAAAGCCAATTGTTGTATGGATAGAGACGTGAGACAAGAGATTGAGAATAATAAAGTTAAGTTAACAATAACTTGGAAAAATGAGAATGAGTTTGATGCCACGAAGCCGCCGGTGTTTTGGGGCGGACAGTACGTGAATTACAACAGAGTTGTAATTCCCTCAAGCCACAAGATCCAAGCCGTCAAGCTCCAAGGACGAGAATTAAGATTGGCGACGGAGAAGGATTTTGTCATGCCGAATTCGCTGAGGCAAGAAATGAGCACAGATATGTATAACGTTGAAGAAAGGGGCGATTTACAAATAATCGGGTTTTGGGCGAACGTGCCGGCGAAAAAGACGATAACGGCGGAGCTCCAATACCTCACCCCTGACCCCTCTCCTAATTTAGGAGAGGGGGATAAGAAGAGAGAGATATTTTTCGGAGAGGGAAATCAGTATAAGATACTCATCAAGCGTCAGCCGGGAATTGAGGGGTTTGATTATAAATTGATTTATAACGGGAAGTTGGCGGCAAGCAAGTGGATTGACAGGGATAAAATCATAGGAGTAAAGTGAGGGAGTATGGAGAATAAGGCAGGGTTTGTAATTAGAGGGGCGGCTTATCTGGTGGATATTTTTTTGGCGACCTTATTGGTGTCTCCCTTGATTGTGCTGCTGGGTAATAACCGGGGAGAGATAGACATGATAGCCGGGTTGATGTTTATGGTTTATTCGAGTTTGGCAACGGGAATGTACGGAATGACGCTGGGAAAAAGATTTTTCCACTTGAGGGTGGTAACCGAGGACGGCACCAAGGTGGGAATGGGAAAAGCATTCTTGAGAGAAACCTTGGGAAAGATCCTTTCGACTTTGGTCTTTTCGTTGGGGTATTTCTGGATTATTTGGGACAAAAACAAACAGGGGTGGCATGACAAAATCGCTAAGACTTTTGTGGTGCAGTATGAGGCAATCGGCGGGGGAAGAAAGTTTTTGGCTTACTTGCTGGTTTGTTCACTGCCGATTGTGGTTGTGTTGGGAATAGTGGCGACAATATTATTGATAGCTATTAATCCGCTCGGACAGTTACAAAAGGCACAGGAGGCGGCAAAGACATATGAGACCAGATGAGGTGTGGCAGAGAGTGAGAGGGGGAACAAGGACAGCAGGAGTATTGTTGGGGATGTTGGTTGTAGTGTTGGCGGCGTTTCGGACGGTAAAAACAGGAGAGGTGGCGGTGGTAACGCGGTTTGGCCAGGTGACCGGAAGAGTTTTGTATCCCGGGGCAAATTTTATAATGCCTTTTGTGGAAACAACCTTGAATTACAATACCAAGAAAATTACATATGAGACGGCGCCGACGGAGAAAAAGGGATTATCCAACGCCGACTATCGGGATTCGCCGGTGGATACAAATACCAAGGACGGCCAGCCGGTGGATATTTCGTATACGGTGCGATTTTCAGTAGACCCGGAGAAGGCGAAGTGGATAGCCCAAAATATAGGACCAGAAGAAGCACTGGTAGAAAAGATTGTCAAAACCGAGTCGCGAATCTGGGCAAGAAACGTGCCTCGGAATTATTCGGCGGAAGAATTGTATACAGGAGAGGGGTCGATAAAAGTGCAAGACGCGATTTTTGAAAAATTGAAACCGGTGTTTGAAACGAATGGATTAGTTTTGGACACAGTAGGAATACGAGAGATAGTTTTTGACATGAGCTATGTCGAGGCTATTAAACAAAAACAGGTGGAACTGGTGATGATTGAAGTGGAGAAAAATAAAGCGGCGCAGGAGGAGTTTAGAAAAGAGCAGAGAATTACGGCGGCGGAGGGTCAAGCCCGCGAGCAGGAATTGCAAAGACTGACGATAAATGACGCACTACTGCGCAAATTGTGGATTGAGAAATGGGATGGGAAATTACCAACTTACGTGGGCGGGGGTGACACCAACACCCTGATGCAATTACCATAAATGTGCCTAAATGGTAAGATGCAGGAGTGGATCAGGTTGAGGAAATAAAACAAAAAGTCGATATTGTGGAGTTGGTGCAGGAGTATGTGCAGCTGAAGCGGGCGGGGCGGAATTTTAAGGGATTGTGTCCGTTTCACGGGGAGAAGACGCCGTCGTTTATGGTCAATCCGGAGCTGCAGATATTTAAATGTTTTGGTTGTAATGAGGGAGGTGATTGTTACTCTTTTTTGCAAAAAATAGAGGGAATGGAATTTGGAGAAGCGTTGCAGACGTTGGCGAAAAGAGTGGGGGTGACGTTGGAGAGTTACCGGCCGAGCGGGGTGGAAGAGGTGAGGGAAAAGTTGATCGGAATAAATACCCTGGCGGCGCAGGCATATCATTATTTGCTGACCAAGCATAAGTCGGGTAAAAAAGCGCTGGAGTATTTGAAGGATCGGGGGATAAGTGAAGAGAGTGTGGAGAAATTTAATTTGGGATACGCTCCTGATGAATGGGAATTCCTGACGAAGTACATGGGGAAAAAGAACATAAAGATTGACGATTTAAGAAGAGCGGGGTTAGTAGTCGAAGGCAAAAGTTATGATAGATTTAGAAATAGAATTATTTTTCCGTTGGCCAATGCGAGGGGTCAGGTGATGGGATTCGCGGGAAGAATATTGGATGGTGAGGGACAGGCTAAGTATGTGAATACGCCGGAGACGGAGATTTATCACAAAAGCGAGTTGTTATACGGATTGGATATAACTAGGAGTGAGATTAAACACGCGGGGTGGGCGGTAATTGTGGAGGGAGAAATTGACATGATTGCCAGTTGGCAATCAGGGGTGACAAACGTGGTGGCGATAAAGGGATCGGCGTTGACTGAGAGGCAAGTGGAAATATTGAGGAGGATTTGTGACACGGTAGTTTTGGCGCTGGATGCGGACGTGGCGGGAGATTCGGCTGCACGGCGGGGAATAGAAATAGCAGATAAAAACGGTTTGATGGTTAAGATGGTTAGATTGTCTGGGGCGAAGGATCCAGGAGAATTGGCAATACAAAAACCGGAGGAGTGGAAGAAGGCGGTGAAGGAGGCGATACCGATTTATGATTTTTATATCGAGTCGGCGGTTACCAGACATGGATTAGAGATAGCGGGGAAGAAGAAGATCGGACAGGAATTGCTGCCGATTTGGGCGGGGATAAGCGATGAGATAGTCAAAGCACACTACATACGCCAACTGGCAAAAGTGTTGGATGTGGGCGAAGATGATATAAGAGTCCAGTTGGCGAAAACTCTAAATTCTAAGCACGAAATCCTAAACAAATCCCAAATCCCAAATTTTAAATCCCAAAAAAGCCGGAGGGAAGTACGGGAGGAGAGACTAATACTGATGGCGCTGCTGGGGAAAAAAACTAAAGAGCTGGGTAAAATTTCATGGATAAAGACGGATTTTTGGAGAAGAGTAGTAGAACGCATTGATGATTTGCCTAGTGAATTGAAAGGCCGGGTGCAGGAGTTGATGCTGACTGACGAAGAGTTTAGCGAGAAAAAGTGGGAGGAGGCGAAGGATTTGCTGGAGCTAGTTGATATTGAGGAAAGGATGGTGGGAGATGATACGAGCAAGATTGGGGAGTTGAGCAGGAGAAAGGCGGAGTTGACGCGGAATAAATAAACCTGTATAGTTGGCCGAATCTGACCATGACGGTACGTTCGGGTGAACCGAACGTGCTTGACACAGGTCCTTTTTATATGGCTAAAACGGTGAAATTTTCGGAAGGGGCGGAAAAACTAGTAGCAAAAGGCCGGCATCAGGGTTATTTGACCCTGGATGAAATATTGGAGGTATATCCGAACGCGGAGGAAAGGGTGGAGGAACTGGATTGTTTGTTTGGAAAATTGTTGAGCGTGGACGTGGATGTTTTTGAGACGGTAACGGAGGAGGAAATTGAAGAAAGTGAAAAATCGGTGGTGGACTTGGAAAAAGAGATTGAAGCGCTGACAAAAACCGAAGGGGCGATAACGACCGATCCGGTGCGGATGTACTTGCGGGAAATCGGAAGGATCCCACTTTTAAAATCCCCGGAAGAAATCGCACTGGCCCAAAAAATTGAAAAAGGGGACCGGCGGGCAAAGAAAAAGCTGACAGAAAGTAATTTGAGGTTGGTAGTATCTATAGCTAAAAAGTACGTAATGCGGGGATTGTCTTTACTCGATCTAATCCAGGAGGGAAATCAAGGGCTAATCCGGGCGGTGGAGAAGTATGACTGGCGGAAAGGATATAAGTTTTCTACTTATGCCACGTGGTGGATAAGGCAGGCCATTACCCGGGCGATTGCCGACCAGGCGAGGACGATCCGGATCCCGGTGCACATGGTGGAGACGATAAACAAGTTGATTCGAATTCAGAGACAGCTGATGCAGAAACTGGGGAGGGAGCCGACGGCGGAGGAGGTGGCTACCGAAATGGGGGAGATCACGGCTCATCGGGTGCGGGAGATTTTGAAAATCGCCCAGGACACGACCAGCTTGGAGACGCCGGTGGGGGACGAGGAGGACTCGATGTTGGGGGACTTTATCGCGGACACGAGCCAACCGTCGCCGATTGAAGCGGCGTCTAAAGAACTGCTAAAGGAGAATATTGAGGAAGTATTGGCGACATTGTCCGACCGGGAGGCGAGGGTGTTGCGGATGCGATTCGGGCTGGATGGCAAAAATCCGATGACATTGGAAGAGGTGGGGCGGGAATTCGGGGTGACCCGGGAGCGCATCCGGCAGATCGAGGCTAAGGCGCTGCGGAAGTTGAAACACCCTAGTCGAAGAAAGAAATTGCAGGACTATCTAGAATGACTAGTACCTCACCCTAGCCCTCTCCTAACCTAGGAGAGGGAACTACATGGAAGAGAAAATAGAAACGGCAATTTTTGCGGGTGGGTGTTTTTGGTGTACAGAGGCGGTATTTCGGAAACTGAAAGGGGTGGATGAGGTGATGCCGGGTTATGCCAACTCCAATAAGGCCAATCCCACATATGGAGATGTTTTCTCAGGTAGTACCGGGGCGGCGGAGGCGATACAGGTAAAATTTGATCCGGAGATAATTTCGTACGAAAAGTTGTTGGAGGTGTTTTTTGCGGTGCATGATCCAACCAGTTTGAACAAGCAAGGAGCGGATGAAGGGACGCAATACCGGTCGGCGGTTTTTTACCATGATGAGGAACAGAGGAATATGGCTGAGGCGGCCAAAGCCAAAATTGCCGGGGCGGTGACGGAGATTAGCCCGCTAACTAATTTTTGTCCGGCCGAGAATTTCCACAAAGATTATTATGAAAAAAACAGGACCGCCGGATATTGTCGGATAGTGATCGACCCGAAGATAACAAAGCTATATAAGGAGTTTGGATCTATGGTTATCTTTTGAGGAATAAAACAATTTGTAAAATACCCATAGAAGAAATCAGAAGACCGATGAAAAGTCCAATATCTAGGGGATCCCTAATTTTACCATCTAAAATTGAATACACGATTGTTGTTTCTACTTGAATTAGTACAATGTAAACTCCTACTAGACTAAAAAGTATCCAAAGTAGGGCTTCTAGTCTTTGTTTAAGAGTGGAATTTTTCATTGACAGAGTTTATTAAGCATATCAGAATGATTGTCGTCTGTGCAGTCGCAGGGCTGAAGTGTGTGGCTTTTGAGGGGGCAGCCGTCGGTTTGGCATGATCCGGGGTGATCGGAGACGCCTTTGCAGCCGCCGGTACAGATGTAGTGCGGGGACTTTTGGGTATGTTCGTCATTCGCGGTCGGAACATCAGAATGGACAACGGGGTTCATATGTTTAGATTATATAGTAAGTTGTGGTCTGCCGTCCACATAATTTGTAATGAGCAGGTTTATAAGGGTTTGATAGGGGAGTCTGTTTCTCTCGGCTCTTGCTTTCACCCGAATCAAATCCTTTTTCTTAACTCTCAAAGTAATGCTTTTACTCTCTTCAAGCTCAATAAATCTTTTCGCCGCTTCTTCAAATATCTTTTTATTTTTCTTGAAATTAGGGTCACTAATAAACTCGCCTTTTTCCAAAGCGTCTTCCAGCTCTTGTTCATATTCGTCGAGTATTAAGTTTTTGAAAGGATCAACAGTTTTATTTTTCATATTTTTTTGTAAGTTTCTTGCTGGGATAAAAGGTTTTTAAGAAAAATAATTTTCTTTCTTTGTCTATCACGTACGGTATAGCATAAACATAGGTATCTATTTTTACAACAAATATTTTTTGCCTTGGATATTTGTTTTTATTGGGATGACTTTTGTTGTCAAGTAACTTGTCAGACTCGATTGCTTCTATGATATCTCTGAAGCCAAGGCCTCTGGTTTCTTTTAGCAGCTCGTTTTTCTCTCTAGAGAAACCATATTTATACTTCCTTTGTCAATACTTAGACAAACTAATAAACGTGAGCTGGATGTCTTTCAATGCACAAAATTGATATCAAGCTTCTGGTTTCCAGGGGGTCATCTTTTGCGAGCTTCATACTTGTAGACCTGGGGATTTTTCAGCTAAGAGTATGATTTTCTTGAGTGTTTTTAAATTCAAGTCTTCAAGTTTTTTGAATCGAATGCAACTTCTTCCGACGCTGACTTTGCCTAAGTCCAGTTTATATTTTTCGGCGAGGTATTTACCGTTTTCGAGAGCACAGACGTATAGACTAATATAATTTTTCTGGCTGGCGAGGGCGATAATCGGCCAGTTGAGTATTTCTTTTTTGTAGTTTTTGTATTTAAAACTTCCGTAACCCGGCATATTGTAAATAAAATTGGGCTTAAGAGACGGAACCGTTGTTTGAATGAACTTGTGCAGAAACTCCATCGGTTCCCGCCTTTGCTCCGGGAGCGCTTCAAAATACTCCTTGATAGATTTTGTTTTGATTGGTTTGAACATGTTCATATTCACTTTTGTGTAGTATATCAACAAATCAATGTGTTAACATTTGAAATGTGGCGGAAATTGGGCGGAAGGGGAAGGTAATAATAATTGTCTTCGGTATTTTGGTCCTTTTTTCAATGAACAGAGTTATTGGGCGATCTCTAGCCTTTGTTGGCAAATGCGATGGATTATTCGATCGACCAAACAGGGTGTGGTCATTTTATAATTGCGGGGGTTTTACTAGATATTTTATTGATGAGTTGTTAGGGGCGGGCGCGGTGACTTTTGACAATGTGATATTGACGATGGGGAATAGTTTGCCTGAAACAATTTACAGACATGAGCTGGCGCATACGAGGCAGTATTCCATTTTGGGACCAGCTTTTCTGCCCTTGTATGGAGCGGCGCATCTGGTGGCTTGGGTCGACTCAAAAATTGAGGGATATCAAAACCCCCATGCCGGAAATATTTTTGAGATCCGGGCGGATCAAGACGCGGGACTGGCAGCGGAACCTAAAATATTGAAATGAATTGTTAGGATTAGTGGACTTAATCCTTACATGTGTCAAGTAGATGTTAGGATTGGTGGTCAGTTGCAAATTTGAGTTAGTTGGCTATAGTTTAATTAATGCCACTTAAGGTATTTGCGGGTGTCTCGACGGTTCTGGTTATTGGCGCAATAACGTTTTCACTGTTTAGGCAGAGTAACATCCCACACCCGGATGAGCCGCCTTTAAAATTAAAAGGCATAGGGGTGGAGTTTTCCGACTTTGAATTTATCAAAGAGAAATTACAGTTCGGGAAACTTTTTATGGAGTATGGTTTTTATATCCCAGCGGGCAATGATAACCCGGCCAAAAATAATCCGCAGCCGACTTTTGTCGTGCCCTTGGGGACGCCGGTCCGGTCAACCGTGGACGGGATAGTGGCAGCAATACCCGTTCTTTGGAGCGGGGATTTCTCGGTCCAGGTAACGGCGGACGGAAAAATGCAAAAATGGGTTTATGAAACGGAGCATTTGATAAACCCCAAGGTTAAAGTGGGGGATAAGGTAACGGCCGGCCAGATAGTCGGGGAGGTGAGCGATTTTAATCATGGGGCGCCGGCAGGCTTTGGAAGTGTGGAGATAGGGATTTTGAAAGGAGGCCAAAAGCCGGAACACGTTTGTCCGTTTGCTTACCTCGATGATTCCATCAGAGAGGAAACCTTTACAAATTTGAGGAATCTTTTTAAGTCCTGGGAGGAATATATGGGAGACCAAAGCCTGTATGATGAATCCTTGGCTATTCCAGGATGTTTAACCCTGGATCCTATAGAGGGCTAAAGTATCGCCAAGGTGGCTTTGACGGAAGCGTTATCCGTATTAATTAGTTTTACCTTGTCATTGAAGCGACTCCGGAGCGGTGTTAAAAATTCGTCTGCCCATGAAGGGGCTAGGACTAAGACATCGCTGAAATCAACGACGACCTCTTCGGTATCTGAAACATCTTTAAGAATGGGCTGAAAAGCCAACCACGCTTCTTTGCCGGAAGGCCGAGAAACTAATGTCGTGCCGAACTTTTTTATAGCTATGATCATTTTCTAGTTTTCAAAGCCGATAACAGCCATACACCCTCTAATATATTCTTCTACTTGGGTAACGACAATATCTTTATCGTTTTCTTTTAAGAATAAACGCGCGTCGCCGGATTGAAACATAAGTGTAAACGGATTTTCAATTATGACGGACCTAACAAATTTTAACCCGTTTCCCCGGGCTTCCGGAAGCCGGCCGGATATGGTTTCGGTAAAGGCAACTTTTAGGGCCTCACCGGCAGTGGTTAACTCCGGCCTAACCCGTTTGAGAGTAGTAAGTATTCCTTGTCCACGGTCGGCTAAAACAATATTCCTATTTCGTAAATCGTATGAAAAATATATTCCAGTTACATCCGGCCAGTTGCCAAGATTGTGATCAAATGAATTGTTGCCAATTTCCCCCGCAACCGCGCTTAAAAGTGATACGGCCGATTCCGGCACTTTACCTTGAAGCGTGTGTTGGAGACTTTCAAGCCGAGCCTGAAATACATCTCTAGTTTGGCAATAGACATCATTCGATGGCGGCACGCCGGTAGAGGCCATGGCCCATTGTTTAGCCAGTGCGCTTTCGTTTCTCAAAAAAAGATCTATGTCTTCTTGTCGATAGAAACGATGTCCACCCGAACCACTTCTGATTGACGGTAACCTATTCGCGGTATCCCATCTCCTTAGGGTGTCAATAGATACGCCTAGCTGCTTGGCGGTATTTCCGATTGAAACAAGGCTATTTGGCATAATTTATCAAAATCTATGCATATATTACCATATCTATGCAAATCTATGCAAGATTCAAATATGCTACAATTAAATGTATATTAAATTTGTGAGGAGGTGATTAGATGAAAACAATGACATGTAAACAATTATATGGACCGTGCGAGGCGCTTATCCATGGTGAAACCGCTGAAGAAATGATGGAGAATAGTAAAAAACACGGAATGGAAATGGCAGCCATTGGAGACGAAGCGCACATTAAAGTTGTGGAGGCCATGAGACAATACATGGATGATCCGGAAGCGGTTAAACGGTTTATGGAAAAGTTTCAAAATGACTTCGCTGCGATGCCGGAAGATCAGTGAGTTTTTATCAAACCAGTAGCTTACACGATAGGCGAGACACTTGACATATCAGTTTACATGTTTGTATAATCAGTTTACATGTCTACAAAAACAAGTACAAAAGAAGAAGTTATCGCCACCCTATCTCGGCTAGGTAAGGCTAGCGTGTCCCAAATACTGGCCAGTCTAGACACGCCCAGATCCCGTATTTGGATCAGCAGACAGCTTAATGAGTTAATAAAAGAAAAACGTCTCGTCAGAGCCAGAAGTGGAAAATATCTAATTTATGCCCTTCCCCAGAACGAGACAGCACTAGCAAATAGGCTCACAAAACACTTCGTAAACACCAACCTGAGCGAAGACCGTATTTTGGTTCAAATCAAGTCAGAAAGCCCTATCTTAAATTCTCTCGACGAAAATGTCGCCAGTATCGTTGACTACGCTTTTACTGAAATGTTCAACAACGCCATAGAGCACTCTCAATCTAAGCGGATTGATGTAAATATCGAGAAATATGAACAGAGAATCGCCTTTGAAATACAAGATCATGGGGTTGGTGTCTTTAGAAATATCATGGAAAAGAAACGTCTCTCGTCCGAGCTAGAAGCTATCCAAGAGCTATTGAAAGGTAAGACCACAACTCTTCCCCATTCTCACACCGGTGAAGGAATCTTTTTTACCTCTAAGGTTGCCGATTTATTTATACTCAACAGCTATGGGAATATTCTCAGGATCGATAACACCCTTCCCGACCTATTCATTGACAAGGCCCCATCCACAATCGGAACGCTAGTGAGATTTGAGATTAGTAAAAGTTCAAATAAACATCTCAATAACATTTTCGCCCAATTCCAGGCTGAACCGGATTCCTATTCATTCGATAAAACCAAAATTCATGTCAAATTATATAAGGCCGGAACCCTTTATATTTCTAGGTCTCAAGGAAGAAGACTTATGTCAAATCTTGACAAGTTCAAGGTGGTCATTCTTGATTTTGATGGAATTGAAACAGTAGGACAAGCGTTCGCGGACGAAGTCTTCCGAGTATTTGCGAGCCAGCACCCCAATACCAAGATTGAATCTGTAAATATGTCCGCAGGTGTGAAGTTCATGGTCGGCAGAGTAGAGAAACCCCAACTTTCTTTAAGTATTGACGCGGACAAGTAACAGCCCATAAGTGCCAGATGGCTAGACCCTTAGCGAGCCACGGAATGCCCTGGCGGCATAATAAGATTCCGCACCGTTGTGATACACGAAGACATTATTGTAACGGCGATCAACAAAGAGGGCGCCGCCGAGCTTTCTAATGTCAGTTGGTGTTTTTATCCAGCTGGATGTTTTCGTATCGAAGTTTCCAAATTTTTGTAACTGCCTATATTGTTCTTCCGATAAAATCTCGATGCCCATGGTGGCAGCCATATCAAGAGCGTTATTTTTCGGTTTATGTTCTTTTCTTGAATCCAGCGCTTGCCGGTCGTAACAAACACTTCTGCGGCCATAAGGGCTTTGGGTTGAACAATCATAAAAAATGTATTCCTGCCTGCCGGCAGGCAGGCGCCCTGTCTTGTCATCAAATTCGACAACATCCGGTTCGCCGCCAGTTCTTTCCATTTCTGAAAGTGACCACAGTTTTTCTCCGCCAGCTGGCGGATCCAGCTTTGCCTGGACTTTAGCCCACTCAAGACCTTTATGGCGGTTCATGTTTTTCTCAAAACGGGCTTTCAATGCTCTGAGTAGTTCTTCTTTATTGCTATTAATTTTGTTCATAGTTTTCCTTTTATTATTTTTCCCCGGCCTGCTCAAATTCTTGCGAGAATTCGTATATAAAAATAAGCAACATTTCAACAAATTTTATAATTCTCTCAGCTTCCTCTTTGCTTCCAATTTTGATTTCATGGTTTTTTTCATTACCCATATCCTTCATATACTCCAACCACTTATCGCCGTTTGGCGGGACATATCCTGAAGATTTCAGATGAGTTATGTATTTTACGAATGATTCACCCTCAGGGGCTTTTGCAATATCCACCGCTAGGTGCATTATTAACTTTCGTCCAAGTAAAACAGCGGAAGTATAACTTCCGTTTTTAATATCTTCCCTAAGTTCGTTGTAAACTACTTCAATATTTTCCGGAAGATGTTTTATATTTCTTCCTAACATTGGGCCGGGGTATTGATCGTTTTGCGTGTCAAAAAATGTAGGCCAACCACACGATGGACAAATATAGAGAAAGGAAATAACTGAATAGGAACTATTGTAATAGCCTTTATCCGAAGCAATCTTGTCTCCACAGAATCCACAAATATAACTCCTAGGGCTTAATTTATTTATGCCGTTCCAGGCTTCTTGTGTAAATTTAATCATATTTAGGTATATTAAGTGCCAACTGGCTCCGCGGCAGGGATTCGAACCCCGAACCTTGTCGTTAACAGCGACCTGCTCTACCGTTGAGCTACCGCGGAATGTTTTTTGAATGTGCGAGGGCAATTATACCGCAAGCTAGTCTGGAGCGTAAAATGGGGAGATGAAGTGGATGATCGCAGCGATTGCTGCGTTAATATTCAATATTCAATATTCAAGATTCAATCAATTTTCAATTGAGCAAATATCGCCGACGCCTACTGTAACAGTTAGGAAGAGTTTTGTGTTACTAGACGTTCCGTTTACCAGCCAGGCGCCGTTTGGAGAGTGGGGTGACCCAAGGCATCAGGACGGATGCGAGGAAGCATCAGCGCTGATGCTTAAATGTTCAATGTTCAATGATCAATGTTTAATAAAGGACGGAATCATAGATAAAAATTATGCGAAGAGGGAGATTGAGGGGATTTGGGAGTGGGAGGAGGAGAATTACGGGAGTGGGGTGGATACGTCGGCCGAGGACACGGCCGAAAGAATTATTAAAAATTACTTTAAGTTCGATGGTTACATGGTTACATTGTTACATGGTTACGAGGAGATAAGGGATGAGTTGGCGAAGGGAAGGATTGTGATTGTACCGGTGGACGGGAGGGGGCTGAACCCGAATTACACGGCGCCGGGGCCGGAGAGGCACATGATTTTGATTCGGGGGTACAATGACGAAACGGGGGAGTTTATAACGAATGATCCGGGGACGAGAAAGGGAGAAAAGTACCGGTATAAATATGAAACGCTGTTTAATGCCATCCGAGACTATCCCACGGGGGATCATGAGCCAATAACCGAGAGAAAAAAAGTGATGATTGCATTGGGGAAATAATGTTATATTGGATAGAGGGGGTGAGTGAGTTGAAGAAAATTGAAGACTACTTTAAAAAACATTACAACTACAACGCTCTGGTACATACGTTGATGGGAGTGGGGATCGGGATACTGATGACTTATCCGCTGGTGGGTGAACACCCATTTAGGTGGGGGACGGCGTTTGTACTGGTTGGCGTGTTGGGACATTTATATCCTTTGAGCGGGGGGAGGTGAAAAAGAAATGGATAAACAGACAAAAGCAACTTTGCATGTAGTGGCTTTTTCCCTGGCGATGGTCGGGGCTCTGAACTGGGGGCTAGTCGGCCTACTTAATTTTGACCTGGTGGCGACCTTGTTGGGGTCGTGGCCGGGACTGGTTAAACTGGTTTATATCCTGGTGGGTGTTTCGGCAGTATATGTATTTGCCGGGCATAAGGACGACTGCAAAATTTGCGGGGAAATGATGAAGAAGTAGTGTATACTCGAGATATGAAGAAAGCATTGCTAGTAGCGGTGGTGTTTTTGTGGGGAGTGGTACCGGTGAAGGCAATGGTAATTGATGGGAGGGATTTGGGGGAGAAAATTGAGGGGAGAGTACTTCTGAAGTTTCGGGACGGGGTGGGGAGAAATGAGGCCATAAGACAGATGGGACGGATAGGACGGATAAAGGAAAGGCTGGAGGCGTTGGATGTGTGGAGTTTGAGTGTGCCAGCGGCGACGCAGGAAGTGTGGACAAAGATTTTGGCGGCAAATCCGCTGGTGGAATTTGCGGAGCCGGATTATGTGGCTAAGGCGCTCGAAGTGCCGAATGACCCGAATTTTGCCGATAAACAATGGGGTCTAAATAATACGGGTCAGACGATATTGGGAGTGGCGGGGGTAGTAGACGCGGATATTGACGGGCCGGAGGCGTGGGATGTGGCCAGCGGAGCAGGTGTGAGAGTGGCAGTGTTGGATACCGGGGTGGACCAGGACCATGAGGATATTTCGGCCAAGGTGGTTTTGGATGAGGATTTTTCCGGATCAGGCTCGGTAGATGATTTTTACGGGCACGGAACACATGTGGCGGGAATAATCGCGGCGGCAACAAATAATGGACTAGGTGTGGCCGGAGGATGTCCGCAGTGTGTGATACTAGACGGCAAGGTGCTGGGGAATAATGGGAGTGGGGCGTATTCGTGGATTGCGAATGGGATTACCTGGGCGGCGGATAACGGGGCCAGGGTAATTAATTTGAGTTTGGGAGGTACGGCGCGGTCGCTGACTTTGGAGCGGGCGGTGAATTATGCCTGGAATAAGGGAGCGGTAATTGTGGCGGCGGCGGGGAATTCGGGAAGCAGCAGCAAACTGTACCCGGCGGCGTATACCAAGGTGATTGCGGTAGCGGCAACGAACAATCTGGATGCTAAAGCCAGCTGGTCTAACTGGGGGGTGAAGTGGGTGGACGTGGCGGCGCCGGGGGAAAATATCTTTTCCACTTTTCCTAATCATCCGTTTGTGATCGGGACAAATTACGGGCGAGCGCAAAATTACGACTTTGCTTCCGGGACGTCGATGGCGACTCCAATGACGGCAGCTGTGGCCGGGATGGTGTGGTCCAGCTCGTGGGGGACGAGCAACTCGGCGGTGAGGGCGAGGATTGAAGGAAAAGCAGATAAGATCTCCGGGACGGGAACATATTGGTCGGCGGGGCGGGTGAATGCAGCGACGGCGGTGGGACCATAAATTCGGAAAACTTGGGAAAACTCGGAGAATCGGAAGATCGGATTTTTTGCAGTATTGCGTGTACGAGGAAATCGTACAAATGAAACCGTTATAAAGTGCAACGCTTTGTTTTTACAAAAACATATGCGGTCGTGGTGTTTATTGTAATTTAAACTTAATTTAAAACATTGTTGATATGTACAAAAGTGCGGGAGTAAGAAAGGCTCCAATCACGCCGATGATGAAAGTATTATTTTCTTCTTGGTGATGCAATTCCAATCCACTTGGGTCTTTTGGGGGGGTGAAATATGTTTGGTCTTGGCTCCTTATTGCTATGAACGATATAAATCCCGCGACAGCCGCTAATGTATAATGAATAGTGTCGAATTCCATGGGAAACCCATTGTACCACTTCTTATAACCTATAGCATATGTTTATGGTGATTTATTGAACAGGGATGTTTATAATGGATTGACTATGAAGAAGTGGGTGGGAGGGTTTTTGATAACGGGACTTTTGATGGCGGGAAGCGTTGCGGCGAGTGAGGGGACAGTGGAGCTGAGAAACACGGAGGGAGAGCCGGCCAGATGCTGGATGGGGTCGGTGCTTTTAAAGACATTTAATTACAGGCTGATTGTGAGCTGCCGGGATTTGACGTATCCGGCTTCGGACGAAGATGTATTTGATTACGCTTTGTGGATAATACCGGTAAGCGGGAAAGATCCGGAGAGGTTGGGGGTGTTGGGAGTGGGAAAGGCGGAGTTTGACGTCCGGTCAAAATTTTCGGAGGCATGGGTAACTAAAGAAGGAAGACAACAGGGGTTTAATCAGAAGATGGGTCCAATTGTAATGAGGGGAACGGTGCGGCCAATTGGATTTTTGGAAGTGGAGCCGGGGGTGCCCACGCCTACATCGGTGGTTTTTGGAGAGGTAACCCCCCTTCGCCCTACGGGGGCTTCGGAGGGGCAGGCGCCTGAACGGGTTGCAGCCAAGGGAGTTCAACTGGGAGTGACGATATTGAGAGTATTGGGGGTGGCGTTTGTACTGGGGATCGGGGCGATTGTGGTAGTGGTTCTGGTATCGAGTTTGGGGTCGAAGAAGAATGTCCCGCCCGGTTTATAGCTTAGTACTTGCCTTGGAAAGTACGGATAGCTTCCTGGAAAAGACCGATGACAAAACGAATAGCGATTTCGACGATTTTGGCCAGGAAGCGGAAAAATTTGATTAACCAGTAGGGTGAGCGGGAGGTAAAGTAGTCTTTGAGGCGCTCTAAGGTAGTGGGAGGCCGGCCGTAGAGGGGGATCATACTTTAATATTCAATGTTCAATGTTCAATGTTCAATGTTCAATGCTCAATCACTGTAAAGATTTAGAAATTGTTGTGGTAAGGCCGGATTTGAGAGTAAAGGTGACGTTGAGCTGGAGGGAGTGGGGGTTGGCGTGGAAAACGCATTTGCCGGACGAACAGGTGCCTAATATTTGGCGGCGGACGGAGCGGCGCTGGCGGCCAAATAGCCTGAAGCCCCCCTCCAATCCTTTGGTGACGCTATTTGTTTCGTAGGTCAGGGAATAGCTGACTTTGGATGCTGTTTGGAGGTTGGAGAAAGTCAGGAAAACGTAGCGGTGGGTGGGATCGGTGCGAAGAGAAGCATCCGGACCCGCCGCCGCTAAAGCTATGGCGGGCGAAGTAAACAGTAACAGTAACAGAAGTGATAAAATTACTTTCATAATGCGACTAAAGATAATTGTAGCACTTTTGCTGGTAGTGGGGGTGGGGTTTTCGGTTTGGGATTATAAAAGCTGGAGAAGAGAAGAAATTAGGGAATATGGGAAAGGTCCAAAAATAAATGTTCAAAGTTCAATGTTCAATGTTCAATTGACGGAGATTTATCAGAATGATGAGCTGGGGATAAGGTTAAAGTATCCGGCAGATTGGGAAATTGAGAAGAACTTGAAGATTGAGAAGTCTGGGAAGAACTTGCCGGATTTGGTGGATGAGGAAGTGGCTAGGCTGGGAAAACTTGACAGAGAGCCGGACCACGTTAGCACGAATGTTACAGTACTGACTAAGGACGGTAATCAGACAGCACTGACGAAAAAAGGTGACGTGTTTATAAAAATAATCAGTCCAATGGAAGGGCTGGCCGGAGAAATCGCGAAGAGCTTAGTGTCTTTTTGATTTTGACTTGGGTTTGGATGTTTTGACGGGCTTTTTTGTGAACGATTCCCGTTGTTTGGAGACTAAATAGAAGGCGGCGGCCAAAAGAATTATAATGGTGAAGGCGAGATGGAGGGGGGGAAGACCGACGGGTGGGGTAGACTTAGGAAACATGGAGGGAGGGTTGAGCTTGAAGGTAACGGAGGAGATCAGAGCGGGTGAGAAAGAGGAATGGTCGGGTTGGACCAACTCGGCGGTTAGAGTATGATAGCCGTATTTGAGGTTGGTGAGAGTGTGGGAAGAAGAGTAGACCTTGATAGCGGATGTTTTGGTGAGTGGGGTTTGATCCAGCCAAACGTGGATATGGCCTGCTTTCGGCAAGGTAAAGTCCGGGGTGAGGAACTGGACGGAAAGTTCGTGACCGGGAAGGATTTGGCCTTTGGTGGGGGAGAGAATAACCAGATCCGGGTCGGCTGCTGACGCAGCCGAAAGTGTAAAAGTGTAGAAGTGTAGAAGTGTAAGTGAGAGAATAGCGAATAGACGGAACATGAAGTTATTGTGAGGTCGAAATTGGGGGTTGTCAAGACGGACGCAATATGATTAAGTACTTGGACATGGAAGAAAACCAAGTACAGCCGGTGGTGGAAGGGGAAAAGAAGGGGGTGGGGATGTGGGTGGTGTTGGGAATAGTTGGGTTGGTGGTAGTTGTGGGTGGAGTTTTAATGCTGAGAAATTCAAGAACTCAAAACGTAAACCCACCAACAGTGACGGAAGTGGCAATTGAGCCTACCGTGTTGCCCGCTGAAGAAACGACGATGGAGGCTGGGGAGGTAATAAAAGAGTTTGTAGTGGAGGGGAGTCCGTTTAAGTTTTTGCCGACGGTGTTGAGGGTGAAAAAAGGAGATACCGTGAGAGTGGTGTTTAAGAATATGCAGGGGACGCACGATTTTGTGATTGACGAGTTTGACGTAAGGACGAACCAAATCGGGGAAGGGGAAGAAGAGGAAGTGGAATTTACAGCTGATAAAGTGGGTACTTTTGAGTATTACTGTTCGGTCGGGAACCACAGGGCGATGGGAATGGTGGGAAAGCTGATTGTGGAATAGTTTTTCAGTTGCACAGTTGCACAGTTGCACAGTAAGATGAGGACATGATAGTGGTGAACTTTAAAACGTATAAGGAGGGGACGGGGTATGCGGCGGTGCGGTTGGCGCAGATTTGCCGGAGGGTGCAGGAGGAAACGAAAGTGAGAATTGTGGCGGTACCGCAGGTGGCGGATTTGCGCAACTGCGTGGAAACGGGGGCGGAATGCTGGGTACAGCATGTAGATACTGTCGAACAGGGGAAAAAGACCGGATGGATTACGGTTGAGGATGTGGAGGAAGCAGGGGCGAGGGGGACATTACTTAATCATTCTGAACATAAATTGGCTTTTGATTTGGTGAAAAATATTGCCGACCAGACGCGAGGGATGGCGTTTGAATTATGTTTGTGCGCGGCGGATGAAAACGAGGCGGTGGAATTGGATAGGTTGGAACCAAACTATATAGCTTATGAGCCGCCGGAACTTATTGGGAGTACAGACAAATCGGTGGCGAGTGAGAAACCAGAGGTGGTGGAGAAGGTTGTAAAAATGTTGAAAACACCGGTTTTAATCGGGGCGGGGGTGCATAGTCCGGAGGATATAAAAGTGGGAGTTAAGCTGGGGGCAAAAGGAGTACTGCTGGCGACAAATGTGGTTTTGGCCGAAGATCCTGAATATCAATTAAGAAAACTGGCGGAGGCGTTTAGATAAGACCTGTTTAATGGTCTTGACATGAGACCTGTTTGAGTTTAATATTTATTTATGACCTCTTTATCGATAAGTCAATTGAAAATAAATCCCGCTAAGGCTATTTTGGCGTCCGGAGACTATCCAGTGGCAGTTGAAAACAGAGGTGAAGTGAAGGCATATTTGGTGGGAAAGGACTTGTTTGAGAGATTAGAACGATATGTAGAAGATTTTATGGATAGACGGGCAGTAGAAACGGCTGATTTTTCTACAGCCGAAGATTTTGAAAAGGTGGCAAAAAAATTGGGAATATGAAGTTGACGATTTTGGGTTCGGCGAAGAAACAGCTTAAGGGGTTACCGAAATTCAAGCAACTAATCATAAGTCAAAAAATAAGATCCTTGGCAATCGGCGAGATGGTATCTAATGTGGAAGTATTAAGCGGCTATAAAAACGCGTATAGAGTTAGAGTTGGTGATTATAGGATTGTATATAGGAAAACTATTGATGAAGTGTGCGTATTGGTAATCGGACACAGAAAAGAAGTGTACAAATTGTTGGAGAGATTGCTTGGGTAAGCAGGCAGGGGTATACTACCGATTGATGGACAGGAAGGTAGTATTTATTACTGGGGCGAGCAGGGGGATCGGGGCGGCGTGTGTTAGGAAATTTTCTGATAATGGTTGGAATGTGGCGGGGTTTTATAAACAAACAAGAATTGAAAATACTGAAACTGTGAAATACTACCAGTGTGATGTGGCTGACGCGAGTAGTGTTCAAAAGGCGTTTGATCAGGCATTCGCTGATTTTGGGAGAATAGATTGTTTGGTGAACAATGCAGGAATTTTTGGGTATAAGAAATATCCTAACGTAGATGAAAAGATGATTGATGAAATGATAGGAATTAACGAAAAAGGGGTGTATTGGTGTACAAAGTCGGTGCTAGCTAAGATGGAATCCGGTTCGATAATAAGTGTGAGTTCTACTGTAGCTCAAGTTGGGGGGACTGATCCTATGTATTCTGCAACTAAAGCGGCGATTTTGGGGTTTACCAAAAGTTTGGCAAAAGTGATGGCTCCAAAAATACGAGTAAATGCGGTAGCGCCAGGGGCGACGGATACGGATATGATGAAAAACTATGATGCTGATAGAAAAGAGTTTTTAATTAATGCCACTTTGCTTAAAAAGATCGCTCAGCCGGAAGATGTGGCGAATGGGATATATTTTTTGGCCAGCGAGGAGGCGGGACACATAACGGGGGCGTGCCTAGATATTAACGGGGGGTATGTACTAAGATAAGGGTAGTGGAAAAATGGGAGATTGAGTATTACGAGAACGCAAGAGGCGAGAGGCCGGTTGAGGATTTCATTCTTGGTTTGCCAGTGGATCCGAGGACTAAAGTTTATTCCGTTCTGGATTTGATGAGGGAATTCGGTGTCATGGTGGGAGCGCCTCATGTAAAGAAATTGAAAGGGACTGGCTTGTGGGAGTTACGGACTAGTGGTGAAGTAGCAACCAGAATTTTGTACTTAGCTAAAAGCGGAAAGATATTTTTGCTACTGCACGGGTTTGTAAAGAAAACCCAGAAAACACCAGAAAAAGAAATGTCCATTGCCATGAAGCGGTTGGTTGATTACAAATTGAGACATTGACTTTATCGCAATATTGTGATATTTTGTGAGGTATGCCGATGACGTGGGAAGAACACAGGAAAATTTTGATGAAGGATCCGGAATTTAGGAAGGCTTGGGAGAAAACCAGGTTGGAGTATGAAGTGGCGAGAGCATTAATTAAGGCCCGGATTGAGAAGAAGATGACACAGGCGCAGTTGGCGCGTAAAATGAAGACTAAGCAGTCGGTTATTTCCCGGGTGGAAAACGCCCAGACCAAGCCGACGTTATCATTCTTGGAAAGGCTAGCGGGGGCGCTGGGGGGTAAACTGACGGTAAGCTTGAAAGTATGATTTATATCGGAGCTGATCATCGGGGGTTTGAGATGAAGGCGACGATTGACCGCTGGATGAAGGGGCGGGGGTATGAGTTTGAGGATGTGGGGGCGTTTAGTTACGACCATGGAGATGATTACGCGGACTATGCGATTGACGTGGCGCAGCGGGTGGTCCAGTCGCCGGACAAAAATATGGGAATAGTGTTGTGCGGATCGGGAGTGGGGGTAGAAATTGCGGCGAACAAAGTGAGGGGAGTGCGGTGCGGATTGGGATTTGAAGCGGATCAAGTGTACGCGGGCAGAAAGGATGACAATATAAATGTATTGGCGCTGGCATCGGACAACGTAACCGAGGAAGAAGCATTGAAACTGGTGGAGCGGTTTTTGGAGACGGAGTTTGTCAAAAGCGAGCGTTATATGAGGAGGATTGAAAAAATAGCCAGGTATGAGGGGGCTGTCTTTGAGAAACATAATAAAACCTGATCTCGATTTTTATATCACCTCACCCCTGACCCGAATAATACCTCACCCTTTAATCCCTCCCCTAATTTAGGGGAGGGAAACCAAAAGGAAGGGGTATTATCCGGAGAGGGGAACCAAAATGAATTTATTAACAGTCAAGGATATTAATTTTTCCGAAAAAAACATATTAGTACGGGGGGATTTGGATGTGGATGATAAAGACAACCTGCGGACGGAGTCGGTGAGACAAGTGGTGAAATATTTGCTGGAAAAGGGTGCAAAAAAGATTAAGGTAATTGGGCACACGGAGACGAAATACCGGGTGGTGGATGATTTGCGGGTTGAATTTCCCAGAGCGGAGTTTGATGATAGGTTGCGGGATAATCCCGGAGAGAAGGGAAATAGTGAGAAATTTGCCGAGCAGTTGGCCGAGGGGTGGGATGTATATGTAAACGAGGCATTCGCAACGAGCCACAGGGACCACGCGTCGATTGATGCTCTGCCAAAGTTGATGAAAAAGCAGGGTAAAGAAATAGTAATAGGCTTGAGATTTGGGATAGAGATAGAGAAGTTAGGTCAAATATGGGAGAAGCCGGGGAAGAGAATTTTGGTGATTGGTGGAGTAAAAGTCGAGGAGAAACAAAAATTCGCGGATAAAATGGGGAATAGGTTTGCTGCTGTGTTGAAAGGAGGATTACTGGTGGGAGTGGACTTGCGGCCGGACGGGCTGGATATTTCTGACGAGGCTATCAATAATTATATTCATGAAATTTCGAGCGCTGAGGTGATATTGGCGGCGGGGGTGATGGGAAAATATGAAAATGAAAACTCAAGCCGGGGAACTAAAGAAGTTTTGAATGCAATTGCTGGGAGTCACGCTTATAAAGTAGCCGGGGGGGGAGATATTGAAAGAGCAATTGACATGTTTGGGCTGACAGAAAAATTTGATTGGATATCGGTGGGCGGTGGGGCAATGTTGGAGTATTTGAGTACGGGAACTTTAGTTGGGATTGAAGCGATTTCATAACACCCCCTAATCCCCCTCTTAACTTAAGAGGGGGAAATGTTTATACTTGTGATCGATGGTCAAAGTTGCTGTCAATGGATTTGGGAGGATTGGGAGGCTGGCGTTTAGGGTGTGGCTACTGAAGCATGCTAACGAGATGGAAGTGGTGGCGATTAATACCAGCGGGTCGATGAATGTGATGGGATGGGCGCATTTGGTGAACCAGGACACGACATACAGAAAGTTTGAGATTCCAGTGGCGAGTGAAGAAAAAATTGAAGATCCGCTGATTGGCTATTTAGTTGTTCCGAGTATGTATTTGAAGATCCCGGTGTTGGCGCAAAAAGATCCGGAGAAGTTGCCATGGGGCAAATATGGGGTAGACGTGGTGATGGAATGTACGGGGAAATTTACGGATGAGTTGGGAGCGCTAAAACATGCCAAGGCCGGGGCGAAGAAAGTAGTAATTTCGGCGCCGAGCAAGGGTGGGAATGTAGGCACTTTTGTGCTGGGAGTTAATACGGTTGACGGGAAAGCGGAAGTGATCTCTAATGCGAGCTGTACGACGAACTGCGTGACGCCGGTAGCGGCTGTTATACATGCCAAATTCGGGATTGCTAAAGCCATGATGACGACGGTACACGCGTATACCGATGACCAGGTATTGCAGGATGGGTCGCACAAAGATTTGCGGCGGGCGAGGGCGGCGGCGATGAACGTGGTGCCAACAAGTACGGGGGCGGCGATAGCCACGACGGAAGTGATACCGGAACTTAAAGGCTTGTTTGATGGGATTTCATTACGAGTACCGGTGATTACGGGGTCCATCGCGGATTTTGTATTTGTGACAAAGAGAAAGACAACTAGGGAGGAAGTGAATCAGGTATTGGTGGAGGCGAGTGGAAGGCCGGAGTACGAGGGGATAATGGGGATAAGTGGGATAAATGGGGTACCGGAATATTTGGTGAGTTCGGATGTGATAGGTAGTTCATATAGCGCGATAGTAGACCTTGAATTGACGCAGGTGATTGACGGGGATTTGGTGAAAGTGGTGGTTTGGTATGATAACGAATGGGGGTATACCAACAGGTTAGTAGAGCAGGTGATAAAATTCGGACAGGCATGAGGGACGATCATTTGACAGATTATTCAAAAATAACGAATCAGATTTATATCGGGTCGGATTTGTGTAAGGGACTGGAATGCCCATTGCACTCGGTGGAGTTTAAAAAACTGGGGATAATGGCGGAGATTAATTTGGAGATGGAGCGGGTGGAAATGCCCACACCTGGAGTGGAAGTGTACTTGTGGTTGCCGGTAATGGATAAAACAGCGCCAAAGCTGGGACAGCTGCTGGTGGGGACGGCGGCCATGCGTGAGATTGTGACCGCGGGACACACTGTGTACGTGCATTGCCGGGAAGGGCACAGCCGAAGCCCGACAATGGTGGCGGCGTATTTGATCAGGTATGAGAAAAAGACAGTGGAAGGGGCGGTTGAGTTTATTGGACAAAACAGGCCGGAGATTCATTTAGAGGAGGTGCAGGAAATGGCATTGGAGGAGTTTTGGCAGTTATGGAAATAATTCCGGCAATATTGACTAATGATCCGGTGGAGTTTGGTGAGCTGATGCGGAGGATAGGCGAGAGTAAGAAATTTGGGAGAGTTCAGATTGATTTTATTGACGGGGAGTATGCTGCAAACGAAAGTGTAAAAGTATCAGAGTGTAAAAGTGTAAAAAGATATCCGGAATTAAAGTTCGACGCTCATTTGATGGTGACTGAAAGAAATATAAATAAATATGTCCAGGAGGCGAAAAACGTTGGATTTGATCGGATCATCGCCCAGATGGAAAGTATTTCGCGGCCGGAGGATTTTTCGGCCCTGGCGCTGGATATACATTCGCCGGTTGAGGCAATTAAACCTTATTTACCCAAGCTGAAATATGTAGTTGTAATGTCAGTAGAGCCAGGGTTTGGAGGGCAGGAATTTAACAAAACAACATTGGACAAAATAAGACAAATAGGACAGATAGGACGAATAAATGGATATAAATTTAAAATTTGCGTGGATGGGGGGGTACAGAAAGAGCATTTGAAGATACTGGAAGAGGCGGGGGCGGATGAGGTAGCCGTGGGGGCGAGACGGGTGTTAGAATGGTGAGATGGATGACAAGTTGATTAAAGTTGTGACGTGTTTGGGATTCGCGGACGCGCATGAGGACGACCCGTTGTTTA
>VMGA01000031.1 GCA_007376345.1 Microgenomates group bacterium Gr01-1014_16 | reverse complement strand
AATTATTATCTGAATCCTGCCCGTTACCAGCTAACTCGTCGCTCCCTCCGATCATCATTGTATCTTTGGTCGAACTCGGCATGGCTTTTCTTTCTTTACTCTTTCCCGCCGCCGGGTTAGCAGTCGTAGCCGACTCGGAAGCCGTTGCACTCCCCATTCCTACCAAATCAACTATGCTCGTCCCGTCAGTATCATAAAGAACCACTGTATTATCGTTAGCCACAGACGCGCTTTCGGTAGCATAAGTCACATCAGGTGTCGCCGAAATAGAAGCAAAATCGACAGGGGCAATCAAAAAGAAGTGGTTAGCAGCCACCGCGCCGGACAAAGATGCCACCAGGTCACTTTGAGCTCCACCAGCCGTCTTCTTAGCCAACTTCATTCCGGCCAGATCAACTGTCGATCCTGTCGGGTTATACAACTCCACAAACTCATCAAACGTATGTCCGGTTCCCCCGCTTGTCTGTATTTCCGAAATTACCAGGTGCGTTGTTAGTGACCTGATCTTTTGCGGGTGTCCCAATCGCCAAACACCGACCACCAACACCACACCAACCAGCCCACAGCAGGCCTCTTCGCATATCTCTAGGTTATTTTTAATTTTTTCCACTGTCAAGCCCCAATCACCCAAAGGGTATTCAAGAAAAATAATCTATTTTCATCGCTTTTCGAACCAAACTCATTGTTTCTTCCGCCGCTTTTTTGGCTCTGGCCGTCCCCTCTTTCAAAATCCTATCTATCTCTCCCAAATTCTCCTCATACTTACTCCGTCTCTGCCGCATCGGTTCCAGTAATTCATTCAAAACCACCGCTAATCTTTTTTTCACCTCCACATCTCCCACTTTCCCACTTCTATACCTTTTCTCAAAATCCTGAACTTCATCCTTATTCGGATTAAACGCCTCATGATAAACAAATACCGGATTTCCCTCCACTTTCCCCGGATCTGTCGGATGAATCCTGTTTGGATCTGTGTACATATTCATCACTTTTCTCGTCGCTTCGTCTTTAGAATCTGCCAAATAAATGCAATTCCCCAGAGATTTACTCATCTTTGTTCCCCCGTCCGTCCCCGGCAATCTTTTAATTTTTCCGATCAACGCCTCCGGCTCCACCAACACCTCTCCGTACAAAGAATTAAATTTGCGCACAATCTCCCGTGTCTGTTCGATCATCGGTATCTGGTCTTCCCCCACCGGTACTAAATTCGCCCGGCAAAAAGTGATGTCCGCCGCCTGTGACACTGGATACATGGCAAACCCGACCGGAATGTTCTTCCCATATCCCTTCTGTTTAATTTCATCTTTCACTGTCGGGTTTCGCAACACTCTTTCCAAAGTCACCAAATTCAGGTAATAAACAGTTAACTCCGCAATTTCCGGGATCAGCGATTGGATCAAAATTGTGGTTTTATTCGGGTCAATCCCCACCGCCATATAATCCAGCGCCACCTCCCGGACGTTATCCCGTACTTTTTGCGGGTCGGCAAAATTGTCCGTCAGGGCCTGCACATCGGCAATCATTACAAACTGCTCGTACTCATCCTGCAGCCTCACCCTGTTTTGTAAACTGCCCACCAAATGCCCCAGGTGCAACCTCCCCGTCGGCCTATCCCCAGTCAAAATCCTCTTCATTCTCCAATTTTAACATCAATACGGCACAATCAAGTCTAATCCCTTAATAAATTTAAAATGCTTCACATTATGAGTTGCCAGCTTCTGGCCGTGTACCAGCGCGGTTGCGGCCACAAAAGCGTCCATAATACCTATTCCATTTGTATGGTAATAATCTCTAAACAAAATCCCGCCTCTTGCCGAAATATCTTCATCTAGTTCAACTATCTTTACTCCTAATTCCAATATTTGTTTTTCAGCCTTTTTGGCCAAAGCCCCGCTCTTCGTCCCAGCCATTACTTCCATCACTACAATCCTGCTCGTTTCCAATTGTTCATCAGTGTCCAAAAAAAACTTCCGGGCTTCTGGATTATCTCTAAAGAACTGAATAAACACCGTACTATCTACTATCATATCTACCGTACAAGGCTTCTTTTCGCAGTCTATCCGCTACCTCCAACGTCGTACCTTTCAAATGGCTCATGAGTTTGGTTGCCCCGGGTAATATTCTCTTCTTTATCACCCTTTTTTCTTTTCTAACCGGCCTCATTTCCAACATCTGAATTCCGTTTTTCACCACCAAAAACTCTTCTCCCGCATAAACTCTATTTGCTAACTGCAAAAAATCCTGTCTTGCCTGCGACACTGAAACCTGATTCATGTTTCAATTGTACACTTTTGTACAACCTTGTCAAATATCATGTGCTCATCATTTACCGCACGCACGCGGCCACAATTTTCGCGTCCACTCCCTCCCGATACTTCATCCCGTACACAAACCCTATAAACGGCAGCGCCAAAAATATAATCGCGGTAATCGTCCGCGATAGCGGCGTCACCGTATTCCAATAATCATTCCCAGCTTGCTTCTTCGCCATACATATACTGTAGTACTTTTATTTATTCAATTGCAATAGTCTCTTTTGATATTTCAACTCGCCGCGATCTTTATACAGCTCGACTTTAGCCAGTCCGGCCTTAATCATCTCCTCCTGCACCATTTTCCCCTTCTTACACCCCACCGGATTATCAATTAATCCCGGCCGCGACCGATTAAAACTTAAGCGCATGTAATTTTCGTCCACAAACTTCGGGTTGCTCTCGCAATTAATCCATATCCAAGCCAACACCCGTCCATTCATATCGTCGTCATACCGGTCATATTCTAGCCATACTCTCGTCCCCTCCCCACTTAACCCACTTAACCCCTTTGTCCCTTTTTCCCATCCCGCTTCTCCTCTATCCGGCGCGTTTATCCCGATCAATCTGTAATCATACCCGTTATACAATCTGAACGTATCTCCGTCAGTTACTGTCCTAACTACCCCCATGTACGCAAAAACTCTCTTATTTTCATGATAATCAGGCCCCAGTTCCTTTATTTTATCCACTCCGTAAACTACGGAAAACATGATCCCCAAAATCAGCGCTCCCGGCACGCCGATTTTCCTTAGCCACCCCGGCGTTATTCTCTTCGGATCTTTCGCTCTCTTCCCCATCCCTCCAGTGTATCAAAAACCAGAACCAAATTCTTCTCATTTCAACCTGTAATAGCTGGATTTGGTTGAGCCGTGTTTTTCTACCAAGCCTTGTTCCACAAGTGATTGCAGAAGCTTGTGCGCCTGTTGACGAGTCACACTAAAGAGTTTCGCCACAATTGCCGAGTTGACTTCTGAATATTCGTTGAATATCCCCAGCACCTCCTTCTCTCTTGGAGTTGGTTGGTTACTAACAGTAAGTGTTGATAGGGAATTTTTGGCCTTTCCCAAGGCCCCTTGGAGCGAATATTTCACCCCATCAGTGAAGTACTCAAGCCACACTGTTTTATCTCCATTATCCGCTGTGTGCAATTTTTCTGAATACATACTCCGGTCAATGTCATAGTAATCATCTAAAACGAAGTATTTGTTAATTTGGTAATTCCCTTTTAGGAAAATCAACGCTGTCAGCAATCGGCATGCTCTTCCATTTCCATCTCCAAATGGGTGGATATAAACAAATTGATGGTGCCAAATTCCCCCTTTCAGAGGAACAGGAATATCCGCTCTGCTTAACCACTCAAAGAGTTCATTTATTGCCGAACGTATTTCACCCCTTTGGTGGTATGGAGGCTCATGTTGGATTCGAACTCGCCCCATCACATCCCGCGCTCCAATCACCACCGCCGAATCCCTGATTACCCCGGCAATTCCGTCTTTCACTCCTGCCATCAGTTTCTTGTGAATTTCCACCATTACTTCTAACGTGACCTCTCGTCCTGTCCAATTAGACAATTCTTTCAAAATCTCAAAATAGTTTCGCACCTCTTTTTCGTCTCGATTCACAGGTACCCTATCTCCCAAAAGCAAATTGGTTACCTCCGGGAGGGATAACGGATTACCCTCAATGCTGTTAGAAATATAAGCAGACTGAACCTGGTTATTTCGCTCCAGGTTCAATTGAAGCTCCTTGGGTAGCCTCAATGCCTCAATTTGACCATACAATCGCTCGATTTCCGTGAGGTTCTTTAATAGCTTGTTTGTAAGGGTATACTCGGGAGCGAACATGTCCATATTCTATCAATTGTAAACTTAATTGTCAACATTATTGTCAACTACACTACTTTCCACCCCCTCCTCGCCTCCAGAAAATTGGTAATTTTACCCATCTTATCACTCTAATCCCCCTTCTTCCCCCTCATCCCTCCAGTATATCTGAAATTTTGTTGCGGGGCTGGGAATCGCACCCAGACTGGAAGATTATGCTGATCTGTAATCTCGTGTCACCACGAGTGGCGGACTATATCATGTCCGATGTGACATCGGACTCCGGCGTGTAGTCTCTACGGGGTCAATTACGACTTCCCTCGGTATTGTCCTTCGACAAGCTCAGGATGTCCACCGATATAGCCAGATTTGCGCACCGATGTTACCATCGGCGGGGCCCATACTACTAGCCTTCCGTGCAGCTTTACACTACCCCGCACGTCTTTTTAAAAGAACTTACACATTATATTCCTAAATTCAACGCTTGACAACCCGAAGAAAAACCAGATAAAATCAATAAGATTTATGGCAAAATCTGCTTTGAGATTGGAAGCAATCAGACTCCGAAAACAGGGGAAAAGTGTTAGAGATATAGCCAAAAAAATAGGTGTTGCTAAAAGCTCTGCCAGTCTGTGGGTAAGAGACATAATATTAACACTAGATCAAGCAGAAAAACTTAATTCAAACTCTGTAAAAGGCAGACTTAGAGGTGGTCTAAAAGGAGCTTTGATCCAAAAACAAGCTAGGATGAAAAGAGAGGTTCTTGCTAGAAAACTTGAACAAGAAGAATTTCCCCATCTTACTAACCGCGAAATTAGAATTGCAGGCTTATGTTTGTACTGGGCCGAAGGAACCAAAAAATCTAGAAGTATTGTATTTTGTAATTCTGATCCGGACATGATCATTTTTTTCATTAAATGGTTAAAAACGACCTTCAACATTTCCCAAGTCGAACTCAAATGCGCCGTGGGCATTAATGAAGCACACAAACAACGCGAGACGAAAGTCAAAAATTACTGGTCAAGCCTTACTGATATTCCACTTGTGAACTTCACAAAAACCAGTTTCAAAAAATATCCTCTCCGAAAGATCTACGAAAATTTCAATAATCATTATGGAACATTAGCCCTAAAACTATCTAGACCTGGTAGAATATACAACAGAGTTATGGGTGAAATATATGGTCTTACCCAAGCCATAAATTCCCCTATTATGCCAGGGTAGCTCAATGGTAGAGCAGATTCTTCATAAGGATAAGGTTTGTGGGTCCGAATCCCACCCCTGGCACACTTCGGCTTCGCTCAGTGCAAGCCATACAATCTCCACCACTTCCTCCAATTAGGTTCATCCTGAATCTTGATTCCTGATTCCTGATTCCTGATAGGAGTCGGCACTATGACTACTTCCTCTCCCGGCTTCCCCAACCCCAGTTTCTCCCTCGCCTCCCGCTCGATAAACTCCTCGCTCTGCACGTACTCCAATCGAGACTTCAATTGCTCCTGCTCCGCCTGCGTCTCCGCCAGCTCTTTTCTGGCCTCGCCCACCCTATCTCCGGCCTTGTATAACCTCCACACATTCACCCCGGTCCGCACCGCCAGCAAACTACCTAATCCTATAATAATCCAGTCGCTCCACCGCTTCACTCTTGCATCCTAGCACAAATTCAGCTACAATTCCCTAGTTAAGGAGTAACCCATAGTGAATAATTTACCCGATCCCATCAGCTTTGAAGCAGCCCTAGAGAAGTTCCTTGCCCATCTCAAAGACCACAAACGTTCTACGGCCACCTCGGTCGCCTATCACGGTGATTTGAATCAACTACACGCCTACTTGACAGAAAAGCGTCTTACCCAGACCACCTCTGTCCAAACCCTGCATCTGCAAGAGTTTGTCGCCCACCTCAATACCCAAGGCTATACTCCCAAAAGCATCAGCCGCAAGATCAATTCCTTAAAAACCTTCTTCAAATTCCTCCATGAATCAGGGTTACACACCCACAATCCCAGCTCCCCCCTCACCCACCCCAAATACGAATCCAAGGCACCCCGCATTTTAACTGAAGCGGAACACCGAGCTTTACGAGACGCCGCCCACCTGGACATCCGGATTTCTGCCGTCATTGAGCTGCTTTTGCAAACCGGTATCAGAATCGGCGAGCTGGCCAATCTCCGCATGGAAGACCTCGGCAAAAATGAGATTACCGTCCGCGTCTTCGAAAACAATTTTAAGCGTTCCGTTCCTCTCAACAAGACCGCTGTTTCCGCCCTGCAAAACTATCTTGCCGTCCGGCCAGCCGTCAACAACGACCATGTTTTTGTCACCAAAACCGGCCACCCCCTGTTAGTCAGAAACATCCGCACCGCTATCGACCGCTACTTCAAAAAAGCCGGGGTCAAAGGCGCCAAAGTCAACGACCTGCGCCACACTTTTATCGCCCATCAGCTCAAAAACGGAGTTCATCCCGACCTCCTGACTACCCTGGTCGGCCACCGCCGCAAGTCCAGCACCGAAAAATACCTCGACTACGTCAAAATCGAAACCACCGAATTTTCCTCCCGCCTCTCAGAATTATAACTACTCCCAGGGCTATTAGGGCGCAGACAGAAATGGCTAGGAACTAGCTTACGCAGTCCCGCCCAGATTTTCATTAACACTTGGTTGTTGGCGGGACGAGTATGCAGATAACAGCCCGGGGCAGAGTTCCGGAATATTGTCAGAGCGGCTGATTATCGGTAGTTGTCTGCCATTCTGCCAAGCCCGTATAATCGTATGATGAAAAATGTTTTAGATTTGCTCGATTCTCTAGACGTCAAATACGTCAAACACGACCATCCGGCAGTGTTTACCTGTGACGAAGCGGATAAGTATTGGGTGAATACCCAAGCCGCCCATACCAAAAACTTATTTCTGAAAGCTGAAAAACCTCCTCATAAATACTTTCTCTATATTTTGGAGTGCAAAAAGCGGGCCGATCTGAAACAATTAGCAATGAACTTGGGAACCGATCGATTAACTTTCGGTAAAGAAAACGAACTTAAACAAATTTTAGGTCTGACACCAGGGTCAGTTTCGCCCTTTGGACTAATCAACGACAAAGATCACCAAGTCACCGTTCTCATCGACCATGAACTATCAACAATGAACTATCTGCTATTCCATCCCAACACCAACACTGCCACCCTGGAAATCTCCCGGGCCGGCTTTGACCTTTTCCTGAATCACACCGGGCACCTCGCCCACCCCGTCTAGTCCCGCATCCCGGCGCATCTCGATCTCGCCCAATTTCACCTCTCGTCTTATCATCACTACCCCCACCCCTACCCCAGTAACCAAACCCAAAACCGGATACACCCACCCATGCGCATACACTTGCCGACTCATTACCACTACCGTCACCCCGGCCAAAAACACTGCCAATCCCATCCAAGCGATCATTTGCCCTTTCACCTCGCGGTCTTTAGCCCAATACATCCAGCCCGGCGACGTGAACTTCTTACAAGTTTTGTACTTCACCCCGCACGCCACGTTCCCCACTCCAAATCCCGCCCCCCACACCCACAGAGCCATCAGTAAATTAGTCACTATCCACTCAACCATTGTTTAAAGAACCATCATTTGTGCTTCCGGAACTTTCGCCAAAGAAACATCCGTCCCTCCAATCTTCTTAATAGCAGACTTATACACCTTCTGCGCGTCCTTACCGTGAGCCACCACTTTATCTTTTGCAATAGCAATCCACTCCCCGCCATAACCGGAAGTATCGGTTTTCACAAAATACTCATAATTAGCCGAAACCCCCTTCTTCTTCTTCACCATTCCAGTATATCATCGACTCCAAAACTGTGGACTGGTGGACTGTTTACGAAAAAATTCGGACTGACTTTCAAAGGTAGCGCTGCGAGTGCCCCCACCCACTCGCAGCGCCATCTTCGCTCGGCCTTTGGCCTCGCTTATGTTTCGCGCGCGCGATTTTTTGCCTGCATCTTGCAGGCAAATTGCTTACGCAAATCTCTTTACATTTAATTGTAAATGCTCTTAACCAAATTTTCTATGTTGAATTCCAAGCGCTCTATAAACAGGTAGTGAAAGGCCAGAATCATGAATGGCTTTAGCAGTGCCTTCGAAAGCAGCCCAACCTACTGCCCCGACAACATAGGCAGCAATATCACCAGCATCAAATGTTCCGTCACTTAATCCAACTCCCTGAGCTATTTCAGTTAAGGTTGGTCCCACTATTGCAGCTCCAAAATTCATGGCAAAACTATCTCCAACTAATACCTTGTTTAGTGAGGCGTGCCATGGAGCTGCCATTACATCAAAAAGATGCCCTCGCATGAAGATCGGCAAAGATTGCCCAGAAGGTCCTCGTTCCAATGATCTTAAGGCTATAGCAGGAACACCGAATATTGCCACACCAAAAGCTCCTTTAACTCTACCAGAGTAGTTTATTTTAGTAATAAGATTTTCTTGATTTCCATGGTATTCCATTCGTTCGTGCATAGACTCGTATTTTACCATAACAGGAATCCTATAGCAAATCAGTCTATATCTACCAAGCAACCAAAAATAGTGGTATATTATTATTGAACTCAACTTTAGCGGATTCCTTTTTTAATGGCCGCTTTGGACAATTTGGAGGAATCCGAGTTGAGTTCAACCAGAGCGGCCATTTAAGTTTTAGTACATTAAAATTTTTACGTTTTTTTTGGAATCATTTCTTAAAAGAAATGATTTGTCCGAGCCGACTTTTTACGAGGCCAAAGGCCGAGCGAAGATGGCGCTGCGAGTGGGTGGGGGCACTCGCAGCGCTACCTTTGAAAGTCAGTCCGAATTTTTTCGTAAACAGTCCAC
>VMGA01000030.1 GCA_007376345.1 Microgenomates group bacterium Gr01-1014_16 | reverse complement strand
GGGTGATGAAGAGAAAATTTGGTGGGGAACTGCATGGAGTATTTGGGATAATCGAGCAATCGATAGCAATTATTTTTAATAATAATCAATAATAAAAAAATTAAAATAATAATCCCCAAATCACCCCCAGCAGTTCCCATAGTAGTTTGCCGCTTAGCGGGGCTGATGAGCCCTCCTTCGCTAAAAGCTTCGGAAGGGCGAAACTACTTGTACTTTTACAATTTATTTTCTACCTCTCCCCTGCCTGCCGGCAGGCAGGCTTAATCCCTCTCCAAAATCTTGGAGAGGGAAAGTGGAAGGGAGACGAAATGATTATTGGTCGCGATGGAGTCTTGGGGCTCTTCGAGCTGATTGAAGCGTGTGCTAGCGCTGCAATCGACCCGAGGCTCCATCACGCTTAATAATTTGTCCCGCTCTCGGCTGCGGCCTGCACGGCAGCTCCGCCAGACTCAATATAAATTGATTCAGAAAGTTTTGACAGTCGATGTTACAATGGACGCAGCGGCGACCGAAAAGTCACCCTTTTGGTGAGGAGGCTCAAGAAAGCCTAGGAGACGTCTTGAGAGTAGGTTGCTAACCACCCCGCGTCAGAGGGTGGTTTTTTTATGTTTCAACAAGCGTTTGAAGCTCTTTTGCTTTTCTGATAAGAGCAAGCGCTTCTTTGTTTCCTTCAATCGCTTGCCTGGCTGTTCCGGCGACGGCGTCTGCCAAACGGATGAGCGGGTAACTTTCGTCCCTGGCACGACGGATCCGGTGGACGCGGATATTAAGATTGCGAAGGCGTCGCTTGTATTCGACTTGCTTTGTTTCGCTTATCCCGTCAATAAAGATATCTACCTCATATTTTTCCGGAAGAGGCATGTGGACGAAGGCGCGTTTGATGCCGATTTGGGTTTGTAAGTCATAATCAGGCTTGTTTTCAAATGGACCCAGAGATGAAAAATAAATAGATTGCTTAAATCTTTTGTCGTTAAGTATCAGGGTAATGTATTTTAGGCGTTTTTCCTTGCGTTCTTTATTCCATTTTCTGAACTTGCCGCTGATTTTTTCGTAAGTGAGGCATGTTTTCTCAATTTCATCACGATTATTGCCAAATATAGTAATTGCCACAACGAAAATAAGAGTTCTGCCGGATTGGGCAGCGGTGTCCTGGCCGGATTCGTCGACGAAGCAGTACAGTTTTTGTTTTGTTTGTTGGGTCATGGAGTTAGTTTATCACTTGACGTTGGCCGACTCCGACTGTGGCTTGCACGGCAGTTCCCTCCCCCCTGATTAGATGAACTTAGTTGATGAGTAACTAGGATTTAGTGCTATAATTGCCTGTGTTTGGGTCTATATGACAAATCTTAAAAATCTCACAAAGCCGGTAAGAGCCTTGTATATTTCGACGTATATTCCCCGGAAATGCGGCATTGCGACGTTTACTAAGGATTTAACTAATGCTATCAATTTGTTAAATCCCCTGGCTCTGGCTCAGATTGCTGCCATGGATAATGGAATCAGCGAAGGCTTAAGGTATCCTCACGAAGTCAAATTCCGGATCCGTCAGGAAGTTAAAGAAGATTATGACGAGGTAGTCAAACATGTGAATGAAACCGGAGAGGTGGATATCGTGGTTATCCAGCATGAATTCGGTATTTTTGGCGGTGAAAGCGGGGATCTAATTTTGGATATGATAGAGCGGTTACAAAAACCGCTGATACTTACGCTGCATACCGTGTTGGAAAAACCCACACCCAAAATGAAAGAAATAATAAAGCGTCTGGGCAAAAAAGCTGAATATATGGTTGTTATGTTGGAAGCCGCTGGTGAAATGTTAATAAATAAGTATGAGGTTGACCGGCGTAAGGTTATGGTTATTCCCCACGGCGTTCCGGATTTCCCGCGGCTGACAGATGGCAAGAAAAAACTTGGCCTCCAGGGAAAAGTGGTTATGACCAGCGCCAATTTGGTCAGCTGGTCCAAAGGCATCGAGTACGTCATTGCGGCGATGCCGGAAATACTTAAAGAGATTCCAGAATTGGTTTATTTTGTCGTGGGGGAAACGCATCCAGTAGTCAAACAAACCGAAGGCGAAAAGTACCGCGTTAAGCTCAAAAAAATGGCCAAAGACCTGAATCTTGGCAGGCATGTTAGATTTGTAAATGAATACCTACCGCTCCAAAAACTCATCAAATACGTTGGGGCCAGTGATCTCTACATCACCCCGTATTTAGATCCCCAACAAGCAGCCTCCGGATCGCTGGCTTACGCCATCGGAGCCGGCAAAGCTTGCATTTCCACCCCCTACCTGTACGCACGGGAAATGTTTAAATTGGGTTGCGGCAAGCTGGTTCCGTTTGCAGATAGCGCAGCCATTGCCAAAGCCGTTGTGGAAACTTGGACCGACAAACAAAGTCGTATCGAATGCGAGGAAAAAGCTTATGAACTGGGCCGGACGATGACCTGGTATTTCGTCGGCCATCAGTACTATCACCTAATGCAACATGCCCTCAAAAAGAATTGATTTGGCCTTGGCGTATATTTACAAGATGACCGATGAGACGGGTCTAATAGAGCATGCCAAGTTTAGTGAACCAAATAAAGCCGAAGGATACAGTACAGATGATAACGCCCGGGCGTATCAGGCGATGTTGAGTTTAGGTCGACCCCGGAGGAATGTTTATCTGGATTTTTTGAAGCGGGCAGTCGGCAAGGATGGATTTCATAATGACATGGACGAAGGGGGAGAATGGATAGACGAACCGGGTTTGGGAGAATGGTTCGGACGGGCTATGGTGGCGGTGGACTTGGGCATAAAGATTGGTGACCCAAAAGAAAAGGGGGAATGCCGGCGGATTTGGGATAAAGCCAAACCGGCGTTTACTCAAGTGACGTCACGAAGAACCATGGCACAATTAGCATTAGCCGGGGTGCCACAAATGGCTGATAAGCTGGTTGCCGTCTGGGAAGAAAATCGGACTGATGACTGGGAATGGTTTGAGGAGGGTTTATATTACGACAATGCCCGCTTACCCCACGCCCTGTTGACTGCCGGAAAAATTATTCCCGGTAAAATAACTCTAGATTGGTTGATTAATAAATTATGGGATGAAAAAATGAATTGTTTCAGTTTTGTAGGCCAAGCCGGATGGTGGAGGAAGGGTGAACCAAAAGCCGAATTTGACCAACAACCGGTAGAGGCGGGAGGTATGGTGGAAGCTTGCATGGCGGCATATAGGGCGACAAAAGATAAGAAATATCTTGACTGGGCTAATATGGCTTATGAATGGTATTTTGGAAGAAATATCATTAAAGAGTCGTTGGTCGATGAGAAGACGGGGAGCATTAGGGATGGATTCAATTCTCTGGAGTGCAGTTTAAACGAAGGAGCAGAAGCAGTCTTGAGTTTTGTGTTGGCAAGCATTAATCTAATGGAGAATGAAATTAGTTAGGAACGAAGTTCCACTACTGGCTCCAACTAGTCAGACTTGGGAAAATAAGGGGGTGTTTAATCCGGCTGCATTTGTGTGGAAAGATGATATTTACTTGATGTACCGAGCCCAGGGAGATGATGAAGTGTCCAGATTGGGAATGGTAAAGATGAGAACTCCTACTGAAGTTGCCGAAAGAAAACCTGAACCGGTCTTTTGCGCTGATCCGGATAGCGAGTACGAAAGAATCGGTGTTGAGGATCCGCGGGTAACTAAAATCGGAGATGAATATTTTGTAATCTATGTGGCGGCTTCAAAATATCCTCCCTTGCTGAGCACCCCAGCTCATCCGCGGGAAGCGGATTGGCGGGTGCGGGTGAGTTTGGCAAAAACAGTAGATTTTGCTAGCTGGATCAGATATGGAGTAATTATCAGCCATATCGACAGCAAAGATGCTACCCTGTTTCCGGAAAAGATAGACGACAATTTTTGCCTGCTGCATCGGGTCGTACCCCAAATACGGATTGCGATTGCCGCAGACGGACGCAGGTATAAAGAGCGAGGGGCGGTGTTTGGACCTAGAGAAGGCATGTGGGACGGAGACAAAGTTGGAGTTGGGGCGCCGCCGATGAAGTGCCCTTTTGGCTGGGTATTGTTTTATCACGGGGTAGACAAAAATAAAGTTTATAGATTGGGAATTGCGTTATTGGATCTGGATGATCCGAGTTTGGTTATTGCCAGGACGGCCGAACCGGTAATGGAACCCGAGACGACGTGGGAGAAGGAAGGACGGGTAAGTAACGTGGTTTTTACCTGCGGCGCAGTCGAAGATAATGACAAATATTGGGTATATTATGGCGGGGCGGATACGGTTATCGGCGTGGCCAATATAGCTAAAGATGAGGTGTGGAAGTGGGCCAAAGATGAGTTGGCCAAATCAAGATATCATGAGTTTGACCAGATCGGTCGCGTGGCTACTGAAGAAACCGAAGAAAGGATGAGATAAGATTCTTATCATATATTGATACTGAGGCAATCGGGTAGCCGAATTTTTTTAGAGCAGTGGTGTGCGATTTGATTATTTCAGGAGTGACTAAATCAGTTTTGGTGAGGACGATGACTCGGGATTTGGAGGTCAAACCGGCCCCATATCTGTCGAGTTCGGTGCTGATTATTTGATAATCCCCTACTACGTCGGTACTATCGCTGGCGATACAGTGAAACAATAAATTGACTTTTTCGATGTGCTTTAAAAATTTGGTGCCTAATCCTCGGCCGTTCGATGCTCCTTCAATTAACCCTGGAATATCGGCAATGATTTGGCCGTTGACTACTCCCAAATTTGGTTCCAGAGTAGTGAACGGATAGGCTCCGGTTTGGGCGTTGGCATTGGTCAGTTCGTTTAAGAGGCTGCTTTTGCCGGCATTTGGCAGGCCGATAAGCCCGTATTTGGCAATGAGCTTGAGAATCAATCTGGCTTGAATAGTTTGGCCGGGTAATCCGGGTTGGGCTCTGAAATTGCCGCCCCGGCCGCCAAGCCCGCCTTTGCACAGTAAAATTCTTTGCTCAGGTGTATTTAACTCGACAATTTTTTTGGTTTCGGTATCTACAACGGATGTGCCCACAGGAAGCAAGATATCAATATCTTGGCCGCTTTTGCCGGTGCTGTCGTTAGTGCCGCCAGGATTGCCATCTTCAGCCTTGATTTTTCTGATTCCGGTTAATTTGTTTAAAGCTGATAAATCTGAGGTGGCTACTACATATACATCCCCTCCCCGGCCGCCGTCACCGCCCAGTTTGGGAGCGGATCTGAAACTGCGAACGGAGATAAGTTTGCCCGGTCCCCCGTGTCCCGCGGATATCTTGATATCAATTTCATCTACCAGCATAAATATGTTTCAGGATCGTTTTTGGGTCAAAGACCGCACGATCTCTGAACCTCTGTTTGATAAGCTAATTGGCCAATTATACGACTTCTTCATGTCACCGGACAATTCCAAGGAGGTAACCTATCTGAGGCCACTTTTGTTACCGAGGTGGTCGCTGGCCTAAAAAGTATGCACTTGAAAAATAATTATTTTCTATTCTTGGAGTTAGTTGCGATTTTGGCCAAACCAATTAGCAAAATTGTACCAAATATATTCCTCAGGTTCGTGGCTGTAGCCGCCTTGTTGCCTGCGTTCCCCCAACGTTACTCCTTCAAACTCCGCCACGTTTTCAATCGAATTACCTGTCCCTCTGGGGCTTTCTGTAATTAACCCCTGATACTCTTTACTGAACACTTTCAATTGTTTCTTATCTTTGTAGGTAATGGATTCGGTAAAAGACACTCTTCTATCTTTTTTTCCCTTCATTAAATTTAAAAAATCTTCGGATGTAAACCAAGCTGAAACATCTTTCATATACCCTCCGGGAAAACCTTTCAAAGATGCAATATTCCAATATGTGTCTGTTACGACCAAAGGTTTATCGATTTGTTCAAAGGCAGCCTCTGCTTTTTTCCCGGATATTTCATTAGGGATTTGAGATTGGATTTCACTTATATCCAATTTTGTCCACTCTACACCTACATCAAATATCTGGCATCCTAGCCTAGCTTCTCCCAGCTTTCTTTCATTCCCTGTGACAAAAATTATTATTTTCAGGGGTAAGTCATCCTTTAGTTTAAAATACCTATCTTCAATGTGAGTTTTTCGCCCGCTCTCGTCGTATAAAATATCTTCCCTATTTTTATATTTATAAACAGAAAATACTTTTTCGTTCGTAAACTGGGATCTGGTGAAATCGTGCTGTGTTCCGTCAGGCAATTCGTTCCAGATATGAAAGTTAGCCTTGTCATAAATCATCCGTCCGCCAAACAGGTCATTTATCAATACTGATGTGACTGCACATTGTCCATAAGCTTTGTTATTTTCAGACCAATTGTCTGCTTCCTTAGGATCTGTGGATTCCCTCGACCAGGCAGACTCTAGTGCCTCTTCGATCGATGAAATCATTTTTTTGCTGATTATTTTGGAGTCCTGGTGATAGTTAATTATCATTCTTTAGAAAGGTATTTAATTAACTCTTTCCAGTAAGATTCAGACTTTGACCAATATTTCACCATTTCTTCTCTAGCTATTTCCGATTCGACTTTATCAAACCCTTTGGGAATAAAGACTTCATTTATGGACGTGATATCTGACTTGTCAGTTCTTACTGCTATTTGTGAAATATTCCCTTCCCACTCACTCGTAAATACGACTGGTTCTATACCCGGTTCACAAAAAGCCAAAGCACCTTTTACTATTACTTTCCGGTTGGTTTTGTCCTTCATTAAATTCAATATATCTTGTGCAGACAGCCATTGGTTAATATATTTTATAAATGGCCCAGGAAAGCCGTTTAAAGCTTCAATATAATAACCGGCATCCATTAGCACAACCGCTTTACCCAATTTCTCAACTGCCCATTTGGCCGAATACGAAGCTATTTCACTTACATCTGTGCTCTGTATTTCGGGAGTTTCAAGTTTTTCTTGGACGACTTCATATCCAATTGCCGCTAATGATTTTTTGGCGACTTCAAATTTATATGGGTTACCTGTAACGAAAACTAAACATTTCACACTTATATTTTACCTTAAAGTGCATATCCCGTCTTGGGGTGCAATAGTTTGATATAGTCTCTTGAAGCTAGAAATTTTTGGGTCAAATACCGCACGATCTCTGCCTGTGGTGAGCGAAGCCGAACCAAACCCCTGCCTGCCGGCAGGCAGGTCTGTTTTGACAAGCTAATCGGCCAAAGCCACTTTTGTTACCCAGGTGAGTAATGGCCTAAAAAGTATGCACCTGTTGTATTTCCGAGGTTTATAATCATAGCCATGAGCAATCTCTACCGTCTTTATATTGATGAGTCGGGAACCCACCACTACTCAACCCGGGATAGCGTCGATAAAAGGTATTTAGGTTTGACTGGGATTATCGTCGAAGTTGACGCGTATACCGTCGATTTTCAACCTAGAATTGATAAGATCAAGAAGTTATTTTCAAGAGATCCGGACAACCTCCCCATACTCCATCGAGAGGACATCATAAATAAGCGAGGGGTATTTGGCCAGCTAAACGAACCGGCAATAGAAAACCAATTTAACTCCCAACTATTGGATCTCACCAAAAACGTCGCTTACTGCGTATGTGCCGTTGTCATCGATAAAAAATCCCACTTAGATAAATATCAAAAATCAGCCGAGCATCCTTACCACTATTGCCTAAAAACCATGTTGGAACGGTATTTACATTTTCTTATGACTAGAGGAAAGGGCGACGTCATGGCAGAGTCTAGAGGTAAGGTTGAAGACATTGCCCTAAAGCAAGTCTACGATGACTTTTATCATCGGGGAACTTACTTTTGCACAAAAGACTATGTTCAGTCATATCTTACTTCCAAGGAAATAAAAATAAAGAACAAAGATCGGGGTATAGCCGGGCTTGAATTTGCCGACTTACTGTCTCTCGCTACAAAGTTAGACGTGCTATCAACCTACGGAGTAATACCGGCTTTAACTGATAACTTCAACAAAACTGTTACCACCTATCTTCAGCCAAAGTATTGCCGGGGGAACAATAATCAAAAAATAAAGGGGTATGGGAAAAAGCTTCTGTAAAAATGAAAGAGGCCAGCTTGCGCCGACCCTCTCACGATACACCTTACGGTAATATCCACCTCCGATTAACGGATTAAGGCCATTATATAACATATCAGTCAAGATTACTCCCCCTTAAACGCACAATTTTGCTCCCACCTTTACTTCCAAACTGAGTTACAGTACTAAAAGTACGAACTCAGTCCTTTAACCAAATCCAAAAGCACCTTTAAAGTCTGAACTGCTAGCAACAATCCTGCAAGATAATATAACAAGAACCAGTCCCAGGACCACTTTTTATAATACTTGGTATTTTGAAGATTCATTGTCTCAATCAATATCTCCCCAGCCAGAATACCATTCCTATTTATCACCATATCAATCCTATGTGCCGGATTACTTTTGGGACTACCAAACTCGTGGACCGATACGCTTTCAAGTATGTGAGACACACTACCGCTCAAACGGTTTTTCTCGGCCTCGGCCATAAACCCTTTTTCGACACAGTATTCCAATGCATTTTTGACGTGATCTACATCTATCGCCGATCCCAAGTGCTGGTGCTGATCACTCCCTGCCCAAATCAAAACCGCCTTCTCACCCTCCCAAAGGTGTTTTTCCTTCTTCTGGCTTTCATATTCCATCAACTGCTGGAATACGTCCATCTTTCTCACGAGTTTCGCACTTCGGGGTAGTTTGATGTAAACTAAAAAGACCTGTCCGATGAGGTCTTTGTGTACCAAGGAGTTGTATTGCACTTTTCTACGGG
>VMGA01000029.1 GCA_007376345.1 Microgenomates group bacterium Gr01-1014_16 | reverse complement strand
ACTGTGTCCCGAATATCTATACTCCACCCCAGCATTTTAGACGAAAGTGCTGCGGCATTCATCCCTACCCCGCCTTCGGCGTGGCAGGGAATCCTGCTCAGGATTTGAAAATTCCTCAATCCCAATTCTGTAATCCCTACGTCAGAAGAGATTTTGATCTCAAGAAATCAGGCAAGATGCCATTTGGACTTGTCCATGTCCGATACCGAGACCGCCGACTTCACGAGCAAATTATGCGAGATATTGATAAAATATCCACACAACTCAGCCGGGATGGTGGAGTGGACAATCACACCTCTCTGTAAAAGAGGTGCCTTATGGCTACGTAGGTTCGAATCCTGCTCCCGGCACCTGGAATGACAAGTCCATCGACAAGATAGCTTAGTGACAAAACAAGTTCTTGTATCAAGAGTAGTTCTATGATAGAATCTAATAGTGGACAAAACTTCATCTTCCGCAATCCCATCTCGAGAAGCTCTATCAACACTCTACAATCAAGGAAAATCCCTTCCCGAAATTGCCAAAATCCTAATTTGCTCTCCCCATAAAGTTGTTTATTGGATGAGAAAATACAACATCCCCCGGCGTTCATATAGCGAAGCGCTTTACGTTAAACTCAATCCCCACGGCGACCCATTCAAAATAAAAACTAATCTATCTTCTACTGAGAATTATCTTCTCGGACTTGGCATTGGAATTTATTGGGGAGAAGGCAATAAGGCTCATAAAAACGCTCTTCGAGTGGCAAACTCAGATCCGGAACTTCTGATAGCATTTAGAAAATTTATCGTTCAAATTTGCCAATTTCCAATAGAACGCATTGGTAGCAGCATAGTTTGCTTTAACGATAGTAATCCAGGCGAAGTTCTTAATTTTTGGTCAACTAAGCTCCAAATTCCACCTGAAAAATTTGGTAAAATAGTCCAAATTCCCCCTCAAGGGAAAGGTACATACAAACGGAAATCTCTTTATGGAGTATGTACCCTTACAGTAGGGAATTTAAAGCTGAAACGCTGGATTATGGAAAAACTAAATTCCAGTTTTTTGCCTGGGTAGTTCAGTGGTAGAACAACGACTTGGTAAGTCGTAGGTCCTGGGTTCAATTCCCAGCTCAGGCTCACGAAGTCTATAAAGCTTTTAGGTTAATTAGGTCAATTAGAATAATTTAGAACAATTTACCTGGCATCCTCCATCGTCCTAATAAACTCCCGCAGCGATGTTACCCCGGAATCAACCAGGGCCATCCCCTCCCCGTTCATGGCTTTATAATTTTTCCCCGCCAGTTTTTCCCGAAATTGACTCTCACCCGCCCGGGAAATAACCAACTCCCGCAAGTCGTCATCCATTTCCAGAAGTTCAAACACCCCCACCCGCCCTTTAAATCCGGTCTGCTGGCAGGTATCGCATTTCCCCCCTGTAAACTGATTTACCGGCTTTTTTCCCGTCTCCCGGCTATAAAACTCCTCTTCCGCTTCTGTAGGTACATATTCCTGCCGGCAATTCTCACAAATCCGCCGCATTAGCCGCTGGGACAAAATCGCCCTCAAAGCGTAATTGGCCATATACCGGTCCACTCCCAGGTCCAATAGCCGGAAGAGCGCCCCCACGCTGTTTCTGGCATGCACCGTCGAAATCACCAAATGTCCGGTCAAAGAAGCTTGAATAGCTATTTTGGCTGTTTCCACATCTCTAATTTCCCCCACAAACACGATATCCGGATTCATCCGCAAAATCAGTCGCAACCCCGAAGCAAAGTCCATCCCTATCCCCTCGCCCACTTCGATCTGGTTTATCCCCGGCATCACATACTCCACCGGGTTCTCGATCGTCATCACATTTACCTCCCCGTCGTTCAAATATCGCAAGCAGGCATGTACAGTCGTTGTCTTCCCGGCTCCCGTCGGCCCGCACACCAAAAACAACCCATACCGGCCGGAGATATTTTTCTTTATCCTATCCGCCAATTCCACTCCCATGCCCAGCTGCAAAAAGTCCGAATATCTGGGGACATCCAGTACCCGGAGTGCTGCCATTTGCCCGAAATTAGTAGATACTATGGCTGCCCGCAACACATACGGATGACCCTCGATATCTACCCGGATCTTGGCCTCCTGCGGTTTGCGGCTCTCTGTCACATCCATATTTCCCAACACTTTTATCCGGCTCACCACCTGTTCATACGCCCCATGCACCATCTCCCCATATGTTTGCAGCACTCCGTCCACCCTGAATCTGACCTTGACCGATTTTTCTTCCGGCTCCAACAATATATCCGACGCCCCGGTTTTGATCGCTTCTGCAATTACCTGATCCACAATCACAACCGGCGAACTCATCCCCGATAAATTAAACACCGTCCCCGTCGTTTCCATGCATTTATAATCTCCTATCTTTACAACTTCGTCAACAATCTAGTATATTGAACATTGATTATTGTTCGCGAAGCGCAAGCTCCGCTTGACATTGAACATTAAAGAAAGGCGGTGATTTCTTTGCAAAACGATTTAAAATGCGGCAACTGCGGTATGGTTAACTTGGCAGACGGAACCCAGGTCTGGGTATGTAAGCATTGCGAAACAGAAAACGTTCCGGACGCGGTTACCCAACCGGCCCCTGTTCAACCGCCGACCGGTATCGACATGACCCCCGTGGATATGACCAATGTAGTCACGCCACCTGCGGCCCCGCAACCGACTCCGGTCAACCCGGCTCAAGTCACCCCGGTTACTCCGTAGCCTTGCACTCGCGCGTCTTTTCTCGTAAAATAGTCAAGCTATGGCGAAGAAAGGCGCGCGACAACATTTTGCTTTCGTTTGCTCGGTGTGTAAATCCCAAAACTACATCGGCCAAAAAAACAGGGTCAACACCCCGGACAAATTAGAATTGAAAAAGTTCTGTAAGCGTTGTCGCAAGCAGACATTGCACAAAGAAACGTCAAAATTAAAATAAATTGAACCTTGAATCCTGAACCTTGAATCTTATTTTTTGCGTCTTCCCAATTCAAACATCGCCATTGCCCACACCTTTTCTTCCGGCTCATGCCAACTGCCGTCCACCCCCTCCACCAAATATCTCCTCTTCATTCTTTCCTGCACTCTTTTTATCCGCACCAGTCTCCCGCCCCGGTCAATTCCCACCGCAAATTCGGCACCTTTATTAAACCTCTCGTCCAGGGCTTTCCTCACCCGGTTCGCGTCCTGATAATTCTTTACCAATCTCGCCACCATTTGATCTAACGCATCGCCTTTCCCACCCAACTTATCTACATAATCTTTCGTCTTATTAAAATACCCCATCGGCATAGTAAATACATGTATATCCCCTTTTCCGGCACCTGTCAACTGTTATTCAAAACCATAGCTAATCATCCCCACCCCCATCGATCACCTCCTCAGCATTGCTTTCGCACCACCTTGCCCATGGACACAACCCAACCCGACACAACAAATAAAATTTCTCGGGATGCACCCTTTGACACCTTCTCACCACGCCACGCGCTCTTAACCATTGTTCAAACAACTCCCCACAGAACCGGGCTCTGTGCCTTTAATCCCCGCAGGGCAAGTTTCAAGATGGATCCTATGAGCCACCTACTCCGTCATACCCCTCTCCACTTGCCCTGTCAAGTAGCAAGTAAAAAATGATAAAATCAAGTCATAGGGGTGTGGTGAAGTGGCATCATTACTGTCTCCAAAACAGTCGTCCCAGGTCCGAGTCCTGGCGCCCCTGCACTTTCCGCAATTTTGAGGCGCGTGTGGGATTTGAACCCGCATTACCAGCACCAGCTTCGCAAGCGCTCCTCTTGCGAAGCTAAATCTCCCGTACCTCGTCCAAAAACGCCCGCCGGTTATAGTACTTCTTCCTCAATCCCATCAAAAAAGCTTCAAATTCCGCCGTCTCACCGCGTCTTTTCATTCCCTCCAACCATCCGGCCGCTTTTTGGTAATGCTCCCGACCCAGATGGTTAGACAGGTATTTCTCCACCAGTTTTCGATAAACTTCCTCCGTTTCCCTCGCCCCCAGCCCCTCCAAAGCTTGGGCAATCTTTTCCAACTCCCTTTCATCGTCAACCTCTCGCCCCAGCTCCACCAGCTCTGGTCCCATTTTTTCCTGGGAGTACACATCCACTAACCCATACACGTCTTTCTTTTCTTTCAGTTCCCCGATCATCCTGTCCCGCCACTTCTCCCAACTCCCATCCTCCTTGCCCAACCGCCTCAACCTCTCATACGCCCCTCCCTCCGGTTCATATTTTTTCAACTTTTCCTTCACGTCTTCCTCCGGAGGCCACCTCCACCACTCTCCCCCCTCTACATACAACCCATACAGCATCTCCTTTTCCTTTTTCCTATCGCCCGTCTGCCGGTAAAAAAACGCCAGCATCTCCACCAGCCAACGCCGCTCTTTTTCTCTCCCCAACTCGTCCGTCGCCGTCTTTATTGCTTCCTCCCATTCTTTCCTTTTTGCCAACTTATCCAAATATCCCACTCTCGCCTCCTCCAAATTCAAATTCTTTTTCGCCCACTCCAGATATTCCCCCTCACTCCCCCATTTCTCCAACCACCGCAACTTCTGTCCCCGGTAAAAGTCCCCGGTCCGGCCCCTCTTCTCCAATTCCCCCAGCAAATAACTACCCTCATCCCTGGTAACCTTACTTATCACCAACCCAAACAGCTCTTTTTCAAATTCCCACTCGGACCATTTCTTATCATCCCATCTCCCCGCCACATAATCCAAATGCTCTTTTTTTACTTCTCCGCTTATCTGGGCTACCAACCCCGACCACCGCTCCATTGCCTCCCGAATATCCTCGGCCACCTCTCCGTCCGAGTCGTCAATCTCCCCCATTCCTTCCGCTCCAGCCTCCAAAATTGCCTGCCAGGCCTTGATCGCCTCTCCTTTCTCACCTTTATCCTCCAAAATCTCCGCCATCCTTTTCAACTCTTCCTCGCCTTCCATTACACCGTAATAGCCATTATCATCCCAATCCCCCACTACTCTTACCCGGCTGCGGTAATAACTCATCGGTTTCCCTCCCCCCGCCGGCATCAAGTACATCCTCACCCGTTCCTCCAAACCCGGATCCTGCTCCACCAGCCGCAGCACCAGTTGCCTCAACTCCCGCGCATCCCGATTCTCAACTAGCCCCTTAATATTACTCATATTGCTCCGGCGATTTTCCCCGCTCCTTTACTACTCGCGGGTATTTTTGATCTTTCTCTCGCCTCCCGCTCCCCCGGTATTCCACCTCAAATAACCACTCATCGCCAAAATCATACAAATACAAAAACTTCTGCCCCGGTGCCAATATCAACAAATTCAGTTCTACCCGATGTGACTTTCTCTCCCCCAGTCTACCCTGTCCGCCCCGCCTATCGGAGATTATCATCTCCGACCACCGCCGGTTATCCAGAAAAAAGGCGTGTAAATGGTCTTCACCAAACTCAAAAGCCTCCCCAATCGCCCGGCTCAACTCCTCCAATGTCTGTTCCGCCGCCATTTCTATATCCCGATATGTCCTCTTGTCGTGCTCTAATTTCACTCTGAATATCAGCGTTTCTCTCGGCTCAAACTGCTTCTTCCCCGCTATGTATTCGCCCCAACCCCTGCTCACCCATCCTCCGATCTTAGCTATCGGAAACGGCGCGCAATCCCTATGCCGCTCGTATATTCCCCTCAACCATTCCACAGCTCCCGGGGTCGCCTGCCACAAATTTCCCTGGTCCAACCAGTACGCATATGCCTCGTCATCACCGCCCCGAGTCACTACCGATTCATCATACCCCGCCGGCTCCCGGTGTTCCCCCTTCAACACCTCTATCACTGAATTCATGCAATCGTGGATTACTTCATCCAAATAGTCATCCGCTTGCTCGGCTTTTCCCAGCTTAAACAGGGCCAGCGTCCTCCCCAAAATTATTTCCGGCATCATATCGTCGGGGTATTTACGCGCCAGTTCTTCAGTCTTCGCCGGCTGGCCAACCTTCAAATATTTTGTCGCCAGTATCCCCCTCACTCCCTGGTTATCATTCGGATTATACGTCAACACCTGTTCCAGGTATGGAATACTTGCCAATTCCCCCTCCGTCTCTGCTATGAATAACGCTTGGTCCAACAAAAAACTCAACCAATTCCGGTTCTCCAAAAATGCCCACGGTAACTTGCTCCAATTCTTGACAAACTCCGGCGGAAAAATGTCCTCCGTCATCTTCACTCCGTAGGCAAAAGTTTCTCTCGCTTTCTTCGTCTCCCCTTCTTCATAATACGTTCTGGCCAAAAGCGATATCCCTTCCAATAATGACGGGGCTATCCTTAATATATCAATCAAATCATTCTTGTCCCATTCCCCTTCCTCTCCCCCTGTCAATTGTTCCAGGCGTTCCACGGCTTCAAGATAACGAGAACCTAATTCAAACCCCCACTCATCCTTTCTGCCTAACTTAATAAGCCTGATTTGCTGCGGTAAACCAAACTCAAACAACTGATAAACGGCCGTCTTAGTCGAATCGTATTCAGGCACAAACTTCCCCACCTTTACGCTCTTTGTCATTTGGTACGGTGACAACCCCCCCAAAATCCAGTGCGGCAAATAATTCCATGCCGTCTGAATAATTCTTGTCAACCGATTAAATTGACCCATTTTTTTGGCGTACCGCATAAACCCGTTCACCAACTTCATCGTCCCTTTCTTATCGTTCTCGTGATAAATCACATTTTTAATGTCATCTATCGTCATCTTTCCAACCAATCCCAAATCCGAAATCAATTTTCTCAAGTCTCTATCTACTTCCGCCATCGTCACGTCCCTCGGCTTCTCCATCCCCCCATGTTAACAAATTTTGTCTCACCCACAAGCACTTCCTAAACTTTACAATTTCATACACGACCGCATACAAAACTGTAAAAATCCTACTGTATCGTACCACATTAACTAACTAAGGCGCTGGGGGAGGCGGTTGTTCCGCCGGAGGAGGTACCGGAGGCGGCGGTTCACTACTTGTTGGCGGAGGTACATACGTTTCAGTAGTAGTAGAAGTGGGAGGGGGGGTATACGACGAGGGTTCCGAACCACCGCTTCCGCTGCTCCCCGAACTGGGAACACAAGAAGAACCATTCCAGTAATAGCCCTGCCCGCAACCGCTGGTCATCGGACTGGTTGCAGGTGGCGTGTAAGTAGAATTAGTGGTGCCGCCAGTATTTCTCTCACACCCGCAGGCATCGTTTACCCAGCTCACACACACGCCTCCGCCCGCGCGGCAGGTGGCTTCCTGCGACTCGCGGGATGGCATGCCGCTGCTACCACTCCCACCGGAAGGGCACACGCAGGAGTTACCCACTCCATTCCAGCTGCAACCGCCGCGCTCGCAGGCGGCCTGCATCGCTGCCGTGTCGCCGCCACCGCCTCCCCCGCTGCCACCCACACAGCTACAGCTTGCCATGTCCCACCAGCCCGCCCCGCATCCTCCCGCCGGAATGGGTCGGCCGGCGCACTGGCTGGTATACCGGTTGTACTCGTCAGCCGACGATTTACATGCTCCGTTACTATCTTGATACTGACCTGGACTGCAATCCACTTTTTCGATACATTTCTGGCCATTCCACCAAGAATTCTCCCCACAGCCTTCCACAGGTGGAGGATTGTAAGTCTCACATTTCCCCTCCCTAAACATCATTCCGTCGGGGCAATAACTGGGAGGTGTAATCGGGCTGGGCCAACCTCCGCCCGTCCCTGGATAATCAGGCGCGCAATAACCCCGGGTGGGCGCGGACGGTTCAGGTACCCAATGGTACCCGGCCCAGCAACTCCCTGCCGCAGGCAAAACATTAACCAGTCCCCCTCCGGTCTGGTTATCTGGGTAACAGCTGCCTCCCGGCTCGTTGCGGTGATGGCTGGGAGGGCAAGCCCGCTCGGACCCACCGCTGCCATCAACCCCGTACGAGTAATTCGGGACACAGTAACCGCCGCCGGGCATATAAGGGATAGTCACCCAGTGCATCCCCCGGCCGCAAGCTTGGTACGAACTGTCAGCCGTACTCCTCTTTTCCACCCCGCAGCCCGAAACCACCACCCAGCCGTCCGGGATACACGTTGTAGAATAGGTGGCGCAGGCGTTGCCGTCCGGACTCTGGGCCGAGGTTAAAGCCTGGCCGCAGTTCACATTCCGAGTCACTGCAGGCGGTTCATCAGCCGCCCCCAAGCCGCACCATCCTCCCCCGGGCAGCGTTGAATTAAATACCCACGTCAAAGGTGCCGGACAGGCGCCCCCAAACTTGTCCCCCAACGCTTTCAGCCTCATATAAGCCGGGTCAGCCGCCAAGTTGGGATTGCCCTCCATCAGCCGATTCACATAAGCGATATCTTCCGGCCGGGGCCTAATCCGCGCCACCACCTCCTCGTACTTTTGCATATCTTCCGGCCGGTACTTAAACCAGCTGCTGTCAATCAGATCCGGGCGGATGGTATTTTGTAGCTCTTCCAGCCGCACCAGGGGAATAAACCACCGCCGGATATCCGCCGGGACAATCTCCCCCGGCTGGTATTCCTGGGCAAACTCCTGCACTTTTTTCAGCGTCGCCTCATCCGGTTTTTCCGTCTCCAGCCGTTTCAGCTCACTAAACTTTTTTATTTCAATAATAGTGTTGAATCCAACCGGGAAATAATACCTGGCCGTCTCATCCATCTTTCGATAGTCGGCGCCGGGAATAATATTATTCTCAGCATATTCGCGCAGCATCTCCCGCGCCTCCTGCCGGCTGCCAGCCGAAATCAACTTCGCCACTTCTTCCTCTGTCAGAATTCCCAAAGCTTTCAGCGACTGCAGGCGACCAACTAGTTCCGCCGGCACGGCCGGTCGGCCGGCCACATCGGCCACGGCGTCCGTTACCCTCTCGCTACCCTCCATTGCCGTCCTGATTCCCGCCTCGGCCGCCGGGGGAACTTGCAGCGCCACC
>VMGA01000028.1 GCA_007376345.1 Microgenomates group bacterium Gr01-1014_16 | reverse complement strand
GCCTCCTCCGGTGTAGTTTCTTTGAGCAGCTCCGCCAAAATCCGTGTCATCTCCAACCTGCTCGCCGTCCCCTCCAACTTCTCCAAATACTCCGCCAACCTCGCAAATTTCATTTCTCCAATTATAACTCCACCTTCTACAAATACTCCTCCTCAAGCCTTGCGGTCAACTTCGCCGCCAAAGCTTCTGCTGCTTTATACCCCGCCCCCCGACCCTTAGCATCTTTAACATTTGCCATTTTTCTCTCCAAAGCATCATTCTCCTCTCTAAAATACTCATCATCACCTTCCCCCAAAACCGACCCGGCTAATTGAAACAAAGCTTCAGGTTTAAAACCCACTGCATTTAGTTTTCCTTGTGCTATTGCCTTCTTACAAGAATATATTTGTGCCTGGCTCAATTCAACATATTGCTCTAACTCTCTCATTACCCATTCTATCCCAACTGTCCAAACAACAATAATTCCCCCTCTTAAATTAAGAGGGGGTCAGGGGGTGATATGCGAGTTACTTTACACTCCCAATCAGATAAAAATACCCAAACACCGCACCGGCCAGAAAAATTGCCCCCAGAATCACACTTACCCGTCCGTCCTCATAATGCGATAGCTTATATATTCCCTCGCCCAAAAGTGTCATCCCAAACAATGTGGGTACCACCATCATTACATAAAGAAACTCTGCCGTTATCATTTTTTCAAAACATACCTGGCCGCTTTAGTCGATCCTTTTTTCATAATTACTCCCTTTTCAGCCAACGCTTTAAGTTCCCTCAAAATCGTATCTTCCGAAACCATCGATAATACCGATTTGGCTTCAGACATCGCCATTTCCCCATTGCTGTGCAAATATTCCATCAGTTTCATTTGTCGCTCGGTTAGCGCCACCTGCTTGCCCATCCGTTGTTTGATCTTAATATCCACCGACAATTCCCTCACTTGGTCTTTAATTTTGGTTAGTTCAGTGGCCAAAGCCCTGGTAAACACCGTTAACCACGCCGTCAGATCTCTCTGGGCAAGCACCGGCGATTGGTTGGATACTTCCATCAAACTGCCAAAATATTCCTCCGCGTTTTTGTCAAAATATTCTTCCAGGGCAAAAAATCTTCTGATGTCATACCCTTCCCGGTACAAAATCATCGTCGCAAACGCCCTGGCCGTCCTCCCGTTACCCTCCACAAACGGATGCACCGCCGCCAACACATAATGTGCCACTCCAGCCCGCAGCACCGGGTGTTCTCCCCGGCCTTTTTCGCTATTCAGCCAACTCACAAAATCCTCAACTAATCCTGCCACTTCAGTTGCCGCCGGCGGCCGAAATCCGATCTCCCCTGTCACCGAATTGCGCAAAACCACCTGTACCTGCCGAAACGCCCCCGCCTGCCCCTCCTCCACCAGTTTCTCCACCACCAATCTATGGATTGAGAGGAGTGTCTCCTTCGTATATTCTAATCCCCCTAATCCTTCTATTAACTCCAACACCTTCCGATAATTGATCACCTCCTGCACATCTCGTTCCTTAGCTACCACCCCCGCCTCGGTCGCCTGTTCATGGCTCTCCACTCCCCGATCCATGATCAGCTTTGCCTGTCCCAAAGTCAGATCGTTTCCTTCCAATGCTGTCCCGTAATGCGCCGCCTTCAGCCGCGCTTCATCTCTAAATTTCGCTTCCCAAGCCGGTACTAGTGGTGCATTATCAATTACTTCCCTCGCCGCCTCCACCCAACCAATGTTCTTCAAAATCTCGGTAGTTATGGTATATTTAGGAACGTACATAGCCAAAAGTCATTCAATAGTCATACTATAGTCATTCAGTCGGCACACAATTGAATGCCCATCGAATGCCAATTGTATGACCACGGTATGACAGCACCGCTCTGCGGTGCGTTTATTCTACGGTAAATATGCGGAAATTGCAACTGCAAACTTAATATGCAAATTGAAAACGGTCAAGGAAAAACTACAGAAAAGGAATTGAGCTGGTTATTGAAAAAACAACCTCCAAAAGAACCTCTTGATCCTATGTCTGGAGCCCACGGTGCTCCTATAGTACCAACTGCTCCCGAAAAACCCCAAACACCGCCTCCGCCACATCATCCGCGTTAAAATTGTAACCCACTTTCTCAAACAACGTTTCTGCTGTCTTTTTTATCAGGTATGTTCCCGCGGCCGCGGCCAGAAGCGGCGGGTTTTTAGCCAGCAGCCCCACAATTATCCCCGCCAATATATCCCCCGTCCCTCCTTTAGTCAACCCGGCATTCCCCCCACTTATTTCGTAAGTTGTCTCTCCGTCTGATACATAAGCAGTCGATCCTTTATAAACAATTATGCATTTAAATTTATTTGCCAAAAGCTCAATATTGGACATTGAATATTGAACATTGAACATTAGCTCAAATTCTTTTTTATTCGGGGTCAACACAGCATTTTTAGGTACCCATTCTGTATCCATCACCTGCAAACTTCCCCCGTCAATCACCCATTTCTTCTCCGGAAACTTCACCAGCAGATTTTTAGTAATCTCTCTGGTTTTCCTGCATTCTTCGTCACATTTTTCACTTTGCTCCCCTTCAGCTCGAAATCTCATAAACCCCGGCCCGATCAAAACAGCGTCCGATTTCGCAATATATTGATCTACCTCCTCCCACGGTATCCAAATAAACGAATTCAACTTGGACACTTTTTCCAACTCCCTTTCCGGCGAACCAAAAAACACCATGTCCACTATTCTGCTTGCTGCTTTTACCGCCAACATCGGCGCCCCGTGAAACAAACCCGATCCCCCGATTATCGTCACCTGCCCGTTATCCTCTCCACTCGAATCTTCCCTGGGTTTCCACAACTTCTTCAAATCATCCGCTTCGAATGTTGTCATGCGATAGTCATTCATAGTCATTCTATAGTCATACAATCGTATGCCAACTGCATGCCTACTGTATGACTATTGTATGCCAATCCTCTCTTTTTGGAACAAGGTGCTCATCAGCGCTCGTCATTATAACCTGCCCTAGATAACTTTTAATCAATCCTGCCACTTCCTCCCGATGCATATGATCCAATTCCGAGAATATGTCATCCAGTAGCAGCACTGGACTTCCTCCCAAATATTCTATTTCTTTTTGTTTCAACTTCCAGACCATCATTCGCTGTTCCCCCCGGCTGCCAAATTTGCTCACGTCCTTCCCGTCCAAATTAATAATAAAATCATCCCGATGCGGACCAACCAACGTCGATCCTGCCGCAACTTCTTCCACCTCATATTGTTTCAGTCTCATCTCACTTATCACGCTCTTGTCATACTCCGCCAAATCCCTCAAATAATCCCCCCGTTTCCCCGTAATATATTCCCCGTTTTTTATGAGTAATTTGTCCCAAAAATACAGCTGGTTCCTACTCGCCATTCCATCCCTAATTAAATCAAGTAGTTTATTTCTCTGCCGCAATCCCTTCTCATAACTAATTTGACATCGTCTGTACTCCCGGTCAACTTGTGAAATCACAAAATCCAGATACCTCCTTCTCCCGCTCGGACTCCCGGTCACCAGCTCCATATCTTGTGGCCCAAACATTACCGCCTTCAGGTTCCCCACAAAATCCATCATTCTTCTCGGCACTCCATTCACCTCAAATCCCTTTCTCTCCGCCAAATACACTCTTAACGTATCCCCATTGAACATTGAACATTGAACATTGAACATTTTCTCCCCATATCTCACCATCTCCTCATCCCTTTCCGCCCTAAAGCTTTTTCCAGTCGCCAGCATATATACGGCCTCAATTAGGTTACTCTTCCCGCTCCCATTCGCCCCAATCACCACATTTCTATTCGTAAAAACAAACTCCGTCTTCTCATAACTTCTAAAGTTCTGCAATGAGATTTTTTCCAACACCATCCGTCAAATTATATGTCCTATTAGTCTTATCTGTCCTACTAGTCTTATTTTTGGCACTCAGGACAACAATAGGTACCCCTTTCCCCCAGCACGGATTTTCAATAACTCAAGGCATGTTCCATCTTGTTAAACATCATTCTTGTGATATAATGATTAACAGTTATGACAATAGGTCTAAGAGAATTTCGGAAAAAGCTATCAGAATACCTTCCCCTGATCAAAAGGGGTCAAGTTGTGGTCATCACTGACCGGAACAGCCCTATCGCTTCGTTTATATCAACCGACAAGCTCAGAGAAATAGCCAAAAAGGCCGACGACCGTTTTGTGCTCGGCCAGCTCCAAGAGGCTCAAGCCGATAAAAACACCGAGTTCATTAAACGCAAGCTAGAATTCAAAGAGGAAATCAGCTCCAGATTAAAAATCGCCCTCGAGGGCGGCAAAAAAATCCCCAACTCTGTAATAACCAAACTCCAAACAATAGTGACCGCTATTGACGTCCTCCTCTCGGAAGACGGCACAATCGAGGACCAAAGAATGCTTGACTCCCTAGTCAGAAAATCCCGTCAACCTCTTTCCCGCGTTCTTGAATACGACTATTTCCATGTCCACGAAGACTTTTTGAATCGCCTCAAGGCTGAAATTGAACTTCTCTCTACCAAAAACAAAAAAGAGACGATTAAATCTAGCACCAAGTCAGACCTAAAGTTCCTCCGGGAAACCGCCGAAAATGCCAGCCTCAGGAAAAAAACGGAGAACGACGACCAGGTGACATCAACTTGCAGCGTCCTCGTTAGGATCAGTAAAGGTGACCGATATTATACTTCCAGGATATACACAATTGTTCCATATTGGTACGACAAGCCCTATAAAGCCAACCACTTCATCGACCAATCAACGCCCCTGTCAATAAGATTGCGCGGGGAAGGAATTGGATACAAATTCTCCCACCAAGGATATCAATTAGAAATCCTCTCAGTCACTTAAACAAACTCCTGCCCAAATGGAAATACCCACCGCACCATTTAACCACGTATATCCGAAATTAAAAGCCCCACTGGCTACAATCATATGGTTATTGATAGTTTCTATTATTCTTGTGATTCTACTATTATTACTCTTCAAGTTTTATAAAACAGTCACCGCAACCTCCGCACAACCGGATAACAAATCAGCCAATCCCACTCCAATGTTTGGACAAGACCACAATCAGTCTCCAGAAGACCGTGTACCAACCCTCGGAACAAGCGATTGTGTCTCTCCAGATTGGAATACCTTCGACCAAGAAAACTGGAGCGGAATGAGTTGGTTCTCAATTGCAAATAACGTCTGGACCCTAAGCTCGCCAGAATTGGAAAAGGACGCGGCGATCTACTACAAAGATCATTGTACTGACGGCTCACTTGCCGAGTACCAAATCATCCCCCGACTCGAAAACTACTTGAATATAAATGTCTATATCCGCGGATTGCTAAGATGGGAAGTAGGAGGCAGAGACAGACGCTCAATCAGGCTCTACAAAAATGTTGCGGGTTGCGGTACCGGAGAAATAAAAAAATCCATATTAATTGAGCTACCAAATGAATATCTGCCCAACCACGACGAAATTCCTATTAACCAACCCCTGATAATTCACTCGGCCATTTTTTATTTAGAAAACGGAAAAATCCGAAGCGAAGTTTGGTTAACTTATTCATCTCCCAAAAGGGGTGGTGAGATAGTAACCACCCCACGCGAGACATATTATTACGACTTCGAGGTTGGGTCAAAGTGTAGTCTGACTTATATGCCAGACATCAACAAAGAATCCTACCAACACGGGATCGGTCTCCAACAAATAAGTAACAACTCATCAGACAATCCTCCACCGCTCCCCAAATTTAGTCCCGAAAACTACCGCCTAAGACAATTCGGTAACTCTGACTAACCACTAACTCTGGCACTTGGGACAAAAATATGTCCCCCGCCCGCCCAGCACAAATTTCACCATCGCACCACTTTATACCCTCTCTCATTAATTACTATTAAAGTCTCAGAAAAATCCTCATCCTGTAACTTTTTCAATCTTTTGCCCAAAACCAAATTCACATATTCCACTCGTTGTTCTTTCAACCTCAACCATACCACTGCCAATTTTCCTCCCATAGCCAAATACCAACTTTGCGAAAAATCCCTATCAAAAGTTACCAACACTCTTCCCTCTCTCTTCGCCATTTCCGCTACTTCCTCGTCATTCAAATTTCCCAAACCTCGTTCTTGTACACTTTTTGTATCAAATCCCAAAGTCCTCAAGTATTCGGCTGTTTCCGGAGACAAATTCGCGTCTAGCAAAAACTTAGGCATGGATATACGTCTCTTCCCGGTCAAATCTTCTTGCCGCAAATGCCAACGCCGCTGTCACATCATTTTTTTTCAATGCCGGGTATGCTTTCAAAAGCCTCTCCACCGTATAACCCTGCGCCAGCAAATCCAATACCAAGTGCACAGGTATCCTCGTCCCCACTATCACCGGTTTTCCCATCATCACTTTTGGGTCAATTTGAATTCGTTTTATATAATCCATGTCCACAAGTATACACTATACCTGGCAGGAGGGACAATAATACGTCCCCCTTCCTCCCAGCACAAATTTCTCGATTTTTACACCTGCCTGCCGGCAGGCAGGTCGTTTACACAATTCACCTTCTCTATCATAAACTCTAAAATGTTCCTGATAATGACCGCCCAGCCCGTGCAAATTCATATATTTAGCATCCGCCGCCGTCGCCCCCCCGTATTTAATACCTTCATTTAAAACCAATTTAATTTTTTCTAAAAGCAATGATAAATGATCAAATGATAAATGATCAGATGGAGTTCGCGGATCTATCCGCGACTCCCAAAGCGCATCATTGGCATAAATATTTCCCACTCCGGAAATTATTTCCTGATCCATCAAAGCAATTTTTATGGGTCTGCTGGTTTTACTGAATAAACCGGAAAACTGTGCAACTGTCAAACTAAATACTTCCGGCCCAAGCTTATCCACAAACTTCGGATTTATCTCTATCCACCCGAATAATCTCTGATCATTAAAATACAAAGTGCCTTTATCAAATTGAAATATTACTCTTGTGTGTTTGCTTGGCATCTTATTCACAAAATCTTCGGTGGGATGTCCACCTACTACCCTCTTGCCATCTTCTTCGTATATTAACTGTCCTGTCATCTTAAAATGAAACCCCAGTAGTAAATCCTGTCCAAAATCTATGAGCAACACTTTCCCTGCCCTTTTCACCCCCTTAACACTTTTATCCCTCAATACGTCCAAATCACTCTTTACCGTCCTGTTACTGTTTACCGTTACACTTACTAGTTTCTGCCCCACCAGAACCTTTTGTAGTTGTAGTCTGACCGTCTCAATTTCTGGCAATTCCGGCATCCACCAATCTTAGCATTTGTTTTTTGAAGTTTTCCTTCGAAAACTTCCCCGCCCATTTCTTTATATATGTCCTATCAAGTCTTATCCGTCCCACTCGTCCTATCGCCTCATATAGTCCCTCCGGCGTTAACTCCTCAAAAAACATCCCAGTCTTGCCATCCACAACCGTCTCCAAATATCCCCCTGCCCGGTAGGCAATTACCGGAGTCCCGCACATCATCGATTCCACTGGCGTGATCCCGAAGTCTTCATCTTTAGATAATGCCAAAAACGCCTTCGCCCCCGCCATCAGTCTATATTTTTCTTCTTCACTTACTTCCCCCAAATATTCCACTCCCCCAAAATCCGGTCTACTTCCCCCGATCATTTTCCCCGCAATTTTTAATTTAAACTTATATTTCCTCGCCGCTTCAACTGCCAACTCCACATTCTTAGTTCCCACTATTCTACTGACAATCAAATAATAATCGCCCCTCTCCTGAATTGAGGAGAGGGGTTGGGGTGAGGTTTTAGAAATAGGTGGGTATACAACAACTGCATCTCGTCTATAAAACTTCCTAACCCTATTCGCCACATTTTTCGAATTTGCCACAAAAACTGTCGGTTTTTGAGCCCATCGAAAATCCACCATTCTCAAGATGTGATTCGCGATAGCGGATTGCACCTTCCAATACCATTTATGCCGGGCTTGCGTCGCCGTCTCGTACCCGTACAAAAACCGCGGCGGCGTATGGCAGTAGGTGATTACTTTCGTTTTCGGCCCGACTTTCACCCCATTGGGAAAATATCCCCCCGTCGCCGAAATTATCACCAAATCGTATTCAGATAAATCCATTGTGGAGAAAAACAGCGGCGACAGTATTGTGTAGTAACTCAACCACTTCGGCAAAAACGGCAGCCATCTTCCCCAGCTTTCCCTAATATCCCATTTCTCCAATTCATCTTTATAATGTCCCCAATATTTTGGAAATTTATAGGCTGTATATACCGGCGCGTCAGGAAATATCTCATGTAGTGCCATCAACACCCTCTCCGCTCCCCCAATTTCCTTCAAATAATCATGCACTAATGCGACTTTCATAGTCTCTCAAACAAACCAACTTGATTAATATTTTCTCCCCCTTTTCCCCCATTATCCCCTTTAACCCTTTTCGTCAAGCTCTTATACCCCAATTCTTTAAAAACTTCAGCAAATTTATCCATACTCGGTACTTCACACTCATCAATCTTAAAAGTAATCGGACAATCATCCTTCATCGTCGCCAACCGCTTAGATAATTCTCCCCCTTCGTATCCATTAACGAGTTTTTTCAATGTTCCCTCTCCTAAATTAGGAGAGGGTGCCCGAAGGACGGGTGAGGTATTTAAAGATTCATAAATTTTTTCAAATGTTCCAAACTCCTCCAATAATTTAGTCGCCGTTTTTGGACCTATACCGGTAACTCCTGGATAATTATCACTCGGATCCCCCACTAATGCTTTGTAATCAATTACTTGTTCCGGCCACACCCCCAATTTTTCCATTACCCCATCCCTGTCTATTATTTTTCCGTCCGACAATCCCTTTTGCGGCATATACAGCTTCACCCTATCATTAACCAACTGCATCAAGTCTCTGTCGCCCGTAATAATAACGACCTCTTCTGTTTGGTTCCCCTCTCCTAATTTAGGAGAGGGGCCAGGGGTGAGGTATTGAGAAATCGCCTGTTTAGCAATCGTCCCAATCACATCATCCGCTTCAAGTCCCTCAACACTAAATACCGGAACCCCCATCTTCTCAAAAACTATCCTCAG
>VMGA01000069.1 GCA_007376345.1 Microgenomates group bacterium Gr01-1014_16 | reverse complement strand
TTGACGGTATTAAATACCAGGGAATAATTCACCAAAGCGGAGGAGGAACAGGGTTTTCATTTTCCAGGTTGAGACCATCAGGAGCCAGGGTGAAGACAACTATGGGAGTAGCGTCGGGACCGATTTCGTTTATGAGAATATACAACGAGGCTACCCAGCAGATAAAACAGGGAGGGACGAGAAGAGGTGCTAATATGGGAATATTGCGGGTGGATCATCCGGATGTCCTAAATTTTATACATTGTAAAGACGACGACAAAGGAATTTCCAACTTTAATATTTCGGTGGCAATTACAGAGAAATTTATGAACGCATTGGCGACGAATGGAGAATATGATTTGGTGGCACCCCATAATAAAGAGATAACTGGGAAGTTAAAAGCGGCAGATGTATGGAATGAAATTGCTAGATCCGGGGATGATATTTTTGGACAGGATTAATAATAGTTCGGCAAACCCGATTAGGGCAGATGGTTGGGAGGTGGAAAGCACAAACCCATGTGGTGAACAGCCTTTGTATCCTTTTGACGCTTGTAATTTGGGAAGTATATTTTTGGGCTATTTTGTGCAAGATGGTCGAGTGGAGTGGGATAGACTGGCAGAGACTGTAAAAACAACGGTGAGGATGCTGGACAATGTGATTGAAATGAATCCATTTCCCTTGCCCCAGATTGCCGATACAGTGAGAAAGATTCGCAGAATTGGGCTGGGAGTGGGCGGATGGGCGGACATGCTAGTGGAGCTAGGAATTGCCTATGACAGCCAGGAAGCTTTAGATCTGGCTGAGAAAGTAATGAAATTTATCAATGAAGAGGGACACAAAGCATCTCGAGCTTTGGCCGAGGAGAGAGGAGCTTTCCCGATGTGGAAAGAAAGTATTTATAAAAAAGATCCAATGAGAAACAGCACGGTAACAACAATTGCTCCCACGGGATCGATCGGGATATTGGCTAACGCATCTGGAGGAATTGAGCCGCTGTTTGCAGTGGCTTACCAACATATTGTCAAAAGCGAAAATCGGACGCTGACGTTTGTGAATCCTAAGTTTGAAGAAGTGGCCAAGAAGAGAGGCTTTTATTCAAAAGATTTAATGGACAAAGTGGCTCAACATGGCACTATTAGAGAAATTTTAGAAATTCCCGAAGATGTACGCAGGACGTTTGGGACGGCGCACGAGATCTCGCCGGAGTGGCATGTAAAGATGCAGGCGGCTTTTCAGAAGTATACAGATAACGCCGTATCGAAGACAATTAATTTGGGTCATGAGGCAACGGTGGATGAGGTGAAGAAGGCTTACATGATGGCTTGGGAGACGGGGTGCATGGGGATAACCGTGTTTAGGGACGGGAGTAAGAGTGAACAGGTGTTAAATTTGGGGACTAAAAAAAGCGTTCAGGAAATAGCGTCTAGCGTTCGGGAACAGGCAATTAGGCCGAGGCCGGTGAAAATTGAGGGAGCGACGTATAGAATTGAGACGCCGATGGGAGTGGCGTTTATTACTGTTAACCATGACCACGATGGTAATCCCTACGAGGTATTTGTAACGATAGGTAAAGCAGGGTCTGATTTGACCGCGATGGCTGAAGCGCTAGGGCGATTGGTGTCCAAGTTTTTGAAACTGCCGGGGGGGGTGAGCAGCCGGGAAAGAGTGCAGATGATAATTGACCAAATGGCCGGAATCGGGGGAGCGAGATCTGTTGGTTTTGGATCTAATAAAGTTCGGAGTTTACCGGACGCGATGGCCAGGGCGCTGCGAATGCATTTTGGAATAATTGGGGCTGACAATGGAAACGGAAACGGCAAACATGAAGAAGCAAAACAGGAGGAGTTGCCGCTAGTTCAAATGCCTTTGCCGATAGCTAAAAAAGGCGATTTGTGCCCGGGATGCGGGGAAAGTTCACTGATTTTTGAAGAAGGGTGTAGGAAATGCTATGGATGCGGATACTCTGAGTGCTGAGGCACTCAAACTCTAAATACTAAATTCTAAATCCTAAACAAACTCCAAAATATGGGACATGAAACACAAGAGAATTTGGACAAAAGATTGGCGGAAGCTAGAAAGAGAGTGGAGATTGGAGCGTTGTACTATCACTACAAACACCCCGAACAGTTTTATCGCGTACTGGGGATGCATTTGTTGGAGGAGACGGAAGAGCCATGCGTTGTTTATCAAGCACTATATGGGCAGGGGTTGAGTTGGGTGAGGCCGGTTGCTGATTTTACGGCGGAGGTTGAGGCGGATGGGAAAAAAGTGAAGAGGTTTGAGGTGATAAAGTAGTTTTAGTACCTTTAATCCTCACCCTTGATCCCTCTCCTTTAAAAAGGAGAGGGGAATCAGAAGATATTACGTAATTTGTTCGGGAGAAGTAAACTGGAGAGGTGAGTAAAATCAGGGATAGACGGAGAGATTTGAGGAGGCGGGCAACGGAGGCGGAAATGATTTTGTGGAAAGAAATTAGAAATAATAACTTGGGGGTGAGATTCAGAAGACAGCATAGTGTGGGGGAATTTATTGTGGATTTTGGTTTAATACTCATTTTGCGTTGGTAAAAGTGATTGTTTAATTCTGTAATTCGGCGTTTATACCCAAACGAGTTTCGAAGTAAAAACTCCCGGGGTCTG
>VMGA01000027.1 GCA_007376345.1 Microgenomates group bacterium Gr01-1014_16 | reverse complement strand
TCTACTAACCAGATTTACTGAACCACCGATAGTCATGGGCTTGCCGCAAATAGGGGCTGACCAAGAGATCTTGATAGGTCCAGTACCAACCCCTCCGCCGCCGGGAGGAACAGTTGGAACAGGAGTATTGTTCGGTCCACCTGGAGTTGGGGTAGGAGTGGGATCTGCAGGTGGAGCCGGACAGCAGTTGCCTGTCAGTAACTTCGTAGTTTTATTGCATGGAGGGGCTCCACCGTTGTCAACACATTCAACACTCGCGTATTGGCCGGTGGAACAACTGGCGTTGCACATTAGTTCTCCTTTGCTCCCTAACCTCTCCCATTGGGTATAACACCTATCGGCACCTGTGTTGTATAGATCGTAAACGCAATCTACACCTCTGTCGACAACCGTTGTTTCCAAACATTGGCCATATGTGCATTGGGCGGGGGTGAGAGGAGGAGATGAAAGTGTAAATGTGTAAGAGTATAAAAGTGTGAAGATGAAGAGAGCGAGTTTTTTCATGTGGGTTAAGAACCAGTCATGTCCGAAATAATTTGGGTCGGGGTGCGGACGTAGTTGTATATGCGGACGTCATCCAATTTTCCCTTCAGATACTTTAATCGATTACTGTCATATCCCATGAGCAGGCCGGAAGTGCCTCCATTCAAAGATCCGGCGGGGAAGGTAAATGAGGATCGGTTTTGACCGTCGACAAACAACTCCGAAAAGTTATTGGTTCCGTTGAACGTAATTGCTACATGCCGCCACGAACCAGCTGTGAGTGTGCCGGCAGGAGAAAGTAAACCTTCGGTGGTTACACCTCCAGTTTGCAATTGAAGCCGGACTGAACCGTTGCCACGGATTTTTATCCGGGGATACAACCCCTGACCGTTGAGGTTGAATATGGGTACGTGCTGGACGTTGGCGGTTCCGTCTAAAGAATTTAGGTAAACCCAGAATTCAACTGTAAATGATTTTAGATTATTTTTGAAATTAGGATTTATCTTGATATTGTTGTCTACCCCGTCAAAGTTAAGGGCTTTGCCATATTTACCTGCTACCCAGTCAGCTGCTGCAAATCCACTCAATGTTCCGGTGTTGCCATTTCCGGAAGAGTCCTGGGTGGTACTACCGGATCCTTCGTCCATTTTCCACCAGCCTGCCAAAGTCGTGGGGTTGGGCGTGGGTCTGGGGGTATGACATATTGGAGCATCATTTAACATAGGAGCCTTGACGGAAAGAGTAATTGATTTGCCCGGCCCTAAAACGGCGGTTGACGAATCATTGAGGTTTTGAGTGGAAACGTAGCTGGGGAGAGCCCAGTTGGCCTTGTAAATAGCCAGACCTACCGAGTACGTGCAATTGGTGGTTTTGTTGGTAATGGTCGAAGTGGCATAACCAAACGGCTCACGAATATCGGAATCATCTATGGTGGCGACAAGTCTATTATTTTCTATGGGTTTGTCGCACCCTGTTGACGGGGGGGTTACCACAACACGAGGTGTGGAAGAACTGACCGGTGCCAAAACACAGGCAGGATTGGCAGCCGTGATGCCTGCAGGGGGAGTATCGGTTTTTCCTGATATGTATCTTAGGTATGGATTATTAACATCATTGCGATACTTATCGTTGTTGGCAAAAGTAGTAATTACCGGACCCCAAAAGGCAGTGATTGAGTAATTGCAGGTGCGACAAGGAATCTGTGGAGTGAAAGAAAGAGTACATTGGGAACCGGTTAGAGGTGCGGCTAAACGAGCATAAAACCCTTCAAACTTGGAGTAGGTCGCTGCCTGGACTGTACCGGATGTCCGCTCGCCACGATTGTAAATGCGAAGAGTAACATCTCCCAGGGGCGGTTCGGTGTAGTGGCGATCAAATTGGCCGATTTTGTAATTCCAAATTCCTTCCGTACTGTAATAACCCATTGTAACCCTGGCACCCATGCCTAATCCGATGATCGGAGTTTCGACTGTGATGGGAGTCTTGCCTGATGAATAGATTAAAACGCCGTTTTTGTAGTAGTTGAATTCGACGGTATTGGAGGTAGCGGTACGCAGGTGTTCGACCCGGGCGATTTCATTTGTTGAAGGCGAGGAGGCCTCCATAATTGAACGACTGCCCAGACCGGCTACATTGGCGGTTTCGATAATTGGATTGGAGACGACTTCACCCTTGCCGGAATCGGCAAACTTGGTCACGTATTCTACCCCGCTTTCCGAGACTAATGTGCCAATCGGAAGCGTGGATCTGGCTTTAAGATGATTGTCGACCATAGTCACGGAATTACCAGTAACAGTAGAAAAGGTCTTCCATTCCGAACGTAGCTGGGTTTGATCAAATGGGTCGACCAGATGAGCTAATTCTGAGGCTGAAGCAGGTGGTGGGTTGAAGGGATTGGACTGGACATGCCCAGATTGGGGAAGAAAAATGATAATAGAAGAATAAACAATAACCAAAAAAGAGTGAAAAAATATTTGGAGATCATCCTGGTAATGTGTCATGTGGTGTTAAAAATTGACGATCGCGTCATGAGAAATAACCTTGTAAGCGCCAGGGTTAATGACCGTAGTATAATCCCCCTGATAAGCCGGCTGGCCATTGGGGGCGGTAACTTGGATAGCTGGAACGTCTACTACAGGTTGCAAAACGTTGTTTCGGTAGATGTGGTAGCGAATGGATTTTTTAATTTGAGCGAGAGGTGACCAAAACGACCGGAAGGTGACAGTGTCTCCAACGAGAATGGATGCTGGGTTGGTAATAACGCCGCCTGAGGAATTGAGTGCCTGGATCTGGACGCAAGAGGAAACAGGATAGGGCGTGGGGATGGGACAGGAAATAACCGAAAAATCGGTGAGGTCTGTAAGATCAGCAAACCACGGAGCTGATGGGTTTGATACGGGCCGGCGGAATCTGGTAACAATACCCCTGTAGGATCCCGGAGCTTCCATGGGAACCATGTAGCTGAGTGATTCATTGCAAAAACCATCCGTGAAGCGGGTTTTCTTGGTGGCGGGAATTAGATTTGACGCAGAGTCTAATTTGTAAACGTCTAGTACAATGCGGCAGGAATTGACGTTGCTGTCAGGAGCGGTCGTATTAATGTTGAACCACGTCTTTTTTATCTCGCAAGCAAACTCAGACTTGATTTTTAAGCAGTTGGGTTGACCAAGGCACAACGTTAATTGAGCTTTGGCTGCCTGGAAGGGGGCGGAAGAAAAAAGAAGGAGAAGAAAGATAAGCAATGCTTTTTTCATGCCCTGTGTCTAAGTGTTGCACTTTGATTACCTAAAGTCAATTGCCTGGAATTATTTGGCTTTGGTGATATCGGAGGCGCGAAGTTCGCGGATGGCGGTGACACGGATTTGGCCGACGTACTGGGCTTCTTTTTCTAATTTTTCCCGGATACGGGCTACTAGAACTGTAAGTTCGGAATCGGAAACGACTTCGGGTTTGACTATCACCCGGACGTCGCGGCCGGCCTGGAAAGCAAAAGTTTCGGCGACACCGGGGAAGGAGATGCCAATTTCTTCAATTTTTTTCAAGCGCTGGACGTAGATATCGTGCGATTCATAGCGGGCGCCGGGGCGGGAACCGGAAATGGCGTCGGCCACCCAGACGATCCGGGAAACGTCGGAGGAAAAAGACTTGTCTTCGTGATGTTCGGCAACGGCATTTATAACAATGTCCGGCAAGTTATATTTTTTGAGCAGTTGGGCGCCCAACTGGACATGAGTCCCCTCTTCATCGGTGACAACTTTGCCGATGTCGTGCAGGAGACAGCCGAGACGAACGTGCTGAATACTTTCCTCCGAGAGCCCAAGTTCGTGGGCGATTTGGACACCAATTTTAGTTTCCTCGATAGTATGAATGCCAAGATTTTGGCCATAGGAAAAACGGAAGCGGTATTTACCTATGATATATATGAGCTCCGGATCGAGGTTGTAGACACCGCAGGCGGCACAAATCTTGCGGCCTTCGTCCATAAGAATGGTGTCCAGGTGCTTTTTGGTCTGGGTAACAACCTCTTCGATGCGGGTGGGGGTAATGCGGGCATCTTTGAGCAAAAATTCCAATGAGCGGCGAGCAATTTCGCGGCGGAGGGAATCGAATGAGGACAGACGGACGGTGTTGCCTTCCTCGATTTCGATTTCCACGCCGGTGGCCCGTTCAAAAGCGGCAATATTGCGGCCACCTTGGCCTATAATGCTGCCTTTGACTGAATCATTGGGGAGGGGTAAGGTGGAAACGGTGTATTCGGCGACGTAATCGGTGGCGCCGTGAAGCATGGCGTCCACTAAAATTTCCTGGGCTAATTCGGTAGCACGAGCTTGGTATTCCTGACGGGTGTCTTCTATCCGTTTGGCCAGGTCTTCGGCCAAATATTTAGATGGATCGTCCTGAAGAGCGGAAGCTGACATGAATTAAGAGTCTAGTTAACATGCGTTAAGTATACCGCTTTTTGACAACTTTCTCAATCGCAGAGGACGAAAAACCCCTGGTCATTAGAAATCGCCAGGTCTTTTGATTGAACTCCCGTTCGGGCAGGTTTGACCATAGTCTGGCTTTCTTGTCGAGCGCCTTTTGGGCCAAGGCGATTTCGTCATTCATAGTCATACGATCGTCATTCATTGTTTCAATATTTATACCTTTTTGTTTTAGTTCTAAGTTTAAGAGACGCTGGCCGCGGGGGCGGGTGCGGGAGCGGGATTCGACGTACCATTTGGCAAATTCTTCATCATTTATTAATTTCGCTTTCTCTAATTTTTCGATAGTTTGATTAATTAAAGTGTCGTCTTTGGTTTTTTTGCGCAAAAAATTAATGACTTCCTGCTTACTATGCGGCCGCAGCGACAAAATTTTCAGCGCACTATCCAAAAGGGTGTTCACGACTCTATTTTACTCTTTTAAGAGCGTGTATAATGACTTTGTATGACCAGTTTGCCAAAAAAACCCAAACCAAACTACGAAAAGAGCAAAAATGGCTTTAGTTTGTTTAATTCTCCCGGCACGGTAGATGTAAAAAAAATAATTTCTGAAATGACTGAAATTATAAAGAAAAACAAAAAACTTGAGAAAGAGTACAAAAAAAATGAGGTTGCTTTTGGATACTAATGCTGCGGATCAATTTCACAAAGACAAGGTAGTTTTTGCTGATAATGACTTCTTGGGGATGATCTTTGAGGATCAGGAAGTTTTTGGCCAAATTGTCACTAAACTGAACGGAAAACAGATAGGTTTATACCAGTTTACGGAATTTGAATTTTTAAGAGATGTGTTCGCGCCCGAACAACGGAAACTCAAAGAAGAATTTCTGTCAAAAAGTTTGTTTGTGCGTATCGACGAAGAAGTCCATTTAAAAGTATTTTCTAAAATAATGGAAAATGCTTTGTTGCTGTCGAAAATATTCGCCCATCAAAACCAGAAAAAACATCAAAAGAACTTGAGCAGCTTTGTCGATTTAGTGTTAGCCGGTTTTTTGATGTATATAAATCAAAATGCGGTGCTGATAACCGGGAATAAGAAAGATTTTCCATCCTGTGTATTTGATGTGGTTTCGGTCTTAAATAAAGAAGAACAAGACGGGAGTATAAGGGCAATTTGTGTGATCTCGTTTAATGAAGAGCATTTTAGGGAGTGTTTGAAAGAATTGCCTTAAAGTTTACTCTTCTTCAATCTCCCCTACTTGTTTGGGGAGGGGGGTTTTGGAGGTTTTGACGGATTTCCAGATGGCGTCTTCGAGCTGCTTTGCTAACTTGTGGTTTTCCTTGAGAGCCGCCCGGGCGGCTTCGCGGCCCTGGCCGATGATTTCCGTGCCGAAATAAATGAAGGCGCCTTTTTTGGTAAGAACTGCCAGCTCGACGCCGACGTCAATCAGACCACCTTCTCTGGAAATACCGCCGTCGTTTAAGATATCAAATTCTGCAACTCTAAAAGGCGGGGCGACTTTGTTTTTGACTATCCGGGCGCGGTGGCGGGAACCGATAACCACATCGCCGTCTTTGAGAGTCTCAATTTTGCGGGTATCGATGCGGATGGACGAATAAAATTTGAGGGCCATGCCGCCGGTAGTCGTTTCGGGGTTGCCGAACATGACGCCGATTTTCATGCGCAATTGGTTGGTGAAGATAACTACACATTTACTTTTGGAAATGGCGCCGGTAATTTTGCGCAGGGCCTGAGACATGAGGCGGGCCTGGACACCCATAACTGAATCACCCATTTCACCTTCGATTTCGGCGCGGGGAACCAGGGCGGCCACAGAATCGATAACAATGACGTCAATGGCGCCGGAGCGAATTAGAGTTTCGACGATTTCCAGGGCTTGTTCACCAGTATCGGGCTGAGAGATATAGAGATTGTTTATGTCTACGCCCATAGCTTCGGCTCGACTGGGATCCAGGGCGTGCTCGGCGTCGATAAAGGCCGCGGTTCCCCCGGCTTTTTGGGCCTCGGCGATGCAGTGCAGGGCAATCGTTGTCTTTCCTGATGCCTCGGGGCCGTAAATTTCGGTAATGCGCCCCCTGGGAAACCCGCCAACGCCTAAAGCGATATCTATGGCAATGGAGCCTGTTGAAATAACTTCAACATTCATTTTGTCGCCTTTTTCGCCAAACTTCATAATCGATCCCTTGCCGAATTGTTTTTCAATCTGTTCCATGGCGATTTTAATCGCCTGTAGTTTTTGATCCAGAGCCATGACTGCCCCCAATATACAAGCCTAGAAATAAAATGCAAGAGTTACTTGGCGAATTCGCGGTAGACGAGGAAGGAGTAGATGAGACTGACGATGCCAAACGGCAGTGTGATAAGAGAGAAGACCGCTTCAAAAATTGCTTTAGAGGGTTTGGGAATGGCGGCGGTAACGGCGGAAGTAACAAAAAAATAAGCAATAATTATGGCTGTGGGAAAAAGAAGGTACCAAACGGTTTTCCAAAATCTACCCTTGACCAGTTGTTTGCTCCTCGAAAGTGCAGCGGTTCCGGAAAGATTTTCGATGACCACGATCTGATTAGTGAAGGCGAACCAGTAAGAGAAAATAAAACCCGGAATGATCAAAAGTAAAAACCCTCCCGCAACGGCTAAACCGGTCAAAAGTCCCGTTACCAAAACTTTTCCGACAATTTTCCAGCCCTGGGAAAGGAGGCCTTTTATGGGGAGAATTGTGGAAGTAGTTACGGAATAAGCCTGGACCAGACCGGCGGCGCCGAGCCAAAGTGCCAGAATAATCCAACCTAGGCCAATAGGAACGGCGACATAAATTAACCACGTTAATGATGTGGGTGAAGAAGAAAGGGTGCGAGAGTAAATAGGGGCAAGAGAAATCATGGCAATTACGGCCACTAAAATAATTGGGGGGTAATTTATAAGCACGCTGACCAGCCAGAATTTGAGGAGGTATTTGATGTTTTTGAGAAAAAGGCTGATGGATTCTTTGAATAAGGGCCAGGGAGAGATCATGTTGTGAGACTATGATACCAGGAAACGGTGTAGAAAATAAAGAGGAAAAGATTTAGGAAGAAAATTAGTTGACTGGAGGAGATAAAAGTCAGGGCGGAGATGATGAGGGGGAGGACGGAGGCGTGGACGGCGATTTTGAAACCGGTAAAAAATAAAAACTTGCGATGACGTAGGCGGCTGATTAGCCACATTATCGCCGCCCAGAATAAAAATAAAAGAATGTTAAACGATACATAAGACAGGCTGAAGATGACGGCAAGAAGGACGATGAGCAGGAAACCGAGCAGCCAAATCTGAAACTGGTGCGAGGAGATCCAGGAGGTGGCGGCGGATTTATCAAAATGAAAGTCGCCTAAATCTTTTAACGACTGGGTTTGGGTGTCGCCTTCCGGTGAGCGGAAAATAAACTTGTCTTTGGTAATCATTACTCCGGGTTTGTTAAGGGATGAGTCACCGGTAGTGTCGATAATAAAAACTACGTCTTCGAGGTTGGCCACAAACGGTTGCTGGAGGGAAGTCGAGGCCAGACCGTCTTTGACCGTGAGATCAGCCTCGGGCAGGTATTGCTTGGCCAGGCGGGGGAATTGGGGAGTGTAATAAGTCAGAGTGAAGATGGCCAAGACTGTGGGGATGAGGGCGAAGAGCTGAACATAACGGCCCCAGTACCAGAGGGACTGCTTAACGGTCTTTTTGGCGATAACCTCAAAATACTTCGGATCCCGAAGGCTGGTTAGGGTTTCTTTAAATGTCGAAATCACAGTTTCGATTTTAGGCTGAAGTAGGGTAAAATACAATCTTATCGGAGTGTAGTTCATCGGTAGAACGCTCGCATGGGGTGCGAGAGGCACGGGGTCCAATTCCCCGCACTCCGACACTATAGGTTGTCTTGACTTCGGGTATGATTTGGTATTAAATTAAGGGGATGTTGATTCGAGTTCCGTGTGCAAAATGCGGAAAAGAAGTAGATCGCTCTCGTGGAAGAATAAACGAGGCTAATAAATTTGGTTGGAAAACATACTGTTCTCTACAGTGTCAAAATGCGGCAAAAAATCTACAAATTGAGACTAAGTGCTATAGAGATGGTTGCAATGTCCGAGTAAGGAGACGACGTGATCAATTTCGCAGGTTTGGAGTTGTATTTTGTTCCATGAGATGCGCAGCTTTAGTAAACAATAAGAAGTATCCAAGAGAACACGGGGTGACCAAGGTGTGCGCACATTGCAGTAAACTATTTAAATCCCGTGAGAAATACTGTTCCCGAGAGTGCAAGGATAGAGCTTCTGTCATCCCACGGGAAGTCCTACTTGGAAAGATTAATGACTTTTTTTCAAGAGAAGGCAGGGTTCCATTCAAAAATGAAATAGGATATTACCACGCGGTTCGATCTAGGTTTGGCACTTGGAACGAAGCAATTATAGCGGCGGGTTTTGAGCCTAACCCCGTTATGTTTGCAAATCGACACATTGCAAAGGACGGACATCAATGCGATTCTCTAGCAGAAAAGATAATTGATGACTGGATGTTTGCGAGAAAAATAGAACATAGAAGAAGGGTTTATTATCCATGTAATCACGGGTTAAGCGCTGATTTTATGATTGGTGATTATTGGATTGAATTTTTTGGTCTCTTTGGAGAACACAAGAGATATGACCAACTTAGAAAACTGAAGCTTAGGATTGCCAAAACTTATAAACTTAAGCTTTTGGAAATCTATCCTCACGATCTTTTTCCGAAAAATAATCTAGCACAAATTTTGTCTAGCTGTATTACTTAGAAGAATTAGGGGAAAAATTAGGGAGAGGTGCGGTTGGTGCCCATGGAGCAGGCGGGGGAGATTTTGAAACCGGCTTTTTTCATGTGGGTTTATTACGAGAGGGATTAGAGGAATTAGGAGGATTAGGGGGACACGAGTTTCGCACTTCGGGGTAGTTTGATGTAAACTAAAAAGACCTGTCCGATGAGGTCTTTGTGTACCAAGGAGTTGTATTGCACTTTTCTACGGGT
>VMGA01000026.1 GCA_007376345.1 Microgenomates group bacterium Gr01-1014_16 | reverse complement strand
CAGATAAATAACCGGGGAATGGGGTGGGCAAATAAACAGATTTTTAAGAAGTTAATTAGACGAATCGAGGCAGACAAATATATTGTGGATGGAAACCTTAAAATTAGCGTTCAGAGACTAGCGTCTAGCGTTCAGAGCGTGATCAAGGCGGACACGAAGATTCCGGAAGTGATGGCGGCAAGTATTGTGGCCAAAGTTGTACGAGATCAGCACATGAAGAAATTGCATGATGAGTACGTGATGTACGGATGGAAATCAAATAAAGGATATGGAACAAAATATCACATAAATGCGATACGTGAACACGGAATGTCGAGGTATCATAGGAGTGTGTTTGTAACGACGGCCTTAAAAGAGCGTCTAGTTACTAGCGTCTAGCGTATAGTTATGGACCATGTGGCAATTATGAATCCCCGTTTGAAATTGGTGGACAAGATTTTGAGTGGGGAGAAGAAGATTGAATCGAGATGGTCGAAAAACAAGTCCGCTCCGTGGGGGAAAGTTAGTGCGGGAGACAAGATTTATTTTAAAGACGCAGGGAAACCAGTAACGGCGATGGCAGAAGTCGAAAATGTGAAGGAGCTAACTGACATGAACAAGGCGATTGAAATATTCGGGTCGGACGAATGGGCAACAGGGAAGAATTATTGCGTTCTGGTGTTCTTAAAAAGACCAGAATGGGTAGTGCCGTTTAGGATTAATAAGAAGGGTTTTGGGTCAGCCGCGGCGTGGCTATGCGTGGAAAGCATTGCCAAAATTCGGGTACAATAAGTTTGTGGGTAAAATTTGGTTAGAAATTTTTTCAGATTTATTTGTAAACCTTTCGGCTGGATGGGTAGGAGCCATTTTTGTGTCTATTATTTCGCCAGTCAGGATGAGCAAGAAAAAACGAGTTAAATTATTGACAGTGAATGCCGTTTCGATTATATTATCCTTAGCTTTAGCTTACTGGTTAAGACTAAAAATATGGCAGTAAAAAAAACAAAACCCCAAGGAATAGACTGGGCTGATTTCAACGTCAAGGTGGCAATCGCGTATGGAGTGGCAATAATTGCGTTCTTGCTGATGCTGGTGGTGTTTAAGGTGGTTTAGGGTTCTATGTAGTTAGAGGAGGCTAGCCATGGGTCGTGGCCGTGATCGTTATTGAAGTTTCTTTCCCAGACGTGGTTTTTGAGTTCCTGCATAAGTTTGATTGATAATTTATGGCCGTCGGAAACGGAGGTGTTAGTTTGGGCATTTTTAACTCTGCGGATTCCGGGAATGGTAGTGGTGATTTCCGGCCAGGACAAGATATAGCGGAGTGCTAATTCCGGAAGGGTTTTGGCTTCATGCCCAAGAAGAGTCTTTAATTTGTCGGTGCGGGTGACAAGTTCCAAAAGATGATCGGAAGAAAAATAGTGCTGGCGAAAATCGCCGTCTGCAAATTTGGTATCTACCACCATGGTTCCTGTTAGTCCCCCTTCGTCCAGGGGAACGCGGGCAATTAGACCAACGTTGTTTTTGGCAGCATATGGTAATAATTTTTCTGTGGGTTTTTGATGAAAAATGTTGAAGATAAATTGGATTGTTGAGATAAGTCCTGTGTCTATCGCTCGAAAGCAATTGGATGGCTGATAATCGTTGGCAGATATGCCCCAGTAACGAACTTTGCCTGATTTCATTATTTTTTGAATCGTATTTTTCCAGCCGTCGTCATCTATAAAATCATCTTGCCACACATGGAATTGAACCAAGTCAAGATGATCCACTCCAAGACTTCTTAATGAGTCATCGACACATTTTTCTATCCAGTCATTTGGAAAGACCTCCGATATTGGAATATTTTTGAAGGCCGGCCACTTCATGTTTTTGCCGGGAACTTTGGTGGCGATAACTAGCTGATCACATTGCCTGATTCTTTCAAAAACTTGCCGATCAGTTCTTCAGAAGGGTGCCTGTTTGGTTGATCTTCGGAATATCCATAAATCCAGGCCGTGTCGATAAAGTTGCCGCCGAGTTCAACATATTTATAAATGGCTTTTAGACTTTCACCTAAGTCAGCCCCGATCCAGCAGCCGGGGTCGTTGGCCAGTTGCCACGTCCCCATGCCTATTTCCGAAACTTTTAATCCAGTTTTGCCAAGCGTGCGATATTTCATAAGGATTCCGCTTCTTTTTTTAATATTGGCTCGACGTTAGTATATCCCCCATCCACTTTGATCGTTGTTCCATTAATGAAGCTGGCGCCTTCGGACATAACAAAAGCGACCACATTGGCTATTTCTTTCTGGTCGGCGTTTCTTCCTAATGGGTTAGTCTCCATTGCTTCCTTAATCGCTGGCGAGTCCATACCTGTTCCTACCCAACCCGGTGCAATTCCGACCACTCTGATTTTTCTTGGGCCAAAAATGTTACCCAAGCTTTGAGTGATGTTGATTAATCCGGCCTTGCTTGCAGAGTATGAAATACTGGCAAATGAACCAGTCATGCCGTCCGTGCTGGCAATGTTTACAATTGTGGCTCCTGAATTAAATTGGTTTCGAAGGGCGTGGCTGAGGATAAAAGGTGCGGAGAGATTTACTTCGAGAACCTTGTCCCAGTTTGTAATTTCTAGATTGTCGAATTTTTCAAAAATAATAGTTCCGGCATTATTTACCAAACCGTCGAGTTTGATGTCTTTTAGACTTTTTATTAGATTAAGGGTTTGGTTACGGTCGGAGAAATCTACTTGGTAAATTTCCATGTTTTTTAATTTGTTTTTCAACTCATTTGCTTCGCTTTGAGAAGTGCTGTAAGTGCCATGAATAAAATAACCATCAGAGCTAAGTTTCATGGCTATTGCTTTGCCGATTCCACGAGAAATTCCAGTGATTAAAACTGACTTCATGCAGTGATTATACCCTTAATGATATACTATCGTTATGATTGATTTGACGAAAGTATTAAAAGGGGCGACGTCTGGGTGGGTGGCGATTTCGGCGGATTATAAAAAACTGGTGGCCAAGGGAAAAAACCTTAGAGAAGTTAATAAGAAAGTTGAAAAATTACCTTCAGGATCGGTTGTTCTTATGCCGGTTGTGAAAAACTTTAGGAATATTGTAACTCTAAGTGTAGGTAAATGAATTTTCCATACGTCAAACTGCCGGGTTTGTCGAAAAGGCCTTTAATAGAAACTTACTTTCGATATAAAAACACGAGCTTAAAAAATCCAGTTCTTTGCCTTGTTGATTCAGGAGCAGATATTTCCTATTTTGATATGGATCTGGCTAGCGAACTGGGGTTGGATGTTCCAAAATTGAGACAAGTTGACTCCTGGGATATTTCGGGAAATCGGTTTTGGGGAGGCGTATCAAATATTGTGGTAATAATAGGCGGTCATGAGTTTGAGATTCCGGCAATTTTCAGCGATCAAATCATCAGATCGTTTTGTGTGCTGGGGCAGGAAGGTTTGTTTGACCAGGCACGGGTAATTTTTGAAAGATATAAGTGGAATTTGGATATTAGACCTGTCCGGTGAGATATTTGAGGCGAAGAGATTCTGGGAAGCGCTCGATGCTATAACGCAGCATTGTCCGGGGCATGGATTTGTAATTCCGGTCAAGAAAATCGGTGAGGACTTTTTGGCTGCAGCGTTTGCCCACTTCGCGCAGCATCCACCCCACAGCTTTATGTATCAAATCAGCTTCGTCAGTTATCAGTGTTTCAGCAAGCTGGAGAGTCGGATTTGGATCGCCTTTGTAAATAAAGGCGAAGGTGGCCAGGATGGCGATGCGCCGTTCCCAAAGGCTTTTGGACTTGGCCAATTTAAATAATATGTCTAGTGGTTTATTTAAAAGATATTCGCCGACTATTTTGGGAGCTGACAAATCCACCAAGTCCCAGTTGTTAATATAACGAGTGTTTTTGAGATAAAAATTGGAAATTTGCGTGTTGCCTCGGTCGGTGCGATTTGCAAATTTGTGAACTAGGATTAATAAAGCGATTAGGCGTTCTTCATGAAATTCGGAATGCAGGAGCTTAGTGATGTCCGGAAAAGATAGATCTTTGTACTTGCGAGCCAGTTGGCGGCATTGCGGGACGGTCAATCCTAAAAACTTATCCCCTTCCCCATATTCGCCCGGACCAGTTTTAAAAAACCTTAACGAATGTTTCGCGCGAACTGGATCGGCGAGAGATTTAATCTCCCGTCTCAAGCTGGTGAGTTGAGGCATGGTTAATTTTTTGAGCCCCTCTTTCGCTCTTCGAGCTACGGAAGGGCAAGGAGGAGGTTGTAGGGGAATTAATCTTTTGTCCAAGTACTGTGAATGTTGAGCTGACGTGGGACATTTGGTTGAAGGCGTTCGTTAGATGGCGGTTTAAGAGGCCGATGTTTTCGGAAACTTTGTCGTAATCTTTTTGGGCGGCACGAAGGGACTGTAAAATAGATCTAGATTTGGCTTCGAGTTCTTTGCCCTGGAGAGATTGAAGTAAAACTTGCAAGTGAGCGTAGAGAGTGTTTGGGGAAACGGGATATACACGCAAAGACCTGGAATAATTAGTTAGTTCACGATTGCTGACTATTTCGTAGTATGTGGATTCGGAAGGAATATACATTAGTGCAAAGTCCATGGTGCCCTCTTCCGGAAGAATATATTTATGTGCGATATCGCTAATGTGCTTTTTAATGTCAGAAACATTGAATTCCTGGATGGGGAATTTGGAATCTATACAGAGCAAGCCGGCGTCGGTTTTGAGAACGGCGTCTACAATGACCCCGGATTTGAAACGGTACTGGAGATGAAAGGCGTTTTTGGGGAAGGTCTCGCCGATCATTTGACCGAGAATTTCCTCGCCCAGGCCGCCGCGCAGCTTTGGAGAGGCCAGAAAGTCCTGAAGGGATTTGATGCCGCGGCCAACCTCGGACATTTCACCCAGGCTTTTTTGGACGTCGGCCATTAGACGAGTGGAGCTGTCTAATGAAGATGAAACCGATGTCAACCATTGAGATAACAACGGATCGGAGGTTTTTTGAGTGAGCCAGCGGCGGATCAGCCAGAGGCTGACTGCAAATCCGATGATTATTGATATGATAGTTAGCAGTTGTGAGGACACGAAGATATTATATGACTTTGGGGATAGGGCTGGCTATGCTGGCGGGGGTCGTGGTGGTTGTTTGGATATTGGCACCGAGCTGGCAAACGGAAATGTTGGCTAATATATTGCTGCTGGGAGGACTATTTTTTACCGCCAGCTGGATGTGGAAAAACAGCAGATACGGCCTGATAACGACAATAGGACTGTGGGGGTTTTTAATAATGCAAAGATTGGGGATGTTGGATTGGATATCTGTAGGAGCGTGGCTGGCAATAATCGGGTTGATTACTTTAGTCAATTAAAGTAGTATCCGGGCAATGCAGGTGTCTAAGAGAAAGATTAGTGTGGTGTTGGGAAAACAGATAACCGGGATGTGGTATCAATTGATTGCAGATACTAAAACAAAAGAGGACGCAGAGAAAATATTTGGTGATTTATTATCTGAAACGGAACTAGAGGCGGTGAGCAAAAGAGTCGCCATCGCGTATTGGCTGGCAAAAGGACGGAGTTACGAAAATATCAAAGAAAATGTCAAAGTATCCAGTGCAACAATTGCGGCGGTGCAGCAGGAGTTGAAAAGGGAGGGATGGAAGATGGCGATGGAGAAAATTATGGCAGAAGAATGGTCTTCTAAATGGGATAGTAAAGTTAAGTCATTCATTGGCATTCGTAGTCATTCATAGTCATTCGTTGTTAGATTACGAAAATACCGTTTTTGTATATTACCCTGGATGAGCCGTCGGAGAGATGGGCGGTGACGGTGCGGCGGGTGGTGGAAATCATATCGGTGTGGACTACGGAGTCGTTGAAGCCCAATTTTTGCCACCGGCTTTTGGAGACCTTGGCGGGATCGCCATCGTAAGAGTCCTGATAAGCACTGCCCAGAGCGATGTGGGTGTTGCCATTGGGCCCGGAAATATTTTCGTCGAAGAGGGTTTCGGCCATGAATTTGTCAATGCGGGACAAGTGTTTGTCGGTCAGGGAAAATTCGCCTATTTTGTCCGCATTTTTGGTAGCGATCATTTCCCGCAGAACGGAGTAGTTTTTGGAGGAGGAGCTTTTGATGACAAGTCCGTGTTTAAATTCAAGTTTGATGTTTTCTATTAAGTTGCCGTAGCGGTACAGCGGCTGGTTAAACTCGATGCGGCCGGTGGTTCCCCGCCAGTCTGGGGAGATAAAAACCTCGAAACTGGGAATGTTGCGGCCTGATCCGCCCAGCCACTTGCGGCCGGGGCCGATTTTGACCCAAAGATCCACTCCATCACCCAAAATATGCAGCTTATCTATTTTTAAGGCATTGAGTTTGGCGCGAACCCGGTCGTTTTCCTTAAATACTTTTTTCCAGTGGGAAATTGGGTCTGATTCGTCCAGGAAACAGGCTTTTATTATCTGGTCCCAGTATTTATCAAGCGGCATTTTGGCCTCCGCAGCCATGGCAGGGGTACCGTAAAGTGCCAGGGTCCAGGTAAATTTGCCGGCGTTTTCCTTGATGTCTAGCCAATCCTTGAAGGGTTTGCCGGACTTGCTTTTGAGCATGATTTTTTTGGGATCGATGCCTTCCAGCTCGTGTTTATTAGCTTCGGAAATGATAGAGATAGAGTGGTCGATCTGATCGGCAATGCCCTGGAAATATTTGGCGGCGAAGAACTTTAATTGTGATTCGGAGGCCAATTCATAATATTCCCGGTAAATATCGTCGGGCTGATAGTTGTAAATGAAATGGCCGCCGGAGCGGACAACCTGATTTCTGATTTCCACAAATAGTGGCTTGGCGGATTCGCCGGCGGTGACGCGGACGACTTCGCCTTTTTTAATACCCTTGCCCGAGTTGAGGGCAAAGTTGACCAATACTTGGGCGTATTTACGAAGAATTTCTGGCGAGGGAATATAAACATTTGCCATGGGGGAAGTATATCATGTATAATTGCACCAATGGACAAAAACGTCGTCGCTATGGGAATGATGATGACCTGTTGAAGCGGGGCGTTTTTGTGACCTAAGCCCCGCAGAGGCGGGGTTTTTTAGTTTCATAACGCCCCCTTAGTCCCCCTCTTAACTTAAGAGGGGGACACAACGCTAATTATGAAAACATCTATTATCACAATTACAACCGACCTTGGGGACGGGTTTGCCACAAGTCAGCTAAAAGTGATTGTGGCAGGCTTGGGTTATGACGGCCAATTAGTAGAAAACCACGATGTGGAGGCGTATTCCATTGTCGAGGGGGCGTACGGGATATGGCAGTTGGCCAAGTTTTGCCCGCCGGGGACGATTCATGTGGGGATTGTAGATCCGGGCGTCGGAAGCGAGCGGGCAGGCATAGTTATTAAAACTAAAAAATTCTGGTTTGTGGGACCGGACAATGGATTGTTGTACCCTGCGGCCTCGGCTGACGGAATTGAAAAAATTTGGAGAGTAGAGGAGCAGGACAATATTTCAAATACGTTTCATGGCCGGGATGTGTTTATAAAACTGGCGGTTCGTTTGGCACAAGGAGAGAAACTAAAAGGCGTTGAAATTAAAGATATATTGAGACTGGAGTTTAAAGACGGACAAGTATTACACATTGACCACTACGGAAATGCCAAAGTTTGGGGTAAAAATACGTTTGGGTTGCCTTTAGTAAAAACGTTTAGTGACGCGCCAGTCGGCACATCATTGATCTTGAACGGCAGCAGTGATTTGCTGGAGCTGGCTGTCAACCTCGGCAGCGCGCAGGAGAGATTTGGATTAAAATTGGGAGAAGTCATAAACGAACTATGAGTACTAAAAAATATTACATAACAACGACAATCCCGTATGTTAACGCGGAGCCGCACATTGGGTTCGCATTAGAGATTGTGCAAGCGGATGTCCTGGCCAGATATCACAGGTTGCTGGGAGAAGACGTATTCCATAATTTCGGCGCGGATGAGCACGGGGTAAAGATTTACAGAAAAGCGCAGGAACTTGGGAATGACCCGCAGGAATACTGTGACGAGTACGCAGCGAAATTCGACGCTTTAAAACAAACCCTTAACCTGGATTACGATAATTTTATAAGAACTACGGATTCGAAACATATCGCGGCGGCACAGGAGTTTTGGCGGAAATGTTTGGCAAATGGGGATATCTATAAAAAGAATTACAAAATTAAATATTGCGTGGGGTGTGAATTGGAAAAGACCGATTCGGAGCTGGTGGATGGGAAGTGTGAGTTTCATTCTAGCCTCGAGTTGGAGATTTACGAAGAAGAGAATTATTTCTTCAGATTTTCTAAATACCAGAAACCGCTTTTGGAATTTTATGAAAAAAATCCGAATTTTGTGGTACCTGAGGGAAAATACAACGAAATTAAGGAGTTTGTAAAACGAGGTTTGGACGATTTTAGCGTGTCGAGATTGAAGAAAAAAATGCCGTGGGGCGTGGATATTCCGGATGATCCAGACCAGGTAATGTATGTTTGGTTTGACGCCCTTGTAAATTATATTTCCGCTTTGGGGTGGCCGAAGGACGAAAAAAAGTTCAAGGAATTCTGGCCGGGGATTCAGACCGCCGGAAAAGACAATCTAAGGCAGCAAACCGCCATATGGCAGGCGATGTTGTTGTCCGCAGGGTTGCCGAATACAAAACAGGTGTTTATCCATGGGTTTATAACAGTCAACGGGCAAAAAATTTCCAAAAGCGCCGGTACTGCAATTGCACCAAACGAAATTACCGATAAATACGGGACGGATGCACTGCGGTATTATCTTTTGGCAAAAGTTCACCCATGGGAGGACAGTGATTTTACGTGGCAAAAATTCAACGAAACATATAATGCCGATTTGGCAAATGGGTTGGGAAACCTTATTGCGCGCGTCGCAAAATTGGCGGAAAAAGTTGCACAGTTTGACCCTTCGACGAGCTCAGGGCAAGCAGCTGAGCAAAATAAATTTTTGGATGAATTTAGGTTTGATGAGGCGATAAAAATAATTTGGGAGAGGATTTCGGGGTTGGATAAGCAAATCGAGAAGGATCAGCCGTGGAAACTGGAACAAGATAAGTTGGAAGATGTATTGAAAAACTACGTTGACGCAATCAGGAAAATCGCGACTGGTTTGCAGCCGTTTTTGCCGGAAACGGCGGAGAAGATATTAAAACAATTTGCCGGACCGAAAATTAAGAGCGAGGCATCTTTATTTCCCAGGATAAAGTGATAATTATAATACTACCTAGTATGGTAATTAGCGCTTGCGATAATGTTGACAGTTTCCGCAGGAAGTTGAAAGTGACGCAGTTACTTCAGGGTCGTTGTATTTGCCAATGTCGTGCAATTTGGCCAGTAATCCGCTAACAAAAGTTGTTGGGTATTGGCCACTTTGGACAACTTGAGGATTTTCACAAGCATAATTTTCGTTGTATCCTTCTTCTTTAAGCGCGTAGCCGTCTTCGCC